>JBOHWK010000212.1:0-27990 GCA_050736715.1 Binataceae bacterium (SeqCode) | reverse complement strand
CCGTCACCCCCTGGCTGGTCGTCGAGCCTTCCACCACCGAGCCGCAACTCGCGGCCCCGGTTAGCGCCATCGTCGTGGTTGCGGTCGCGGTGGGCGATGCGGTCTCGGTCGTGGTCGTGGTCGCCGTCGGCGTTGCCGTTGCCGTTGGCGTCGCACCGGAACAGTTGCCGGCGGTGAAGGCCGAGTAATGATCGAGCACCTGCGCCGCGGTCAATGCGGCTGAGTTCCAAGCCGCGGCCTTCTCGATAGTTCCGGCGAAGTACTCGCTCGTGGGCTTGTTGGGCCATCCGCCCAAGCTGCCGTAACCGAATCTCCAATATCCATTGAAAACTCCCGGCGCGCCCGTGTTTGCCAACGACGCGACCTCCGAGCCATCGACATACAAATAGAAATACGAACCGTCCCACACTCCGTCAGCCAGATGCCAATTGCCGTCGTTGTACGCGCCGGGAGATTGAGCGGCCAGAAAACCGCCGTAGTAATGGCCGAAGGCCAGCGTTCCGGAATCGGTCATGTATATCATTCTGCCGTAGTCGGCGGAGGGGCCGGTTTGCATGTTCTCGAAGCCGATTAGTTTGCCGCCGCTCGTGGTGGCGGTCTTGAACGCAACTTCGACCGAGTATCCGGCGGTGCCGGGGCCATTGTAAGAATTAGTAGTGGAAAAATAGCCGGTCGAACCGTCGAGCAGCGCCGCCGTCTCCCCATCCACGGCGCCTCCCGGCTCTCCGAACGTGACCGTGTCTTGAACGTTGCCGGTGTTGCCGCCGCCAGTCAGATCGACGGCAGTCGAGGATCCCGACGCATCGTCAAGCGGCCAGAAGCTCGTGGGGCTGTCGTTCAGGACGACGCGATCGTAACCGCATGGCGTCGCGGTGACGGTCGGTGTCGCGGTGGCGGTGGCCGTTGATGTGGAAGTCTCAGTGGCCGTAGCGGTCGCTGTTTTCGTCGCGGTCGTGGTCGCCGTCAAGGTCGCCGTCGCAGTGCGGGTCGCCGTCGGCGTGGCGGTCACTGTTGCGGTAATCGTCGCGGTTGCGGTTGCGGTTGCCGTCGAGGTCGGGGTCGCGGTCGTGGTAGCCGTTCTTGTGATGGTCGGGGTGGCGGTCTTGGTAACCGTTGGCGATGCCGTGGCGGTCGCTGTCCTGGTCGCGGTTGGAGTGGCGACCGGGCCGGTATTTATCGCGTAAACCTTGTAATCTTCGGAACCAACGTAAATCGTCCCGTCGGAACCGATCGCGGGCGACGAATCGATGGAGCTGCCGGTCGAGTAGGCCCATTTTTCCGTCGCCGACGATCCATTGTCGGTAACCGCATAAATGTTGCCGTCGTCGCCACCGATGTAAATGGTGCCGTCCGATCCGATTGCGGGCGAGGAACTCGAAGACGAACTACCTTGGAAGGTCCAGTTGAGAGTGCCCGACGAGCCATTGTCTGTGATCGCGCACAACACACCGGAGTCGGAACCAACGTAGATGGTCCCGCTCGGCCCGATCGCGGTAGACGAATAGGAGGAGTTGTTGCTGGGAGCAGCAACTGACCAATCGACGGTTGCGGAAGTCCCATTATCGGTCACCGCATAAATGACGTTATCATTGTAGGAATTATAATAGATTCTTCCGTTGGACCCGACCGCGGGCGAGTTCATTCCCTGGCAGTCGAGTCCTTTCGACCATTTCTTTGCGCCGGTTGACGCATTTATTGCGTAGAATGCGCCGTTGTCAGTACCCACGTAGATTGTGGTCCCGTCGTTGCTCATCGCCGGGGACGAGTCCACTGCGGTATCGACACCGACGCTATACGCCCACTTTTGGGTTACCGATCCCTGCCCGCCGTCGGTCAGCGCGTACAAGTTACCGTCGCCGGAGCCGAAATAAATCGTTCCATCGGACCCGATCAGCGGTGAAGAAGAAATCTCGCCGCCGGTTGCGTATGCCCACTTTTCAGAACCGTCGGAGTTGATTGCATATAAGCTATCGTTCTGGGAGCCTACATAGATCGTGCCGTCGATTGCGACCGCAGGGGACGATTGCTGCACATCGCCTGAAGTTGAATCGATAGTAAAGCTCCACAACTTTGCTCCGGTCGTTGCATTAAGCGCATACAAATTGCCGTCGTCAGACGAGATGTAGACGGTCGCGCCGTCAATACTTAGAGCAGGCGATGATTCCACCGCCGCGCCGTTGGTCGTGTATTTCCAGTTGAAGGTGCCGGTATTCGAACTGGTATCGAAAGTGCTTTGTCCAGTGCGCTGAATGTCGTGATGGAACGTTGGCCAAATCGGCGTCGGTGTGGAGGTTGCGGTGGGCGTCGTGGTCGTAGTTGCCGTGGGGCTTTGCGTCTCGGTCGCGGTAGCGGTCACCGTCGGCGTCGCGGTTCGCGTCGGCGTGGCGGTCTTGGTAGCCGTAGCGGTCTTGGTGGCGGTCGGTGAGACGGTAGCGGTCGGCGACCGCGTGGCCGTCGGGGTTGTCGTTACCGTCGGCGATCTCGTCGCGGTTGGCGACGGGGTGGCCGTCTTGGTCGCCGTGGCGGTCGGCGATGGCGTCCTGGTTGCGGTTGGCGAGACGGTGGCCGTGGGCGTCGCGGTCGGAGTGCGCTTATGATTGTTAAACGAGATCAGCAGGCTGGTCAGGTTGGGCGATCCGATGCCGGTTGCGAAATCCCATCCGACCCCCGCCGCGTAAGCCGGATCGTACGCAAAATTCGACGTGGACAGCACGCCGTAGGTGCCTGACGGCCGATAGCAATTGTTGCTGCCCTCGCAGGGCACATCGATGTCGCCGTCGGTGATGTCCTGGAAATCGCAACCGTTGTTGTTTATGTCCACGTTCACGGAATAACAGGAAGAGTTGCCGGAACCGCCATATTCGCTCGAGGCGATTTCGTAGTACACCTCAACCGGATTGCCCTGATTACCGTAGTATTCGTTAATCAGCGAATGCATTCCGGCCATTATCGGCGCAGCAAACGAAGTCCCACCGGCAAGGGACCAGGTGTAGGGCGCACCGGAACAGGAAGTGTTTCCGGTATCGCAATAGACGTAGGCATGGGTCCAGATTCCGTTCCCGGCGAACAAGGAAACGTCGGGGATGTCGCGCACGCCGTCGCTAGGATTGCCCACAATCGACTGCCACGACGGCTTCGCGTATCCGGCGCAGGTGCCGCCCGCGACACCGCTGGTGGATGGGCTGCCGGTAGCGCAGGCGCTTGGGCCTCCGCCACCCGCCACGATGGTGTGCTGCTGCCAAGGCGATAGATTTTCCGTCAGGTTACAGAAACCGCTCGAGCCGTAAGTGGTCATGCTGGCCGTGACGGCTTCAGAAAGCAACGTGCTCCCGCAGGAATCGTTCCAGGGAATCTCCGGGATGTAATAAACTCCGGATTTCATCGAACCGTAATTGGAATCGTTGGTCGAATTCCAGTAGGTGCCTTGGTTACCTTTGTAATTGTCTCTGAAATCGGTGCCGCCCACGGCGACGTCGTACACCGTGGAGGCGAATCCGTTGACGGTAATGCCGTCCGCCGCGTAGCTCGGGGTCGGGGTGGCTTGATCGGACATCACCGCGCCCGCATCTCCCGTCGCAACGAACACCGCCACACCAGCAGTCCAAGCCTGCTGATAGAGCGTGTTGATAAATGCGTTGTAAGTGGCGCCGAGCTTTTCCTCGGATTCACCGTAGCTGATGCTGACAACGTTGGGTGCGCTGTCGTTGTTCAGCATATTTTGCAGCGCGATGAACCCGCCAAAGGCGGTGCCGCTGCTGCTGCACGAAGCCAGTTCGATTGTCGCGTCGGGGGCGGCCGCACTTGCCCATTCCGCATCCAAAATCGCCTCTCCCTCGTCGCCGTTGGAGCCGGGATTTTGGCAAGTGCACCCGTCACCGTTGCAGGTATCGCTGCCGGTAGCTGACGGATGAACCTGCGTGAACGAGCCGTTGGTATAACTGGAAAGCCCGAATTCGCTGCGAAAGGTGCTCCAATCGCCCGTGCTGTAAACATCACTGTCCTCCAACACGGCGATTGTCTGGCCAGTGCCGGTGTAGCCGTTGTCCAGCATCCCGACGATTCCGTAGATGTTCTGCAAATCCTCCGGAACGATCAGGTAAGCTTGGTCGCCAAGGATTCCCAAGCCTTCGCCGCTTGGGGTGTAGGTGACATGCGCCTTATGGTAGGGGGTGTGCGGCGGAAAGTTGTTGAGGGAGACGATCCCGACGACGGCCGGGGCGAGCGCGGCCGGGATTTTCGGGTCGCTCATGTTGGCGAAGTGCTGCTTGCCGTGCACATCCAGCCGGTGAATCTCGGTGTGGAAGGCGGCGCGAATCTGTCCGGCGGTTCCGCCGAAATCGATCAGGACCTGATTTTTATAGATGAAGTTGACCTTGAAGCCGTGCGATCTGAGCCAGGCCTTGATCTTTGTGCGATCGGCCTTGGATGGACCGTACTTTCCGCCCAATTGGGCGGCGTCGATCCAACGGTGGTAGTTAGGCGACGTCTTGTCCATCTGGTCGTTCGCCAATTTTTCCAGCGCCTTTTCGCGTTCGGGTGGGCGGCGCAGCAGGAGCCATAAATGCGGCAGCGGAAAACTATTGGCGACCGCACCGCGATCGTTTTGCGCGTTTGCCTCGGGGCGCGTGTTACCCGCAAGCGTCACCAGTTTGTGCTCGTCAATCGGATGCGTGATTAGAGAGCGCGCCACGGCGGGATTTGGGGCGGCAGCCCCGGTCCGCCCCATCGCGGTCGCGGCAACCAGCGTGAACCCCGCCATGATGAGGATGGCTATTCGCAGCGCGAACCGCCGCGCCCGAACCGATCGATTCCCAGCGGCTTTCGCTTGTGGCAGCATCGAATGTTTCCTCTCCCCGGCCGAGTCCGATGCGGCAGACGATGAACCAAATCAGCCTAATGCGGACTCGAATGCCTTTTAGCAAACGAACGCCGGTTAGGCAACGAAGCGCGGCCGATAGAATCGTTGTCATGGTGCGGAAGATCGATGCCACGATTCCGCTGCCGCGCGCCTTGCTTTGGGCAGCCGGTTTTGCAACTATCTTCCCGTTTGCCGGTTCGGGACGAGGCCCTCGAACCCCGCCGGGCTGGACGCTGGAACTCGCTATTTTACTGGAACTAGCAGGAGGAAATTTCAAATGAAAACGTTGGCAACCATTCTCGGGGCGTTGGCGATGGCCGCGATGCTGAGCGCGTGCGGTCCCGACATGAAGACCATCAACTCGGCAACCGATCGCGCCCAAGCGGACGCGACCAAGGCGGAGGCCGCCTCGAATCAGGCCGAGGCGTCGGCTAACCAGGCGGAGTCCGCCGCCAAGCAGGCGAACGACGCGGCGGCGGGAGCGCAGGACGCGGTGGCGCGCGCGAACGACGCCGTATCGCGCTTGGAGGCGGAGTTCGCGAGTTCGGTTACGAAGTAATCCGCCGGAACGATTCGCAATCGCGGGTGGAGGGAGCGCGCTCCCTCCGCCCCTCAAACCCCCGCTTCAGGCGCGCGGGTTAGTTTCCGGGGGTGGCTTTCGTCTTCGCGCGGGCCGCATCACGCAATGCCTTGCGGACTTGGGCGTGGAGGACATTGTTGCCCATGATGCGGTTTTCGAGGGCGCGGAACTGTTCCACCGTAAATCCCTGTTGAGCCGCCGCCTGCGCCGCGGTCAGGCTATGATCGCGCTGCATCGCCTTGTACACCGCGACGTACTTGTCCACCTGGCTCTGCGGAACTTCCGGCTCGTCGATCTGATCGCCGTCCTGCGCGATTAACGTGGGCGCGCGGCGCATCTGCCGTTGGACCGTTGCGATTCGACGCGCGCCTGCCGACGCAGGAGCGCCCCCCATTCCAAGCGCCGCCACGCAAACGATCGCGAGTGCGGCTATCCGGGCTGTTTTCGACATGATCGGGTAATGCACGCCGTGGTTCCTCCGGGGAACATCCTTGCACGCTTCGCCCGGATCGTAAAAGAGCCGCGGCCTCTTGCATTGCGCGGCGGGATGCTTAAATTTTGACTGGACGGCGGGCGGGGTTCGCCCGGCGTTATTTAACGAATAACGAAGAGACCTTACGGCGGAGAAGTAGCCAACATGCCAGCCAAAACGGTTGAGCTTCACGAAAAGGCGCGGGCCGGCATCGTCGCCGGCGCCGCATTGGTCGCACAGGCGGCGCGGGTAACGCTGGGGCCCAAGGGCCGCAACGTGATGATCCAGAAAAGTTTCGGCGCGCCAACCGTCACCAAGGACGGCGTGACCGTGGTCAAGGAAATCGAACTCGAAGACCATTTCGAGAACATGGGCGCGAAGATTATCCGCGAGGCCGCCCAGAAAACTTCCGATACCGCCGGCGATGGCACCACTACCGCGACGGTGCTCGCCGGTGCGATCGTCCGCGAGGGCATTCGGATGCTTGCGGCGGGATTGCCCGCGATGGAGCTTCGGCGTGGGATCGAGGCGGCGGTTAGCGCGGCAGTGGGCGCGATCAAGGCGGCGGCGCGCCCGGTCAAGGAGCGCGCCCGGATGGAGCAGGTCGCGACGGTTTCCGCCAACGGCGATTCCACCATTGGCACGATTGTCGCCGACGCGATGGAGAAAGTCGGCAAAGAAGGCGTCATCACCGTCGAAGAGGCGCGCGGCCTCGATACCATCCTCGACTTGGCCGAAGGGATGCGCTTCGATCGCGGTTATCTCTCGCCTTATTTTGTCACCAATGCCGGCAAGCTGACCGTCGAATTGGACGAGCCGCTGATTCTGCTGCACGAGAAGAAGCTGTCGGGCCTGCGCGAGATTTTGCCGCTGCTCGAACAACTGGCGCAGTCCAAGCGCCCGTTATTAATCATCGCGGAAGAAATCGAAGGGGAGGCGCTGGCGGCGCTGGTGGTCAACAAGCTGCGCGGTACGCTCAAGGCCGCGGCGGTCAAGGCGCCGGGCTTTGGCGATCGGCGCAAAGAGATGCTCCAAGACCTGGCGATCCTGACCGGCGGCACGCTAATCGCCGAGGAACTCGGCTTCAAGATCGAGAACGCCGCGTTGAACATGCTCGGCAAGGCGCGCCGGGTGATAATCGACAAGGACAACACCACGATTGTCGGCGGCGCCGGCAAGAAATCGGAAATCCAGGGGCGCATCGAGCAGATTCGCAAGCAGATTCACGACACCACCTCCGATTACGACCGTGAGAAACTGCAGGAGCGGCTGGCCAAGCTCTCCGGCGGCGTCGCCGTGATCAAAGTTGGCGCGGCCACCGAGGTCGAGCTTAAGGAAAAGAAGGCGCGCGTCGATGACGCCGTTCATGCGCTGCGCGCCGCCGTCGAGGAGGGAATCGTCGCGGGCGGCGGCGTCGCGCTGGTCCGCGCGATTGCGGCGGTCCGCGCGTTGAAGCTCGACAGCAATCGCAAGGCGGGCGCGAATATCGTCGCGGCGGCGATGTCGGAGCCGCTGCGCCAGATCGCCCGCAACGCCGGCCACGAGCCGCAAATCATTCTCAATCGCGTGATCGAGGGCAAGGGCGATTTCGGCTTCAACGCGGCAACGGGCGAGTGCGAAGACCTGATGAAGGTCGGCGTCATCGATCCCGCCAAAGTCGTCCGCGCGGCGCTTGAAAATGCGGCCAGCGTGGCGGCGCTGATGCTGACGACGGAAGCGGCGATCGCCGAGAAGCCGAAGAAGCCCGCCGCACCGATGATGCCTCCGGCCGGAATGGGCGGCGGCGGCATGGGCGGAATGGGCGGTGGCATGGGTGGCATGGACGACTTCGGAGACGACTTCTGACCGATGCCGCCATCGGCGGCGTGGGACGGGAAAGCGGCGATGGTCTCGTGCCGCTCCACAAACGGATAGTTGGCAGGAGTTTTCCTCCGCGCTGAATCGTCCCGGTCAGCGCGGAGCGAAGGCCTCGACGGCGCGGAGGTCGGGGAGCGGTGCGCCGTCGGCGCGAATCGGCAGGAAACAGACGTGGGTCGCGCCGGCCTTGAGGTGCATGTCGATCCGATCTCGAATCTTGTCTTCGCTTCCCCACGCGACAATCGCATCGACCAGCCGGTCGGAGCAGCCGTCCTTAAAATCGTCATCGGTCCATCCGAGCGCCTTCAAGTTGTTGGTGTAATTCGGCAGGCGCGGGACGTAGGTCTTCATATAGTCGCGGGCGGCCTTGCGCGCCTTCACGGCGTCGGTCTCCAAGATGACGGCCTGCGCGGCGCAGATCATCGGATTCGGCCCCATGTGCGCGCGGGTCTTGGCGGTATGCTCCGGCGGGACGAAGTAGGTGTGGGTGCCGTTCGCCTCGGTGGCCGCGAGCGTTTGCATTTTCGGATGGAGCGCGGCGAGCAAAATCGGCACGGACTCTTTGGGAGCGGGGGCCATGTAGAGCGCGTTCTTCATCCGGGGCAGGTATTCCTTCATGTGGCTGTAGGGCTTGTCGTAGGCATGGCCGCGTAAATTGGTGACGAGCGGCTTGTGGCTGACCCCCATCCCGAGGAGGAAGCGGCCGCCGGACAACTCCGCGACCGTCTTCGATGCCGCGGCCATCGTGACCGCATCGCGCGCCCAGATATTCGCGATTCCGGTGGCGAGCACCAGGCGCTCGGTGCGGGCGAGCAGGTAGGCGGCATGGGCGAACGGTTCGCGGCCGACCGCCTCCGGAATCCAGAGCGCCGGGTAGCCGAACTTTTCGACCCGCTTCGCGAACTCGGCGCTATCGCCCGCCGGCATCGCATCGAGGAAGAACCAAATTCCGACTTTTCCGATGTCCATGAACCTTAACTAGTCCTTCATCGCGGCCCGAACAAGGGAAGCGATTCAGCCGCGCGCGGTGTTTTCCTTGCGGGGCGTATCGCGATACATTGGACCGGCAAATCGCCATCAACAAGGAGACGATAACCATGAAACTAGGCCTGATGTTCGTAAATGCCGGTCCGTTTGCAAATCCCACCCTGCTCGCCCATCTTGCCACCACGGCGGAACGGTGCGGCTTCGAGTCGCTGTGGACGGTCGAGCACGTCGTCGTGCCGCAGGGCTACAAATCGGCCTACCCGTACTCATCGACGGGAAAGATGCCGGGCGGCGAAGACACTCCCATTCCCGATCCGCTCATCGCGCTGGCCTATATCGCCGCGATCACCAAGAAAATCCGGCTCGGCACCGGAATTCTGATTCTCCCGCAGCGCCATCCGATTTACGTCGCCAAGGAGATGGCGACGCTGGACGTTCTATCGGGCGGGCGCGCGATGCTCGGAATCGGCAGCGGCTGGCTCAAGGAAGAGTTCGATGCGCTGGGCCTCAATTTCCACGAGCGCGGCGCGCGCACCGACGAGGCGATCCAATCGCTCCGGGCGTTGTGGCGCGAGGATGCCTCGTCGTTTCACGGCAAGCATTTCAATTTCGGCCCGGTGAAGAGCTACCCGAAGCCGATCCAGAAGGGGGGAGTGCCGATCATTGTCGGCGGCCATTCGGAGGCCGCAGCGCGGCGGGCGGGCCGGTACGGCGACGGATTTTTCCCGGCGCGCGGCGAGCCGGACAAGCTCAAGGAATTGTTCGCATTGGTGAAGGCCGAGGCGAAGAAAGCCGGCCGCAATCCGGACTCGATCGAATTGTCGTGCGGCGGCGCTCCGCAACTCGATTACCTGAAGATGCTGGGCGACATGGGCGTGTCGCGGGTAATTGTCGCGCCGCCGGGCTTCGATCCGCAAAGCCTCACGAGCGGGCTGGAAAAGATTGCTGGTGAAATCATTTCCAAGCTATAAGATCTTCGAGCGTAGCGGATTTTGCTCGACGCTCCGGCACCCGCCTCTGGGAAAGACGGAGCAGCACAAGTTTTTTCCGCAGGGAGAATAGCGGAGAATGTCGCGGCATCGGAAGGTTTTTCGGGCGCTGCTCGCCGCAACCGGGGCAACGGGCGCCGGTTTGGCGCTGATCTTAGCTTCGAACCTTTTTGGCGCGCGCAACGAAGTCCGTACAATTTTATCCCGCGCCGCATCGGCCACCCGAATTGTCGGCATTGCCCACGCTCAACCGGACGCATCGCCAACGGCCGACACTTGCGCGGGTGGAACCCTCGCCGCCGGCGATCCCAATAATATCCCGTCCAATCCACCCGATCTTCTAATCAGCGGGCCATGCATGGTGACCGGCGGACCGGGCGGAGCCGGCAACGCGAAGCACTATTTTTATTCCAACGTGAACATCGTCAAAGGCGGCTCGCTCAACTTTCAGGATGCCCAAATCGACTTCTGGGCAAAATCGGTCATTGTCGAAAACAACGGCAGCCTGATGGCCGGATCGTCAGCCACGCCCATCGGGACGGCCGGAAGAGGTCCTGTGGGAGCCTCGGGCACGATGCGGTCGGTGGTCACGATCAATCTTTGGGGACCGCAGCAGGCCGACCCCGCCAACGGCAGCGGCGTCGAATGCAAATCGCCGCTGATTCAGCCGCCCGCCGATCATCCTAAATGGGAGCCGTCGCCATGCGGCATCCCGGTCAATGACTGGAACAACGGCGACGATCGCGAGCGGCAACTGGACAACGGCGTAAAAGATTACTTTTACAAATACGGGACGCTGCCGTTCGACGGCGCCGACCCCAACGCCTACTTCGGATACAAGGTGCTCGCAGTGTCCTACGGCGGCACGATTCAGATGTTCGGCACAAAGGGTGCGCTAGAGGAAGCCCAGGCGGTCCCGAAATTCCCCCTAATGACCGGAACGAGCTGGACCCGGCTCGATCAAGGCGCAGCGAAAATTCTCAAGAAGGGCGACACCCAATTTTATGTTGCCGGAAACATGGCCGGTTCTTGGGAGGCGGGCGACGACATCGTCGTGACGAGCACGGATTATATGCCCGGCCATTCGGAGCAACTTAGGATCGCGTCGGTTTCTTACGATAGCGGCACCAACCGCACCCTAATTACGCTGGATACCGCCAACGGCGCCGCGGTTCAATGGACCCACAACGGTTCGCAGTACGATTTGACCAACGTCAGCACGCCGGACGGCGCCGTGAACGTGCAAACGAAACTGAGTTTGAACATCGGTTCCGTGGATACGCGCGCCGCCGTCGCGCTGCTCTCCCGCAGCATCGTGATTCAGTCCGGCGGCAACACGATCAATATCGCCGCTCAGGACGGCAGCGGCATCAACCAGCCCTTCCCGGTGAGCGCGGGTTATTTCGGCGGCGACACGATATTCCGGGCGGGGTTTCAGGCCGCCGAAATGCAGGGCGTCGAATTCCATCAGTTGGGACAGGGCGGCGAGATCGGGCACTACCCGGTCCATTTCCATCTGGCGCGCGCGGTTCCCGCGCAGCGGGCCTTCATCAAGGATTGTTCCATTAACGAATCGATGACGCGCTGGATTGTTCTGCACGGGACCGACGGCGCGACGCTGGCGCGCAACGTCGGCTACGAATCGATCGGGCACGGATTTTTTCTCGAGGACGCGACCGAGGTTAACAACAATCTCTATTCCAACCTCGGGATATTTGCGCGCGCCGCGGTCCAAAATATCCAGAATCCACGCATGGTTCCGGGCATCTTCGCGCGGCCCAATTTCAACCCAAATAATACCCCCAGCGGCGATTTCGCCTCCGAGGTCCCGCCGTTCCATACCGATTGGGACCATCCAACCGTCTTCTGGATCACGAACGGATGGAATGATTTCGAGGGCAATATGGCCGCCGGCGCCGGCACTTGCGGCAACTGCTACTGGCTCGTGCCGTCCGCAAACGGCGGCATGTCCATCGACGAAAAGTGGACGGGGTACGCATCGCTGCAGAAAAGTACCTCCTACGGCGACATCGACCGCGCCGGCATCTCGCCGCTCAAGGTGTTTTACGACAATTCATGCTCCAGCGCGATGACCGCGCTCCAGACTGTGGGCAACACCGCGCCATGCCTTGGAGTCGGCAGCGGTGAATCCCTTGATACCGACAATCTAGAGCCGGTCCCAAATAACCTCGCGCCACCGTTTATCAGTGCGGCGCTATGCACCGGAAAGGGGACACCATTAGCGTGTTGCACCAATCCGCAACAGGGGCCCACTTGCGCGGTTAGCGACTTTTACAAGATGTATTATCCCAACACCGACTTTGGCGGATACGAGCAAGCCACCCGGTGCGACACGCCAAATGGCGATTGCAGCACGGTAAAAAAATGCGCCAACGGCGAACCTGAATCGAACTGTGCGGTCAACGTCATCGATCGCTTCACCACCTCGTTCAATTGGGCACAAATTAATTTCGCGGCGATCTGGTTGCGCCAATACTGGTATCTGGTCATCAACAGTGTTATTACGGATTCGCTGCATGGCGGGCTGAGCTTCGTCTCCGGCGGCGATTACACGAAATCTTCCGCGCCGCCGGGCTACTGGGCGCTGGCAAAAAAGAGCGTCTTCATCGGCACTACCCAGGCCGGCAACCCGTACGCGTCCAACGCCGGTCCCTACAACAACGGCCCTTTGGTTACGAACCCGGGAATTTCATGCGGCACCCAGTCTAACGGCGTCTTTCCCGGCAATCGCTGCGTCTCAAAGAACGATGGGGTGGCCTACCCGCTTGACAATTACTCGGCCCAGCGTCTGTTCAGCATCTACGACGGTCCGGCTTACGAGGAATCGAACGCTTATTTGGACATCACCAAAAGCACTCTCGCGGGCTGCACGTCGAGTTTAGGGATAGGCCTGAACCCCGACTGCACGAACAGCTATCCGGCGACTCGCGTGGCGGGGGTGATGAGAGACAACAGCCAGCCGGGCGGCCCGGGCAATCTGCAATGCTATCTTCCGAACGCGGCGATCGGATGGAAGCAGCCCAACGGGTTCTACTATCCGCCGGCGTTCCATTCGGCCAATCTATTCTTCAACAACGTTGACATTCGCCACTTCGTGATCGAGCCGGAGCTGATGCCGGGTACCTTCTACACCGATCCGGTGGCGCAAGCGGCAAATTACTGCACCACAAACACCGGGGCCTGGACCGGCTTTACTGATATCGACCGCCAAACCGAATTGAATGACGACGACGGTTCACTGACCGGACTGGCGGATACCATCTCGGTCAATCAGGATCCGTTCTTCAACGCCCCGCTGGACACCGTCGAATGCGCCTCCAACGTGGCCGTTGGCGTTTATCCCACGCCCTATCCGACGCCGACGTTTCTCCCCTTGCCGACGCCGACAGCTACGCCGACGGGAGGACCCACCCCGACAGTTACGCCGATTCCCACCCCCGGGCCGACACCGATTTTGAACTTTTCGCCATTGGCTACCGCGAGGACCAGCCCCTACGATTACGTCACTACGGTGGTTTATCCCAAGTGCGCCACCGAAATAACGGATAAGAAAACGGGGGCAACCACCTGCGGCGATACTCTAGCCGGCAGGGGCGGCGACTGGTCCTCGGATTGCGGGAGCGGCTACTGCTACGGCGTCCCACTATACCGGCAATATCTAACCGGCTCGGAAGGCAGCAGTTCGCGGCCGTTTATCCGCATGATGGCGCAGAGCACCTACCAGCGGAGCAATCTCACCGTAAACCACGGCGTTTACTACATCGATACCACCAAAACGAAAACCCAGCAGAACACGGAGAATTGGACCCCTTCGCCGGTAATGCCACGCTCCGTTAATGTGTTCAAGTCGAATAATACCTACTATGTATTTTTCGTCTTCGCCAAGGACACCACCGAGCAGACCTACCAGATGTATGTCGGTCCCGGCTTCGATCCCACGCCCAGCAACGATCAGGTTTTCCTGACGCGGGTCAGGATTCCCGGAAAGCCATTCGTCCCCGAAAAGAAGGACGCCGATGCCTGGAAAAAATCCGGGTGGACAAAATCGTACAACTCCGCCACCGGCATCCTGACGGTCCACATCGATATGAGCAAATTCGCCAAAGATTTAAACCCCGTGATTGAATCCTCCGGTTTGTGCAAGCCCATAAGCTTCTGTGATTGGACCGGCAAGATGGGCGAGAAAACCTGCGGTTGCAGCGCGACGGCAGCCGACTACCCCGTTCTGACGGCCGATTCCACTTTGGCAGCCGACTGCAGCGCGATTTGCAGCAAGTGGGCGGTCAAGGATCTCGATTGTCCCGACGACGGCTGCTACGGCTTCGGGGTGACGCTGCCCTCCGGCTTCACTGACGCGATCAACGCGATACCGGCGCCCACCTCCCAGCCGACTCCGGCCTGCTTCCCCACTACCAGCGCATGGACTTCGCCTGGATTTGTCCCGGTCACCGCCGCCGTTGCTGGAAAGCAATGCACCTACTCGGGTAAGCCGGCCTCGAATTTCTGCCAGTAATCGAATCCTGCCGCCTAATCGTCCCCGGAACCGCTTGACGGTTCCGGGGACGGATCGCTTAAGGTATCGTCGTAACATTCACGGCCAATAGCCATGCCCGCCAAAATCGATGATAGCTCCGCCGATCCCCTGATCGTGCGGCATGAGGCTCCCCTCGGATGGATCGTGCTCAATCGTCCCGAGGCCCGCAACGCGCTCAATCTCAAGGCGTGGACGCGGATTGCGGAAGCGGTGACCGAGCTTGAGGCCGACGATGCCGTCCGCGTGATAATCCTGCGCGGTTCGACACCGGAAGCATTCGTTGCCGGTGCGGACATCAAAGAATTTCCGGCGCTCCGCGCCGATGCGAATCAAGCGCGCGCCTATCGCGAGGCGCCTAATCGCGCGGTCGCAGCGATGACCGAATGTTCCAAGCCGGTAATCGCGATGATCTCCGGCGTATGCATCGGCGGCGGCGTTCAGGTCGCGCTTGCCTGCGACATTCGCATCGCCGCGCGCGGCACGCGGTTCGGGGTTCCCGCCGGGCGGCTGGGCCTTGCCTATCCGCTGGAGGCGGCGATTGCGCTGGCACAGACCGTAGGTCCCGCCAATGCGCGCGACATTCTCCTCTCGGCGCGCATCTTCGACGCGGACGAGGCGCTCCGAATGGGCCTGGTCAATCGGCTGTGCGATTCCGATCGGCTCAAAAATGACGTCCGCGATTACGCCCTCAAAATGGCGGCGAACGCACCGCTCACAATGGCCGCCGCGAAGGCCGCGATTCGCGAGGGACTGAAGGACCGGGAAGCGCGCGACGAAGCCGCCGTTGCCGCGATGGTTGCGCGATGCTTCGATAGCGCCGATTATCGAGAGGGCGTCCGCGCCTTCCTCGAAAAGCGCCCGCCGAAATTCTCCGGCCGTTGAATTGTGGCGCGCCGATCGCCGAATATCAGGATCGAGACGAATCGGCCATGACCGCCCCATCGAGCAACCAATCTCCGCCGTCGGCCGCGGCGTTCGTGTCACGATGGCGGAGCGAACCGTACCGAATCTTTTTCCCGCTCGGCGTCCTGCTGGCATGGATCGGCGTGGGACAGTGGCTGACCTTCGCGGCCGGACTTACTGCGACCTACCCGGGGCGGATCCACGCGTCGATCCAGCTGCAGGCGTTCATGATGGCGTTCGCGATCGGGTTCCTGCTCACCGCGCTGCCGCGCCGCACTCAATCGCCGCCGCCGAGCCGGGCCGAACTGGCGGCGTTCGCCGCGCTCCTCCTAGCCACGGCGGGTGCGGCGCTGGCCGAACGATGGGCTCTCAGCGAGCTTGCCTATGCGGGATTGTTCGTGATGCTGTTCGAGTTCGCAATTCGCCGGTTCGCCGGCGGAACCGCGCGGCGCAATCCGCCCGCGGCGTTTGTCCTGCTGCCGATTGCGGCGCTGCAAGGGATCTTCGGAGCCGCCTCGATTGCGGCTGCCGGATTGAGCGGTGCGCCGGCCTGGGCCGTGCCTTTCGGCCGGTTGCTGGTGGAACAGGGGGTGTTCCTGTGCCTTGTGGCTGGCGTCGGCGGCCTGGTGGTTCCGCTAATCGGAGGGGCGCCGCCGCCGCCCGACCTCGCGCGATCGTCGCGCGAGAAATGGAAGGTGCTGGCGTATGCCGCCGTCGGCGCCGCAATCTTCTTGGGGTTGCTGCTGGAGCAGCTTGGCTTCGAGCGGAGCGGTTCTCTGCTGTGCGCGATAGCGTTCTCCGCGGGAATCGGTTATGGCGCCGGCGCATGGCGGCTGCCGGCGAAGCCCGGTGTGCATCGCAAGCTCGTCTGGCTCTCAATTTGGCTCATGCCGATCAGCCTAATCGCTTGCGCGATTTGGCCGGCCCATCGCATCGCCGCTTTGCACATTCTCTTCATCGGCGGCTTCGGCCTGATGGCGTTTAGCGTTGGCACGCACGTCGCGCTGAGCCACCTTAACCTGGAGAAACTGGCTTTGGGGCGTCCTCCGGCGGTAATCGTCATGGGCGTGGCATTCATCGCCGCTCTGCTCGCGCGGCTCGCCGCCGATATTTCCCCCGCATACTACTTTGTCTGTTTGGAATGGGCGGCGGGCATCTGGATTTTTGGCGCGGCGGTTTGGCTGGCCTTTTTCGGGCCGAAGATGCTGCGCCGCTGACGATGCGGCTGGCGGCCGGTGCGCGCTGGCCGCGCAATTCCATTGCTGTTTCGATTTGTGCCATCGTAGCCAATATGGCTCGGGGATGGCGGTAATGAAGCCGCAAGCGGGGCGAACCGCCACGCCGGCGCTGGCAGGAACGCTCGCGGCAGCCGGTGCAACCGACGGGATGCGGCAGGCCGCACAAACCTGCCCGGAGAGCGCGTCGCTGCTCAGCCGCGCGATCAAGTTCTATTACGGCATCGGCGCGGTCGCCTACGGCGTCAACCACGCCGCCCTCGGATCGCTGGTCCTGTTGTTCTTCAATCAGGTAATCGGCCTGCCCGCGCAATGGGTCGGAATGGCGATCATGATTGCGATGTTCTTCGACGCGATCTTCGATCCGCTTCTTGGGCGCTGGTCCGACCATGTGCGATCGCAATGGGGCCGGCGCCATCCCTTCATGTACGCCTCGGCGATTCCGATCGCGGTGGCCTTCTACTGGCTGTGGCATCCGCCGCACGGCTGGCCGAACCATGCAATGTTCTTCTATATGCTCGCGATGCTGATGGCGGTGCGGCTGTTGACCAGCATTTATGAAATTCCCAGCGCCGCGCTCGCCCCGGAGTTGACTCTCGACTACGACGAGCGGACGCAACTGCTGAGCCATCGCTTCTTCTACGGGATGCTGGGCGGTGGCGCGATGGCGGTGCTGGCGTTCCGCGTCTTCCTGCGCCAGGATGCCACCCATCCGCTCGGCGTGCTCAACCGCCGCGGCTACGAACAGTACGGCTTGGTCGCCGCGATCGTGATGCTGATCGCGATTTTGGTTTCGGCCGTGGGCACGCAGGGCAAAAGCGTTGTTGACCTGAAGCCGGTCCGGCGCGGAGAAAGTCTGGCGGAGCGGCTGAAAGATGTCCGCGAAATATTGTCGAATCGCTCGTTTCTATCGCTGATGAGCGCCGCGATTATTTTCAGCGTCGGCAACGGACTCGCCACCAGCCTGGGGCTTTATATCGCGACCTACTTCTGGGAACTGACCTCGCAGCAAATCTCCTACCTGATCGTGTTCGGCGGCATCGCCGCGGTTCTGGGCGTCACCCTCGCCGCGCCGATCTCCAAGCGGATGGGCAAGAAGCGCGCGATGATCACGCTGTTTTGCTGCGCGCTGGTGACCGGCGTGATCCCGATTCCGCTTCGGCTGATCGGTCTGATGCCCGCCAATCACACCACGGCCCTGTTGGCGGCTCTGCTCGTTGACGGCCTGGTGCGGGACACGTTGGCAATCATGGGCTTCATTATCGCCGCCTCGATGATGTCCGATATCGTCGAAGATGTTGCCGTGAAAACCGGACAGCGCTCCGAGGGATTGCTGTTCGCGGCCAACGGCCTGGTGCTGAAATCGGTCAGCGGCATCGGCACGTTCTTGTCGGGGCTATTGCTGGAGGCGGTGGCGTTTCCGCAGGGCGCGAAGCCGGGCCTTGTCGATCCGCTGGTATTGCGCCATTTGGCGCTGCTGTTCGTGCCGGTTACGGCGGGATGCGCCGCGCTCGCGATTGTGGCGCTGACGTTTTACCGCATCGACCGCAAAACTCATCTGCATAATCTGGAGAAACTGCGCGATGCGGCCGCGGCTGCCGAACGCGCCGGCGTGGAAACCGCCGAAGACCTCACGGCGATCGCGCGGATCGACTAGCGCCGCTCGCGGAATCCTCCCGCGGGGCGTCTTTTGACCGCGCCGGTTTGCGGCGCGCCCCGCCTTGCCGCGCGATCGCGAAATGATCGAGGACCGTCCGCCCCGCACCGAGCTTGAATCCGCACGCGAGCGCCGCCGTAACGTACCGCTTGGCGGCGCGCACCGCCGCTTCGAGCTCGTAGCCGCGCGCCAGATAGGCCGCGATCGCCGCCGCAAAGGCGCAGCCCGTGCCGTGCGCGCCCCCCGCAATCCGCCGCGCGGACAGTTCGATATAGCGGCGGCCGGCGTAAAAGTAGTCCACCGCGTACTCCTTGTTGTTGCTGTCGCCCCCTTTGATCACCGCCGCCCGCGCGCCCATCGCAACGATCTTCTTCGCCGCCTCCCGCATTGCGGCGGGCGAATCGATTTTGATCTTCGCGATCGATTCGGCCTCCGCGATGTTCGGAGTGACGATGCGCGCGAGCGGGATCAGCCGCCGGCGCATCGCGCGCACGCCTTTCGGATCGAGGAGTTTCGCGCCGCTGCTCGACACGATTACCGGATCGACCACGGGCGCCGGAAGTTTCAGCCGTTCGATCGCGCGCGCGACGGCTTTTACCAGCCGCGCGTTCCCCATCGCACCCGTCTTTACCGCCGCCGGCCGCGCCTCCTCGGCGAGGGTTTCGATCTGGCTCACGAGCATCGCGGATGAGACGGCATCGGCGCCGGTCACCCGGCGGCTGTTCTGCGCGATCACCATCGTGAGCGCCGAATAGCCGTACACACCGAGCGCGGCAAAGGTCTTGAGATCGGCCTGCGCCCCGGCGCCGCCGCCCGGATCGCTGCCCGCAATCGTCAATGCGATCGGCCGTTTCCCGCGCGCGTTCATCGGATTGCGTTCCGCATATCAACTTAATGGGCCGGGTGCAATTCTGAAAGCCTCCGATATTCAGTTGTCCGCGCGCCGGCAATCGGGTTATTTTGCTAAAATAAGGAGCGGCGCGAATCGATCGCGCAAGCCGAATGGCGGTCAGAGGCCAAGACGAGTTTCTCAACCTGCCCTTTCAGGGAAAGCTGGAATTCCTGTACGGGTTGCCCGCGCGCCACAAGCGCGACCTGATCTTGTCCGCGCCGGAAGCCGAGCGCTTGGTGCAATCGTTCGCCCCGGAGACCCTCTTTTACACGGTCAAGGAGATCGGCAGCGCCGACGCGGGCGACCTGTTGAGCCTCGCGCTGCCCGAACAGGTCAAATCGCTGTTCGACCTCGATTGCTGGGACAAGGACCGCCCCAATACCGCGCGGATGCGCGAATGGATCGAGGCGCTCGCCGAGGGCGGACGCCGGCGCATGGCCGACGGGCTGATGGAGCTCGATCTGGAGCTGATGTCGATTCTCTTGCGCGGTTACATCAAGGTGCATCGGCTCGAGGATGCGGCCTCGTCGCCCGACGCGCCGTCCAACCGCTTCGTTCAATTCGACGAGAACTATTTGATCGAATTTATCCGCCACGACGCGATTACGCAGCACATTTCCGATTTCCTCGATGAGGCGTTCGAGCGCGATTACAACTACTTCTCCGCCCTGATGGAGGAGATTTATTGGGGCGCCGAGGCCGAATTGGAGGAAGCGGCTTATCAATTCCGCCGCGCGCGGCTGAATGACCGCGGCTTCCCGGATTTCTTCGAAGCGCAGAGCATCTTCAACTACCTCGATCCGGCTGAATTCGAGCGGATTCGCGCCCAATACGAAAGTCCCGATCGCGCCGATTTGACGGGCGACGCGGATGTCATCCCGCCGGAGATGGCGCTGACCGAGGCCGGCGGCGATCGCTCGCTCTTCAACACCGCGCTGGCGGCGGGATTCGCCGCGCAGGGCAGGCGGCAGGTGCGCAGCGAGATGGCGATGGTGACGAACGAGGTCCTGGTCGCGCGGTCGATCGACTTCGGCGATTCGGAGGCGGTCCGCGTCGCGGTCGAGATGACGCACGACTACCTGAACCTCGCCCTCGAACATCTTGCGGGCGGCGGCCTCGACACCGCAATCGCGCACTTGCGCGACACCCATTTGAAGCTGCTCTTCCGGCTCGGGGTGAGCCTGACGGTCGATTTGCGCACGCGGGCCGAGCGTGAAACGGCAAACCTTGGGCTTAGCCCGCGCGAGGCGCGCGAGATTTCCTATCTCGATTCACCCTACCGCGAGGCGATCGCCGGCTTCACGATGCGCCAGCCGCGATTCTTCGCCGCGCTCGACGGGGCCGGCGCGGTCGAAATGCGCGATTTCCGCACGATGCGCGATTTGCATCTTAGCTATGGGGTTCTCGACCAAGTTGCCGCGATGGCGGAATTGATGCGCGGGCTGCTCGGCATCGACATCGCCTCGGCGGGCTTCCGCGCCAGTGTCGCCGCAAGCGAAGTGCGGCTCAGCCAGATTCTGCTGACCGCGCTGGTCCGCAACGCGCTCGACGGACGGCTCGCGCCCGACCCGATCGAGGAAAGCCGCCTCGGCGCCGCGCGCGCCGCATTCATGGCATCCAACGGCAAGCCGGCCCGCCTCGCGGAGCAATTCCGCGCGATGGTAGCCGGGGCGATTTCCGCGCGGCTCGACGGCGCGGCGCGCCGCAGCGATGATTTCGTCGATTCATGCCTTCATGCGCTGGAAGAGGAATTCGCCGATCTGGGCGGCAAGCGCGCGATCGATCCGCGTTTTATCCGAACTCTTCTCGTTCGCCGCGGTTAGCCGCGCCGCCGCTAACGGCTGGCCGATGGGACAGCCGCCGCGGCTGGAAGCGCGATCTTGTGCTCGGTTGCGCCGCGCCGAATGTCCAGGATGAGGGGGGCAGCACCTCTGTTCGCGACAACCTGGCGCGTGAAATCCTCCGGCCGGTCGATCCGATGACTGTCCACATCCGTAATCACGTCGCCGCGCTCGATTCCGGCCGCGGTCGCCGCGGAGCCGGCGTCGGACACAAGGATGCCGCGCGTCTCATCCGCACCAAAGCATTGCGCCAGTGCCGGCGTCAATTTCTCGACGGTAACCCCCGCCGCGCGCGCCGTTTCCGGCAGCGTGCCGCTCAAGCGTCCATGCGCGAGGGCGGGCGCGGATTGAAAGAGCCGTTCGTTGACGTAAATCGGCGCGTGCGTACCCACCGCGATCGCAATCGCGTCGCTCGGCCGGCTGTCTATTTTGTAGCGGTTGTGGTCGAGGTAAATGCTGGCGTAATAAACTTCGTCGCGCACCTTCGCGATCACCACGCGATCGACGCGGTTGCCGGTCCGCCTAAGGATCGATTCGAGCAGGTCATGGGTGAGAGGCCGATCGGTCTTCACGCCGTGCATCGCGAGCATTATGGCCTGCGCCTCGCTGTCGCCGATCGTTATCGGCAATTCGCGTTTGCCGGAATCGTCCTTTAGCAGCACGTAATTGGCGCCGCTCGTGCCGTCAAAGCCGACGTCGGCGACGGTGACCTTGACGTTCGCATCGCGCGCCGCGCCGGAGTGCGCGTGGAGACTCGGCATTCGGCCGCATCCGCTCGCGGCAACGCCAATCGCCACAATCAGCCGGCAGAATTTCCTTGCCGCCGCGGCCCTCATGCTAAAAGATTACGCCGCCCGCCCGCATGGCGCCATCGCGGCGCTTAGAACGGCTGCGGCACTCCGACCGGATGGGGCAGCGGCGGGTCCTGATTCTTCGGCTCGTCGCCGGTGATCGAGCCGGCGTACTTGCCTTCGCGGTAAATATCCACGCGGCCGGTGACCGGATCGGGAAACAGATTCCATTCGTCCGGCGGCGGCGCTTCCGGATGCGGCACGAACACGATCGGCGTCGCCTTTGGCAGTGTGGGCGGCGCAACGGAAGGCGCAACCGCCGCGCATGAAGCGAAAATCGCCGCCGCAAAAATCCCCAGAAGCGGGCGGATTCCAGCTTCGAGCCGATTCATCGCGTTCCCCGATCGTTCCCGAAAATCCATTCACTATCTTGTCGCCGCGCGGCACGAAGCGCAAACTTCCGCGTGGGCGGCCGCCTCGACTGTGTCGGCGCGCCCGTGATAGTTACGCCGCATGCCCCATGAAACTTCGCTGATTTTCACGCTCGCCATCGGCTTTGTGGCCGCGCTGGCGGGCGGCATGATCGCGGTCCGAATGGGGCTGCCGCCGATCGTGGGCTACCTGATCGCGGGCATCGCAATCGGGCCGTTTTCGCCGGGAATCGCCGCGGACGTGAAGATTGCGGGCCAACTCGCCGAAATCGGCGTGATGCTGATGATGTTCGGGATCGGGATGCACTTTTCGCTGGAAGAACTGTGGGCGGTGCGGCGAGTCGCGATTCCGGGCGCGCTCGTGCAGATCGCGTTCGCCACTGCGCTGGGCGCGGCGGCCGCTCATTTGTGGGGATGGCCGGCGGCGGCGGGACTGGTCTTCGGTCTCGCGCTTTCGGTCGCGAGCACCGTCGTCGTATTCCGCGCGCTCGAAGAGCGGGGCGTCCTTGCTTCGGCGGACGGCCACATCGCCGCCGGATGGCTGGTCGTCGAAGACCTGGTGACGGTGCTGATACTGGTGATGCTCCCGGTGCTGGCGCGGGTTTTGGACAACGATTCCGCGAGCCGCGCGCTGGCGTCCGGAGCGGGCGGGCCGGCGCTGGAGATCGGCATCACGATCGCAAAGGTTGCCGCGTTCGCATTCGTGATGCCGGTGCTGGGCGTCCGCATCCTGCCCTGGCTGCTCGAGCGCGTGGTGCGGACGGGATCGCGCGAGCTGTTTACGCTCGCGGTCGCCGCGATCGCCATCGGCGTCGCCTGCGGCGCGGCGGAACTGTTCGGCGTTTCGTTCGCGCTGGGCGCGTTCCTGGCCGGCGTGGTGGTGGGCGAATCGGACCACAGCGGCCGGGCGGCTGCCGAAATGCAACCGCTGCAGGACGTGTTTACCGTGCTGTTCTTCGTCGCGGTCGGGATGCTGTGCGATCCCGCGATTATCCGGACCAGCCAGATCGAACTGGCAACCGCGGTCGCGATAATCGTGCTGGGCAAACCGATCGCCGCCTTTATCCTGATAATCGCCCTCCGTTATCCGCTCGGCACCGCGCTGACCGTCGCGGCGAGCCTGGCGCAGATTGGGGAGTTTTCCTTTATTCTCGGCGACCGGGGCGCGTCGCTGGGGCTGCTGCCCCATCAGGCGCAGGGGCTGATTGTGGTTGGCGCGCTCGCTTCGATCGCGCTAAATCCGCTCGCGTTCCGCGCCGCGGCGGCAATCGAAAAGCGGTTCGCCGCGTAGCGGAAGGCTCGCCATGCGCATAATACGCCGGCGTGATTTTATTGCGGCGAGCCTCCTCGCCCCCGTGGCGGGTTTCGCCGCGGGCCTGGTTGACGCGGCTGCGCTCCTCGCCGCCGCGATCCCGCCGGGGAAGCGCAAGCGCGGCGGTCCGCTGGTTGTGACCGCTCCGATGACTCCGCCCGAGGAACCGTGTCGGATTGGGCCGCTGCTCGACCCGGCGTCACCGAAAGGGCTGCTCACTCGCGACTATTATCTTGCACCCGCCGCCCTGCTCGATAATCCCGCCGCAAGCGTGGACGATAATTTCGGCCGGGTGAATCGACTCCTGCGCGAGAATGCCCGCCTGCGCGATCCGAAGAAAATCTTGTCCAACGCCGTGAAACTTCGGGTGGGATCGTTAAAGCATCTGGCTATTCCCGTGGCGCAATTGGCGGTCACAGGGGCGGACTCATTCGAGAAGTTTGCGCAATGGAATCCGAGCAACGCCGATCTGATTCGATGCGTAACCCAAAACGATCCCGCACTCGCCGCGAATTCAGGCGCGCTGAAAGATGCTGTCCGAACCGTGCTCGACGCCGCGTATGCCGCGTTGTGGGCGATTCGCTCCAACGATCCGGGCTGGCGCGCGCATCGGCCGCGGCTTGGCTGGATCGGAGCCTCCGGCGAGGACGATCTGCCGCGTCGGCCGGTCAACATTCCAAGCGCGCCGTTTCCGCAATTCAACATTACGCTCGAAATCAACGGCCAGCCGGTCGTGGGGCGCTACATGATCGCGTCGGCGGGGACCGAATTCAGCCCGGACGCGCAACCGGCGAATCCCGCTCCCGGAACGTTGCGCTCCATTCCCGGCGGCCACTCGGCGATTCCAGCGAAGGACCGAATAATAATCTATTTGCACGGCGGCGGCTCCCGCCTGGAGGAGGCGGTTCCGCTCGCGCGGCAGCTAATTGCGGCTGGCGCCAAACGGGGCCAGCCGTACACCGTTATCTCATTCGACATGCTGAATAGCGGTTACACGGCACCCTTTACCGATCCGAACTTGAATAGCCACCCTGAAGCTTCCTACCGTCCCACCGGCGATCCCGGCATCCCGATCGTCGGCAACCGGACTCGCGGCTATCCGGTGATCGATACGATGGAGCGGTTCATTATCGGATTTATCGAGGCGCTCGATCGGGAGATCGGCAACGTCAAGAATCGGATCGCCGCCGTTATCGGCGGCAGCCTGGGCGGCAATATGGCGCTCATGCTGGCGCGCAAGAAGGACGAATATCCCTGGCTTGGAACGATTGTGGCGTGGTCGGCCACCTGCATGATGCCGTATCGGACGGGCGCGGAATACCTGGTTGGCCACCAGATTGCGGGTATCGGCGGCGGCCTGATCGAGAAATGGGAGGCGCCGGAGGTGGTGTCGTCGCGCCGCGAGTTTTTCGAGGAGCTTTACTATAAGCCGCTCGCTCCGGGATTCCTCGGCCATCCGCTTCTGCCTCCGCAACCCGATATGTGGTATCGCGACGGATGGGAGCCGTGCAAAAAGGCGTTCGTCGAGCAAACCCGGTTCGATCGGTATGAATATTACACGCCGCAGTATCGCCAGTGGATCAATCGGCTAAACTTCGAACTGGCTATTTACACCTTTCAGGAAGGAGACGTTTACGCTCCCAACAACGCGTTGGGAAAGCCGCGCTACCTGTCGATGACTTCGCGGTTGCTCCTCGCCGCGGGCGATCGGGACGAAGACTGGCCGCTCTACACGGTTTTCAGCAGCACGCGCGAGGTCGCGGCAAAGATGGCAAATACCCCCGGCGCGACGCTGCTCATCAAGGACACCGGCCATTCAATCCACGACGAGCGGCCAATCTTTTTCGCGGATCGGATAGTGAGCTTTTTGAACGACCGCAACCGGTAGCCGATTAACTTGCGATCCCCAGCTCCTTGCGGAAGTGGGCGATGGTTTTCTTGAGGCCCGCGTGGAGCGGCGTCGCCGGCTGCCAGCGGAGCACCTTCTTCGCCAGCGCGATGTCGGGACGGCGGCGCACCGGATCGTCGGGACGCGGCGGCTTGCGTACGATCTTCGAGCGGCTGCCCGTCAGTTCCAGCGTCAGCTTAGCCAACTCCGCGATCGTAAATTCGTCGGGATTGCCGATATTGATCGGGCCGATGTGCTTGTCCTGGTTCATCATGCGCACGATCGCGTCGATGATGTCATCCACGTAGGCGAACGATCGCGTTTGCCGGCCGTCGCCGTAAAGCTCCAGATTGCGGCCGGTGAGCGCGGCGACGCAGAAGTTCGACACCACCCGCCCGTCGTTGGCCGCCATCCGCGGGCCGTAGGTGTTGAAAATGCGCACGATGCGGGTATCGACGCGGTTCTGCCGGTGGTAGTCCATCGTCAGGCATTCGGCGAGCCGCTTGCCCTCGTCGTAGCAGGAGCGCACGCCGATCGGATTTACGTGCCCCCAGTACGACTCCCGCTGCGGATGCTCCTGCGGGTCGCCGTAAACCTCGCTGGTCGAAGTCAGCAGGATTCGCGCATGCACGCGCTTGGCGAGGCCCAGCATATTGATCGCGCCCATCACGCTGGTCTTGGTGGTCTTGACGGGGTTGTATTGATAATGGATCGGCGATGCCGGGCAGGCGAGATTGAAGATGCGATCGACTTCGAGCAGGATCGGTTCCACGATATCGTGGCGGATGACCTCGAAGTTGCGATGGTCCGCGAGGTGCGCGATATTGGCGCGCTTGCCGGAGAAGAAATTGTCGAGGCAGATTACCTCGTCCCCGTCCTTGAGCAGCCGCTCGCAGAGATGGGAACCCAAAAATCCCGCCCCGCCGGTTACCAGCGACCGCATCGTTGTCCTCTGTCTTGGGTCATGATTTTCCTGGCGGCCATCGCAGTATAGGGGATAGTTGAAAACCGGAGCAAGCTCGACTCGCCCGAACCTCCGATGGCGCCGCTGGATGCGCCGCGGATCGTGGGCCGCGCTCATCGCGGTGGCGGGATGGTATGCGTTCGCGCTCGCGGTCCTTCATCCGATTGCGCAGGCGTCGGTCGTGGACAGTTGGCTCTACGGCGCCGCCGTGCGCCGTTTTTTGCGCTCAGGTGAGATTCGATTCGCCGGATTTTCGCAGGCGATGCCGGCCGCGCAGATCCTCTACGGCGCCGCGTGGGGGCGCGTGTGCGGCGCGGGATCGGCCTCGCTTACCCTTTCGATAGTCCCGATCGCGATACTTTGCGCGGTGATGTTCCATGCGCTCGTGCGCCGATGCGGCGCGGCGCGATGGCAGGCGATGGCGGCGACGGGGCTAGTCGTGTGCAATCCGTGTTTCTTATTTTTGAGCTTCTCGTTTATGACCGACCTCCCCTTTCTCGCGTTCCTCGTGGGAGCGCTGCTCGCATTCGCCAACGCCAAAGGACAGCGCGCGGCGCGATGGCTCTGGATTGCGGCGGCGGTCTGCGTGGGCGGATTTCTCGTGCGCCCGTTTGCCGGGATGGCGATCGCGGGATGCGCCGGCGCGATCTTGATCGACCGCTGCGGAATCCCCGGAGTGCAGAAGCCCCGCCGCGCGACGGATTGGAAGCGCCTGGCGATTGAACTGGCGCCGTTTGCCGCCGCGCTCGCGGTTTGCGCGGCGATCTGGATTCGCCTCACCGTACTCGGCCCAAAGCCGTGGGCGCTGCAAATGTCCGAGGGCAATTTCTCTCAATTCTTCGCCGTGCCGATCGCCAGCTACCTTCGCGCGGGCATACTGAGTCCCGCGATTTATCTCGGCACCGTGATGGCGCCGACGGCATTGCTCCAAATTGCCACGCCGAAACGCGCCCGTATCGCGATTATCGCCGCCGCATTGTTCGCCGCGGCGATCTTCCTGATGCGGCTCGATCCATCGCTGCCGGTTACGCCCGAATTCAGTTGCTTCGGCGGATGGAGCAACGTGCTTATCCTGCGCGGCCTGCCGAATCGTTTTCTATGGAACAGTGAATGGCAATACGCATTCCTAGCGCTCGGATGCGTGGGCGCGGCGGGATTGATCGTCGCGGCAACCGAAATCGCGCCGCGCCTGAACCGTGCCGCAATCGCGGTGACGATCGCCGCGCTGGTCTATTGGACGGCCACGATTCCGCTCTGGTTCTTCAACGATCGCTACTACCTGCCGCTCGTGCCCGCCGCCGCGCTGATCGTGGCGCGGGCGCGATTGCCGCGCTCCCGCTTCGTCAAAGGCGCGGCGTTCGCGATGACGCTCGCGATGGGATTGATGTCGCTCGGCGGAACTTATGCCTACCAGCGCGGGCTATCCGCGATCGTTCAGGCGCGCAATTCGCTCGAAGCCGAAGGGGTGCCGCGCGCGAAAATCGACGCCGGCTACGAGATGAACGGCGAAGACCTCTACCGCTATCCGAAGGAAGGAATCGACACGATGCAATTCGAAGCGGGAATCCCGATGATCACGTCGGCAAAACTCGACGAATACACGATCGCCGCCGCGCCGATTCCAGGACTCAAAATTATCCGCACGCTCGAATGGCCGGGAATGTTCGGCTTGGGCCGCCGCGATTTGTATGTCCTCAAGCGGCCGCCACCCGTCCCATGAAGCCACCGGCTAAAGAGGCTGTCGATTTTTGGCATCTACGGCTTGAGTTGAGGCGGGC
>JBOHWK010000211.1:0-4918 GCA_050736715.1 Binataceae bacterium (SeqCode) | reverse complement strand
CTGTGTGAACATCGCGGCCTGATCGTGCCAGTACGCCTCGGCATGAAACAGCATCGCGGCCAAGACCAAGACGGCTGCGGTTGCGACCCCTCCCCTAACCCCTCTCCATAAATGGAGAGGGAAACCGGACAGAACCAGATCGGCGGCGAAGACGCACACTCCGATCGACGGCAAGTACAGATACCGATCCTGAATCGCCGCTTGGAAAAAGAGCACGTCGAGGTCGAGTATCGGGGCGAGCGTGATTAGAAACCATGCCGCGCAAAACAGATACAAACCGCGGTGGGCATTGTTCCGCAGCAAAAAAAATGCGGCGGCGCAGAGCGTAACGATACCGGCGGCGGGCAGATAGAAATGCTGCGAAGCAACCGAACTGACGGCCGCCAGCGGATGGGCGGGGCCCGCCCGCCACGGCATCGCGAGCAGCTTGAGATAGGCCCAGAGCGCGGCGGGAATCGTGAGGACGCGCTGAATCGCGGTCATCGGCGGATTGCTGGGATTGGGCTCCGAGAGAAAGCCGAGCACCCAAAGCCGAAGGCAGAGATAGGCGGCGGCTTCTATAAGGTAGGGCCAGGCGGCGGCGATCGCGGCGCGCGCGCGAAGAGCATAGGTTCTATAGGACCCAGGTGGCCTATGGGGTTCCAGCAGGAAGGCGTGCGCCGCCACCAGCGCCGGAAAGACGATCGCGCAATCGTGGCTGAGGAGCGCGAGGCCGAACAGTGAAAGGGAAATCGCCAGTGCCGCGGAGTTGCCGGCGCCCTCGTCCGCGCGGCCCGTACTTGGGTAGGCAAACTTTGCTCGGATGCCACCCGCAGTTCGATCCCGGCGGTGGCTGCCCGCTCCCGCAAAAGACGCGGGCGAGGGAAACCGGCGAAGGTAGTAATCGAAGGCGGCCAGTTCGAACGCGGCGCTCATCGGCGTGCCGATCGCGAAGATGCACACGACCGGCTCCGCACGCAGCGGCATCACGGCGAACAGCGCCGCGGCAAGCAACCCCACCCGTCGATTGTCCGTGAGCCGCGCGGCGACGCGAAACACGAGCCACACCACAATTAAATGGAGCGCCGCCTGCGCCGTGTGCCATCCCGCGGCGTTCAGGCCGAACAGATGGAAATTGAGCGCGAACCAGACGTTCTGGAACGGCCGGTAATACGACAACGCGGGCGGACGGTTCGGGTCGCGGAACCATAGCGCGTTGTTCACCATCGACTTCCAGATGAATGACCATTCGCCGAGATAGCGGTTGTGGACGATTTGATCGAGATCGTCGAAGACGAAGCCATTCTCTAGCGAGCGCAGAAAGACGATCGCGGTCAGAAGCAGAACACCGCCAAGACACCAAGTCACCGAGTCAAAATTATTTCGGCGGCGCGGCGGCTTGGTGGCGATCACTTTCCGGCTCCGCGCTCGATTCGGTTCATCAAGGCCATGATGGTGGGATTGTTGGGCGCGGCGGCAAGCGCCAAGGCGCATTCGGAACGCGCCTCGGCATCGTGGCCCACGCCGTAGAGCAGCGCCGCGATCGTGTAATGAAGCGAGGGCGATTCGGGCGTGAGCGGTTCCGCCCGGCGATATGCGGCGAGCGCCTCCGGATAGCGTTTTTCTTGCAGCAGGAGGGCGCCGAGCGTCGTTAGCGCCTCGGCATCGCGCGGGTCGCGCGCAACGATTTTGCGCAGCCCATCCTCCGCGCCTTTCAGATCGCCGTGGCGAAAGCGGATTTGCGCGCGGGCGAGCGCGGCCGCTTCCGCCCCGCCGGGAAGCGCGGCGGCTTGCGCGAGCGCCGCTGCGGATTTCGCCGGATCGCCCGCCGCATCGGCAACCAGCGCGAAAGCGGTATAGACGTTGGGGGGAACATTGCGGCCGAGCAGCTTAAGCCATCGCGCAATTGCCGCTTCCGCGCCACGCGGGTCGCCCGCCCGCTCATCCACCTGCGCGAGATTATACAGGTTCGTGGTGTCGTCGGGTTCGAGAACGGCCGCCCGTTCCAGTTCGCGGCGCGCGGCCGTGAAATCGCCGCGCGCCGCGAACGCGAGGCCCCTCCGATTGTGCCAGATTCCCGCTTTGGGAGCGTCCGCGATGCATTCGGTGAACAGCGCAATTTCGTTGCGCCAGAATCCCTGCACCTGGAACAGAACCGCGCCATAGGCGATTAGCACCGCGCCAATCGTGGCCTCGGCGGCCCGCTCGCGCCACTCGCCGGCATGGATGAAACCGGCCGCGAGATCGGCGGCGATTACGCAAAATCCGAACGATGGCAAATAAAGGTAGCGGTCCTGGATTAGCGTTTGGGCCGCGAGTCCGCCCAAGTCCAACGCCGGCGCAAGCGCGATCGCCACCCACGCGCCGCAAAATAAATACAATCCGCGGCGTGGGGATTTCCGAAACGTGAGGAACGCCGCGCCGCACAATGCCGCGATTCCGATTAGCGGGAGCCAAAACTCCGGCGCCGCCGCGCTCCGTACGATGGCCATCGCGTGCGCGGGTGCCGCGAGCCACGGAACCGCGAGGAGCGCAGCGTAGGCGGCGATCGCGCGCGGAATCGTGAGCAACGCCGGAATCATCGCCAGATTGCGCTTATTGATCGGGCTGACGATGGCCCCCAGCACCCACAAGCGCAGCGCCAGGTAGGCCGCAGCTTCGAGCGCGTAGGGCCATGCGGCCGCAACCCCTCCCCTAACCCCTCCCCATAAATGGAGAGGGGAACTTTCGGTTTTGCGTTCCCCCTCTCCTGAAGGGAGAGGGGGACAGGGGGTGAGGTTTTTACCTTGCGCCAGCAGAAATGCATGCGCCGCAATCAATAGCGGAAACAGCACCGCCGCCTCGTAGGACAACAGCGCGCCCGCGAACAGAATCAGCGGCGCGGCCGGGCGCTTGAGCAGATAGTAATAGAATGCGCCCAGCTCGAACGCGGCCGCCAGCGGAATCGGCGCAGCGCTCGCCCAGACGATCGCCTCCGCATGGACCGGCATCAGGCCGAACAGCGCCGCCGCAACCACTCCTGTTAGCCGATCCGCCGTCAAAATCGATGCGATGCGAAAGACCAGCCACACCGCAATCAAATGGAGCGCGAGCGACGCCGCATGCCATCCCACCGGGTCAAGCCCGAACAGATGAAAGTTAATCCACAGCCAAATGTCCTGAATCGGCCGGTAGTACGAACCTTGCGGCAGATGTTTGGGATCGCGAAACCACCACGAATCGCGAACCAGCGACTTCAAAGGAAACGACCACCGGCCGAGATAGCGGTTCAGCACGATCATCTCGCGATCGTCGAAGACAAATTCATCGCCGAGCGCGCGCGCGTAAACGATCGCGGTTAGGACCAGCACCCCGGCGATACATCCGCGCGGGGAAGAAAGTAGAGAGTGGAAAGGAGACCGCGCGAGACGGTCCGGACGCCGGCTCCGGTTCACACCCGGATTTCCTTCCATGCTCTTCCTTCTACTCTTCACTTTCTCCCGCTCTATACCGCCGAAGGCGGGATAGGGTGGCGTTTTCCCGCCAAACTGCGATAATCGAATATAGCACCGAACCGCGGCGGCCCAGCGCCGGATCGCCTTGACGGACGCCGCGGAAGTGCATTAGGTAAGGATGCGCCAGCGGATGAAAACCAAACGAAAGAAACTCCATCGCCTTGCCGCGCGAATCGGAACTCGCGCGCGCCGCGCCGCACGGACTCGCGGCGAAATTGTCCGGGCGGGCCTGAAAGTCTTCGCGGAGAAGGGCTTTCACGGCGCCACGATGGACGACATCGCGCTCGAACTCGACGCCACCAAGGGGCTGGTCTATTACTACTTCAGCACCAAGGAGGACATCTTGGCCGCGATCATCGCCGACAATCCGCTCACCGCGGGCGTCGAGAGCCTGATCGCCGCCGTCAAGGGGATGCCCATCCGGGAGGGGCTGCACGACGCCTTCATGTCGGTGCGCAAGCTGCTCGATTCCAACCGCCAGTTGGTCCGGTTCCTCTACGTCCAATCGGCTTTGTCGGAGGCGAAAGCCAAGGCCGTCTATAGCGGGATAATCGAGAAAATCTACGGGATGGCGGCGGATCTGGTCGAGACCGCGAAAAAGACCGGCGATGTCCGCGCCGCGATCGATTCGGGCGGACTGGCCAAATTCGTGGTCGATTTTTTGACGGCGGAGTTTATCGGCGAAGCCGAACTGGGTTCCGAACACCGGCGGGACATTTTCGTCGATCAGGTGATCGACGTGCTCATCAACGGCATCGCCACCCGCAATTCGCGCGACGCCACCCGCGACGCGCCGCAAAGGTAATAACCACAGATTTCGCCGACTTCACCGATAGGATTATTCCAAAATCGGCGTAATCCGCGGAATCCGCGGTGTCTGCTTAATCACGGCCTGATCGCGATGCCGAGGGGTAAACTAAGCCCCGTGCTGCCGCTGGCGATGGTCGCCGTGGGCGTCTGATTACCGCTGCGACCGGCTGGATAGACCGTGACGCTGCTGATGTTCGCCACATAAATGTTCCCGGCGGAATCCAGCGCGACGCCAATAGGGTGTTCAGTCCCGTGCTGCCGCCGTTGATTATTGCCGGTTTGGCTGCCAAGCGGCGCGTAGATCGCGATGCATCCGCTCGCCGATGGCCCGCAACTGTTGTTCACCACGTAAATCTGCCCGTTGGAATCGATCGCGATTCCCGACGGCTGGCCCAACTGCGTAGCCGGGCCGGTAATCGTCGCGCTTGGCGCGGCATTGCCGTTGGCGCTGTTCGAATAGATCGTGACGCTGCCTTTCCCTTGGATGCCGCCCTCCAGATTCGCCGCGTAGATGTTCCCGCTCGAATCGAGCGCCACGCCCGATGGATAAGCGAGTCCAGTGGCAGCACCCGCGATGGTCTGAAGTGGCGCGACATCGCCGGACTGTCCCGCGCCGAAAACGGTTATGCTGCCAA
>JBOHWK010000210.1:0-14967 GCA_050736715.1 Binataceae bacterium (SeqCode) | reverse complement strand
GGGGCTGGGCCGGCTAACCGATGCCGTCCCAGCCCCTGCATCGCACTGGCCGGCGCGAACCCGGATTCCACATTTTTCCGCCCGCGCTCCCGCCCCCGATGAGAGCACGGGCGGAAAAATGCTTATCCCCAAAACCCCCAACCCAATCTCAGGAGGCAACCCAACGTGTTCAACCGCAACCCCATGATCCACATCAAGCGGACATCTTCAATTGTTTATGACGCGGACATCTTTAATTGTTCGCAACACCCGAATCGCATCCATTCGCTCCTTCCGTCCGGTCTCCCACGACCCATTACCCGGCAAAGGCGGTAGAATTGACCGGCTGTTCGTTGCGCAGCCGCCGGGCTGCGCCAAGTTTGAGATTTTTTGCTGCAAATCGTCGAACGATTGCAAGTCGCGAAACGATACATTGTTCAAGCAATATGCCCCATTTTAGGCCATCTCTCATGTTGCCAATTGCACATTGAGAAAAAATTACCGCTATCTGAGGGCTATTTTCCTGAATGATTTTTTGGCACACGCTTTGCTCCATCATTAGACTGCGCTGGCAAATCTCCTCCCCGAGAGCAACAGCGCGCGATCCCAAGCCTGGCCGGGCTACTTGAATCGACGGTCCCCCCACCCGCGATTCTAGACAGTAGCCCGGCCCCTTCCTTTTTAGAGACCGCGATTTCGAATTGCGGAAAACTATTCGGCTGGAAATTGCCGCCTGAGTCCCAATTGTTCGCGAATCTTGTCCAGCAGTTCCATTGTTGCGAGCGCCTCGCGCGCGGCGCATGGCGCGGGCCATGCATCCTCGGATGAGGACGGGGGAAAGAAGAGCGCGCGCAATTCATCGGCAAAAACCTGCAGGCCGCCGGATTGCACCACGGTCTTCTCCGACGCCGCCTGGTTTGCCGCCGATTGCCAGCCCCATCGGGGACCCGTCCGGTAGGTCTGCGGGCCGTAGCTCCGGTTGCGGCCGGCCACCTCGCCGTAGCCGTCCTCGCCGTGAAGGACCAGGCTGAACGTGCTGCGCCATCGCACGATCGAAATTTGAAGCGCGATCGACAGGCCGTCCGCGCCCCGCAGGATCAGTTGCACGTCCTCTTCGATTCCGGTCTTCCAGAATCCAGCCCATGAAGTGCCGCCAACGACTTCGATGCCGCCGGGCTGGAGGAGGTTGCACAAGTCGAGCAGATGCACGCCCGGATCGATCAGGCATCCTCCCCCCGCGCGGATCGGATCGAGCTTCCAAGTCTTTTCCTGTCCGGGGCTGCCGCCGTGGCCGAGGATGAAATTTGCGGCGATCAACTTCCCGAAAGCGCCGCGGCGAGCGTCCTGAAGCGCGCGGCGGATTCCGGGGAAGAAGCGGTAGTTGAACCCGATTCGCAAGCGGTCGCCGCCCGCCGCGAAGAGCCGCCGCGCCTCATCGAGGTCGCGGCCCATCGGCTTTTCCATCAGGACCGAATGGCCGCGCGCGAGCGCTTCGAGCGCGACGCCGACCGCCGTATCGTGCGGCAGCGCGACAATCACCCAGTCCGGTTCCGTGCGCAGGATTTCATCGACGTTTGCGAAGGCGGGCGCGCCGAATTCCGCGGCGGTCTTTTCGCCCAGCGCGCGATCGGCATCGCAGATACCCGCCAATTGGACCGGTAAATTCTCGGCGGCGAGTTGCTTAATCGCGGTCAGGCGTTCGCGCCCAATTAACCCCGCTCCGATTACCGCGACCCGGATCATTCGATGCGCCTCAATTTCCACAAATCTTTTTTCGGCAGCTTCGCGCCGGGTTTGAGCATTTCGCGCCAATTGTCGCGGACATGGACGAAGCCTCCCGAAAAGGCGCAATGGGCCGCCGACATGAAGGCGGCCGCAAATTCCACCGGCTCCTCGATCGCGACCGTGGTGCGGACCTCGCCGCCCTTGGCGCGGACGGCGGCAAGCATTTCAGTTTCGACGGCGCCGGGCGCGAGAATCGCGACGGCAAAATCGCCGGCGTCCTTCAAATCCTCGTGAAGATTTTCGGCCTCGCGCACGAGCGCAGTCTTCGCGATCGCATAAGCGGGAAAGAGCGGATAGGCGTATGCCGCGCCGCCTCCGGCGAAGAACAAAATCCGCCCGAACCGATTCGCGCGCATCGCGGGCAGCGATGCTTTTACGACCGCCAGATTGCCGAGCACGTTGACCCGCCATGCGGCATCCCACGCTTCAAGAGATGTGTCCGCAAGCGGACCCGGCGGCCCGAGCGTCGCCCCGGCGAGCACAAGTCCGATTCGGCGGTACGATTTGTCCTTGAGCCAGCCGGAGATCGCTTCGCCGGTGGCGGCATACTCGGCCAGATCGATTGGCAGCGCTTCCGCCTTGCCGCCGGAGTCACGAATTGATTTAGCTGTCGCGGCGGAGCTATCGGTGCGCGAGACGCACAGGACGGCGGCGCCGCGCCGGGCGATTTCCATTGCGATGGCGCGACCGATTCCCCGGCCCGCGCCGGTGACGATTACGAGTTCGGGAGGATTGCCGTGCGCGGCGCTCATCATGCCGCCACGCGGCGAACCGGAATTCGCCGGCAATGATAGATCGCTTTCAGCAGCCGCATTGTGTCGCGCACCTTCTGCATCTTCACCTGGCCGATGCGCTCGCGGTAGGCGATTGGCTTTTCGATCACCTTGAAACCCGCCTGATAGAGCCGGAGCGCCTGTTCACAGGGAAAGAATCGCAGCGGGACCCATTCGATGCTGGTGACCGCCGACGCGCGATACGCGCGCATCCCGGTCGTCAAGTCCGTGATTGGAAACCCGAACATAACCCGCACCAACGTCGCGAATGCCCGATTGCCGAGCCGGTTCAAGAGCGGCATCGCCTCGCCCGCGGCGGCGATTCGGCTGCCGGAGACGCAATCGTAACCTTCTTCAATCAGCCTGACGAACTCCGGGATGCGTTCGGCTGGATAGGTCAGGTCGCAATCGAGGGTGACGATTACGTCGCCGAGTTTGGCGGCCTCGCGCTGCCCGAGCATCATCGCTTTGCCGTAGCCTTGCGGGGGAAATTGCCGAATCACCGTCGCGCCGAGGTCCTGTGCGATCTCCGGGGTGCGATCCTTGGAGGAATCCACGATCACGATCGGAACCGCCGCTCCCGCATGCTTTCTGATCTCCTCGATTTGGGGGCCGACCGCCGCCTCTTCGTTCATCGTTATCATCAGGACGCACAACTTCATCGGCGCGAGGCTATCATCGCGCGCCGAATCGCGACAACCGGCGATCGGGTCTTGGTAAGGCCCGCGCAAAATGGATTCATCGCGGCGAGCGGCCCCAGGCCTCGATCAGCCGCTCGAAGGCCGCGCGCAGCGCCGGGTCTTTCAACTCCGGCAGTTCGATCGAATGGCGCGGCGCGCGCGGCACCGGCCGCAATTTCGCACGATGCGGCCGCGCGAGGCGGCCCTGAACGAAGCGGAGGTCGCGCACGAGGTCCGCGCCGATTCGCTCGGTCACGCGCGCGAGGATTTGGGGTTTCATCAGGTTCAGTTCTTGTATCCACATTGCGCCGGTCACCTTGACCGTGAGCGTGTGGAATTTCAGCGCCGCGATCTCGGTGCGCCGCGCGATGGTCTCGCCGACCAGGTCGGGCCATGCCTTGACCAGCCGCACGATCGCGAAATGGCCCTCGCGGTCGAGCCGCTCGATCAGCGGCTGCATCGCCGCGCCGATTCGTTCGGGAACCTTGCCGCCATGCCGCGCCATCGTGGATAGCACCATAGCGCCGCGCGCGCCGCGGACAAATCGCGCGGGTGGATGCGGTCAGTGTAGCCGATTAGTAGGGCTAATTCTAATCCACTTTTCGGCAACCCACCCTTATAGAGTGAAACTTCGGTGAAAAGTTATCCACAGCCGATATATTGACTGTCCACAACTTTTCCCCACTACCTGTTGGGGATGGGGCTTGACATTTCCATTATCCGGCGATAATCCAGACGATGCGCAAGACACCGAATCGGCGTGCGTAGGGGATCAGGGGAAGCTTTCGACTTGCGGCGGCGAAATCGTCGTAATCGGGTCGTAACGCGAGGGTAATTGGATCGGCAGAGACGTGGAGGATGCGGCGATGGGTGGGGAAGCTATCGAAACGAACGTGGAACAGAAGAACACACAACCGGCTGAGCGCGCGGCGAACTCCGCCGCTTCCGCCGAACGTCCGGCGCGCGGGCGCGGGATCGTGATCGAGCGCTTCTTCACGAAGCCCGGCGTCGATCCCTACAGCGTGGTCGAATGGGACCGGCGCAGCGCCGTCATCGCCGGTGAGAACGGGCAGGTCGTCTTTGAGCAGAAGGACCTCGAGGCGCCGAAGGCGTGGTCGCAAACGGCCACCAACGTCGTCGCGTCGAAGTACTTCCGCGGCCAGCTCGGAACGCCCAAGCGCGAGACTAGCGTTAAACAACTGATCTCGCGCGTGGCCGATACCATTACCGGGTGGGGCGTGAAGCAGGGCTACTTCGCCTCCGACCAGGTGCGCGACACCTTCCACGCCGAACTTACCCATCTGCTCCTCAATCAGAAGGCTTCGTTCAACAGCCCGGTCTATTTCAACGTCGGAATCGAGCCGAAGCCGCAATGCTCCGCGTGCTTCATCCTGAAAGTTGACGACAGCATGGACTCGATCCTGAGCTGGTACCGCAACGAGGGAATCATCTTTAAGGGCGGTTCCGGTTCGGGGGTGAATCTGTCCGCGCTGCGCTCGCGCCGGGAGAAGCTCTCGGCCGGCGGCACGGCGTCGGGCCCGCTCTCCTTTATGAAGGCCGCCGACGCCTCGGCGGGCGTGATCAAGTCGGGCGGCAAGACGCGGCGCGCGGCCAAGATGGTCGTGCTGAACGCCGATCATCCCGACATCAAGGATTTCATTACCTGCAAGGTCGATGAGGAGCGCAAGGCGTGGGCGCTGATCGAGGCGGGCTACGACTCCTCGCTCGACGGCGCCGCTTACGGCTCGGTCTTCTTCCAGAACGCCAACAATTCCGTGCGCGTGCCCGACGAATTTATGGGCGCGGTGCGGGACGACGGCGAATGGCGCACCCATTTCGTCAAGTCCGGCGAAGTGGCCGACACCTACCGCGCGCGCGGCCTGATGAAATCGATCGCGGATGCCGCGCACGCCTGCGGCGACCCCGGGATGCAATTCGACACCACGATCAACGGCTGGCACACCTGCCCCAACACCGGCCGCATCAACGCGTCGAATCCGTGCAGCGAGTATATGCATCTGGACAATTCGGCCTGCAATCTCGCCTCGATCAATCTGATGAAGTTCCTCGACGAACGCGGCGAGTTCAACGTGCGCGCGTTTCGCCATGCGGTCGATGTGCTGATCGCGGCGCAGGACATTATCGTCGATAATTCCTCGTACCCGACCCCGGAGATTGCCGGGAACGCGAGCGCGTTTCGCGAATTGGGCTTGGGCTACGCGAACCTCGGCGCGCTGCTGATGGCGCTCGGAATGCCATACGACTCCGATCAGGGCCGCGCGTATGCCGCCGCGATCACCGCATTGATGACGGGCGAGGCCTACCTGCAATCGGCGCGGCTAGCGGCTGAGATGGGCCCGTTCGAGGGCTATCCACCCAATCGCGAGCCGATGCTCAAGGTTATCGAGCGCCACCGGAAAGAGGCTTACAAGCTCGATCCTTCGCTCGTTCCGCTCGATCTCCAACGCGCGGCGCGCGAATCGTGGGACGAAGCATTGAAGCTCGGCACCGCCGCGGGCTATCGCAATTCGCAGGCGACCGTCATCGCGCCGACCGGCACGATCGCCTTCATGATGGATTGCGACACCACCGGCGTCGAGCCGGACATCGCGCTCGTCAAGTATAAGAAGCTGGTCGGCGGCGGGATGCTCAAGATCGTCAACAACACCGTGCCGCGCGCGCTGAAGCGCCTCGGCTACGATTCCAAGGAAATTCAGGAAATCGTGGAATACCTGGACGAGCACGAAACGATCGAGGGCGCGCCGCATCTGGCCGACGCCAACCTCGCCGTCTTCGATTGCGCGTTCAAGCCGCGCTCCGGTTCCCGCACGATCCATTATCAGGGCCATCTCAAGATGATGGGCGCGGTGCAGCCGTTCATTTCCGGCGCGATTTCCAAGACGATCAACATGCCGGCTGAGGCAACCGCGGATGAAATCGCGGAAGCCTACATGATGGCGTGGAAGCTCGGCCTCAAGGCGGTCGCGATCTATCGCGACGGCTCCAAGCGCATCCAGCCGCTCAATACCGGAAAGAGCAGGGCGGAAAAAGCGGAAGATGCCGCGCAGGCCGCCGCGGCCGCCGCTTCGCTCGCGGGCGATCTGCGCGGCGCGCAGCGGCGCAAGCTCGCCGACGAGCGCAAGTCGATTACTCACAAGTTCGATATCGCCGGCCACGAGGGGTACATCACGGTCGGAATGTACGAGGACGGCGCGCCGGGCGAGATTTTCGTCTCGATGTCCAAGCAAGGCTCGACGATTTCGGGCCTGATGGATTCGTTCGCGACGGCGATTTCGTACGCATTGCAATACGGCGTGCCGCTGCAATTCTTGGTCGATAAGTTCGCGCACATGCGCTTTGAGCCGTCCGGCTTTACCAAGAACCCGCAAATCCCCTACGCGAAGTCGATCGTCGATTACCTGTTCCGGTGGATGGCGTCGAAGTTCCTGGGCGAAGAAGCCAAGCGCGAAGTCGGCGTAATCGAAGCGGAGCGCCCCGCCGAAGCGAAGCCGGCGCTCTCGCTCGTTTCCGCAGCGGTTCCGGCCGCCGCGGTCGTCGCGGCGCCCAGCCTGCACGGAGGCAAGGACGGCGGAGCGCGGCAGGCATTCATCAATCAGGCGGATGCGCCTCCGTGCCCCGATTGCGGGAGCATCATGGTGCGCAACGGCGCCTGCTACAAATGCATGAATTGCGGAACCACGAGCGGCTGCTCGTGAGCTGTGTAAGATGAGGATGTTGAGGAGGAGGTGACACGCAATGGACCTGCAGAAAGAGGTGATGGGAGTAAAGGAATCGCACGACGGCCATTCGGTCGCGGCGGCCGGCCATTTCAAGCGCGGCATTACCGCCGCGCTCCAGGGACGGAAGAAGTTTCAGTACCTGTCGGCGGTGGAGTTGCGATGCGACGAATGCGGAGCCAATTTCACCTTCGAGAACCTGAAATGGCACATGCCCGAGGATCGCACTTGGCGCCTAACCGAATTCTCGCGGATGCAATTGGGGGAATCCTGCGAATCGCGGCGGGCGCGGACCACAACCGAGTTGGTCCATTTCTCGATTGACGACGAAATCAAAATGCGCAAGCAGGCAATGGGAGGCACCGACGCCGCACGATTGAATTAAGGTAACAAGGGTCCCGGAGAAGGGTGGCGGATAGCCGGGGCGCTGGCAATGGTGAGGTGATGTGGCACGGGCGAATTGCCTGTGAATGGTGGCATGGGCATTAGCCTGTGACGGGAAAAAAGCTTAGCCAGTCCCCGGTGGAATTGCGGATGAAATTCTCCGGGACCCACCCCTGAAAGCAAACGCGGCGCAATCCGCGTTTCAGGCGTGGTGGAGGGGTGGCGGATGTGAGGACGACAGGAGGGGCGGTGGCAACACCGCCCCTCCAACTATTTTGCGGGGTCGAGCGACTGTGTTGGTAGTCAAGAGGTACGCATCATCCGCGCGACTGCGGGTTGAGCCGGCGCCAGCCTCGTTCACCCGGTCGCGCATGCCCCGGCCATCAACCGCGGTTTCGGTAGGTCGTGGTGGTACGCCTTACAATCGCGCTGACTACCACCTGCAATTGCTCAGGATATAAGTCGAAAAAAATCCTCCAGTTGCCCGCCCGGCCGCGAAATCCACCCAGCGCGCCTTCGAGCTTGAGCACGTCTCCGCCACGCGGATCGCCCTCCATTGCCTTGAGCGCCTTGACGATGAGGCGATAGTCCTTAGCGTCGAGCGCCGCGAGCTGCTTTCTGGCGGGCCCGGTGAGCAGGACGTTCCAGTTCATCGAGGTATTCCCGAAGCGGCAGGTAGTCGCCGCGTTTGAAAGCGGCCCGGCCCGCTTCGATTGCCCGCAATTCCGCCGCGGTCGGCCGATAGGTTGGCATCGCGGTCATGGCGCAATAGACCCGGAGCGCCTCGCGCACCAACTCGCTCATCGTGCGGTGCTCGCGGCGGCGAACCTGTTCAGCGGTACGGCGCATCGCGGGCGGGAGCGAGACGGTGATTGTTTCGCGGGTACGCATTTGTCTTACCCGTTAAGATACTGCTTCGTAAAATGCCAGGCAATAGGTTTGATCCGCGGGCGGTAACGGGCGCAGCGCGATTTCCCCGTTTCCCGTCGCTTCAAACAACTCAGCCCGCGATGCTACAACTGACGCATCATGAAGTGGCCGGCCGGATTTGAACCGGAGAATTCGCGCGTTCACGGGCGCAACGAAATCGCGATCGCGGCGCCGCCCGAGCGCGTGTGGCGATGGATAATCCGCGCTGCCCGGTGGCACGAATGGTATCCCAACTGCGCGAACCTGGCGTTCCTCTCCGGCGCGCCGCCCGGCCTCGCACTCGGCACAGTGTTTCGCTGGAAGACCTTCGGCGTGTACACGACTTGCAGCGTCGCCGTGTTCGAGCCGCCGCATGAAATCGGATGGAACGCGCGTGGCGTGCTAAGCGCCTACCACGGATGGGTCATCGAACCGGATTCGGCGGGCGGATGCCGCGTCATCACCGAGGAATGCCAAAACGGGCTGCTCCCTAATCTCGCCTGGTGGTATCTGAACCCGCTCGTGATTCGCGCGCATCAAACTTGGCTGGAATGCCTAAAGCGCATGGCCGAGAGCGGCGACCCGGCGTAACGCCCGCGAGACTGGAGAACGAATGCCTACTTTTCGGCTCTGATGCCGAGGATGTCGGAGAGCTTTTCGTAAACTATCACGTCAGCGCCGTGGTCGAGCACGATTTTGGTCGCTTTTTCGTCCGGCGTCGCTTCGGCATGAACCATGTGATCCAAGTTCACCAAATATTCCCGTCCCAATCCCCCCGCCCGGTTTAACAAATGAAGCAACATCAGTTCAGCCATGAAATCCGTCTCCTTAATAACAATGAATTAGCCCACTGAGGTTTAATTTATCGGCTCCCGTCTCGATCGATGCGGGCGGCGGCTGTCCTCTTCCCTCTCACGCGGTATCGTAATTGCCCCCTTCAAATTCCGAATACCGTGCGGGCGTTTCCACCGAGAAGCTTGCGCTGGCGCTCAAGGCCGAGTCCCGCGATCGAATGCCTAATCAAATGCGGCGCTTCGAGCGTGGAATCGACGTGGGGAAAATCCGATCCCCACAGCACGCGGTCGTCTCCCATCAACTCCATCACCGATCCGATCGTCCGCTCCTCCGGCTCCGCGACGGCCCATAGATTGCGCCGGAAATAATCCGACGGCTTGAGCTTGGTCGGATAGGTCCAGCCCAGCAAACTATACTTCTGATCGAGCCGATCCATGAAGTAGGGCGCCCATCCGCATCCCGCCTCGACGCACACGACCTTGAGGCGCGGGAAGCGGTCGAACAGCCCGTCAACGATCATCGTCATGGCAGCAGGCACGACCTGTCCGAATCCGCCCAGCGCGAATCCGTACACCGCGCGGAATTCTCCGGGCTGGTAGAAATCGCCGACGATTCCCGGAGCGCGGCTGAAGCGCACGATCACGTGCAGGCACGCGGGGATGCCGGCGGCCTCGCATTCGCGCCAAATCGGATCGAAGCTGGGATGCGAAAAGCGCTTGCCGCCGATCGTTTCGGGCGCGAGAAAAATTCCCTTGAAGCCCAATTTCAGGCAGCGGCGAAGTTCTTCCAGCGCGGAGGGCACGTCCTGCATCGCGATATGCGCGATCGGTATCACGCGCGAGCGGACCGGCGCGGCGAAATCGTTCACCCAATTGTTGTAGGCGCGCGCATAAGCCGCGGCGAGTTCCGCGTCTGCCGTGTCCCAGAGGATTCCCACGGTCGGGAAGAGCACGCCCGCGTTCACACCCCATTCGTCGAGCAGCTTGATTCGTTCTTGCGGGAGATAGCTCGCGGGCGGGCACCCGTCGAGGTAGCCGAGCTTCCCCGGAATGAACAACTCCTGGCGCGGCTTATTCGCGCCTCCGAGGCCGGCGAGCACGCCGCGCAGGATCGGCTGGTTATCGACGCTTAAAGTCTCGAAGCCATCGACGGGGTCTTTTGCAATTTTGATCGCGCGATCACGAAAGCGCGGTTCGAGGTATTGTTCCCACAGATCAGGCGGCTCCATCACGTGCGAGTCGCAATCGACGACGAATGAATCCGGTTCCATGTTGCGGAATCTAACACGCCGCCGCATCGCCGCAACAGCGCGGCGAAATTGCGATCACGGGCCGCTCGGCGCCGACCCGATCGCGATGCCGATTATGAGCGCGACGGCCGCGACGATAACGATTACGATCGCGGTTGCCGCCGCATGAGCCGCCGCCTGCTGTTGTTCGGAGATCGGTTGCTCGACGTGCGCGGAATGCACCCCCGAATGGTAGCCGTCCTGCGAGGTGTAATAGAGTCCCGTGCCCGGAATCCCAACGGTCTTACGCACGCCGCGCGGCCCCACCGTCATGTGCGCGCCGCGCACTCCAAAAGTCAGGCTCGGCCCCGATTTCGAGATATTGACCGACAGGCCCGGAAAAATTCGCGCGCGCCGATAGAACCGGAAATTTCCCATCGCCCAGTCCCTCCGCTCATTCCGATTCGCCGCGCCCGCGCCGAGATTGAAAGAACGCGCGCATCATGGCGGCGCATTCGGCCTCCCGCACACCCGCGACAACCTCGACGCGATGGTTCAATCGGGCGTCGCGGCCAATGTCGTACACGGAGCCGAGCGCGCCGGCCTTCGGATCGCGCGCGCCATAGACGAGCCGTGCGATTCGCGCGTTGATTATTGCGCCGATACACATCACGCACGGCTCGATTGTCACATAGAGCGTGACATTGTTGAGCCGGTACGATCCGAGTGTGAGCGCCGCCGCGCGAACCGCCTCGATCTCCGCGTGCGCGGTAGGATCGTTCGCCGCGATTGGACGATTATGCCCGGCGCCGGCGATCTTCCCGTCCGCAATTGCAACGGCGCCGATCGGCACTTCGCCCTCCGCTTCGGCGCGGGCGGCCTGTGCAATCGCGGCGTCCATGAAGCCGATGTCTTCGGCGGCGGCCATGAGCGATGTTTACCACCAAGCCTGTCCTGAGCGGTAGCCGAAGGGGCGCCAAGACACCCAGCCGATATTCGTTGGTGGTTTGGTGTCTTAGTGGTAAATTCGGATCGGCGCGATGAACTTTCTTGCGGCGGCGATACAAATGGCGGCGGGCGCGGACAAGGTCGCCAACCTCGATCGTGCGGAGCGGCTGATTCGAGCCGCTGCGGCACGCGGCGCGGTTCTTATCGCGCTGCCGGAAATGTTCAATTGGCGCGGGAAGCGCACCGACGAGAATGCCAACGCGGAGCCGCTCGAGGGCGAATCGCTCGCGCGGATGGCCGCGCTGGTGCGCGAACTAGAAATCCATCTTATCGCGGGATCGATTACGGAGCGCGGCCCGGCGGGTGCGGGGCGCAACTACAACACGTCTGTGCTGTTCGGCCCGGACGGCGCGCGCATCGCGGTCTATCGGAAGATTCACCTGTTCGATATCGATCTGCCCGGGCGCATGACCGTGCGCGAATCCGCCACAAAGCTTCCCGGCGCGGAAGCCGTTTGCGCGGCCACTTCGCGTGGCGCGATCGGGTTGACGGTCTGCTACGACCTGCGCTTCCCGGAACTCTACCGCCGCCTGACATTTGCCGGAGCGCGGATAATCGCAATTCCGAGCGCGTTCACCTTTCCGACCGGCGAGGCGCATTGGGAAACGCTGATTCGTGCGCGCGCGATCGAGAACCAGGTTTATGTAATCGCGCCCGCGCAATTCGGCCCCAACGTCCACGGCTACAGCGACTACGGCAATTCGACGATCGCCGATCCGTGGGGACGCGCGATCGCGCGCGCCGCCGATCGCGAGGACATCGCAATCGCGACGATCGATCCCGAATATCAGGATCGCATCCGCCGCGAATTGCCCGCATTGGGGCACGCGCGGCTCATGGATGGATTCAAGCCGCGAGATCGCCAGGATTAACGGAATTCCGCGGCGCTATTTGCCGCGCCAGACGGGCGCGCGCTTCTCCAGAAACGCCGCGATGCCTTCCTGCGCGTCGGCGGCCGCCGCGTTGCGGCTCATTACCTCTTGCGTGTGTCCGTATGCGCCGGCGTCGTCGAGGCCGATCTGCGCGTAGAAGGCGCGCTTGCCGATCGCGACCGTGAGCGCGCTCGCCTCGGCGATTTTCAGTGCGAGCTTCCGCGTCTCCGCGGCAAGCTCCGCGTCCGGCACGACGCGATTAACGAGGCCCCATTGTTCCGCCGTGTGCGCGTCGATCGGCGCTCCCGTCAGCAGCATCTCCATTGCGCGCTTTCGCCCGATCGCGCGCGTCAGCGGGACCATCGGCGTCGAACAGAACAGCCCGATTCTCACGCCTGGGGTAGCGAAGCTGGCGCTTTCTCCCGCGACGGCGAGGTCGCACGCGGCGGCAAGCTGGCATCCCGCGGCGGTGGCGACGCCATGCACGCGCGCAATCACGGGCTGCGGAATCTCCTGAATCGCCATCATCAGTTGCGCGCACAAATCGAACTCGCGGCGGCAGAAGGATAAATCGCGGCCTTGCAGTTCGCGCAGATCGTGGCCGGAGGAGAAGGCCGGCCCCGCACCGGCGATTATCACGGCGCGCACCGCGCCGGAACGTCCGCCGATCGCGCGCAACTCCGCCGCCATCTCCGTCATCATCGCGACCGACAACGCGTTGCGCTTCTCCGGCCGATTCATCGCGATCGTGGCGATTCCTTCGGCCTCCTCGGCGATTAGATTATGCTCAGCCATCGAACTACCTCCCGATACTAACTGTAGCAGGGCGGCGCCGGGTTGATGAGACTCCAGTTCGCCGGCGCGCTCGAAACAGGCGGTTTATCGGCCATGCCTAGCTGTGATACCAACGATGAGGGGAACGCGATGTCCGCGCAAGACGCCCATCCAAATAATTCGCCGCCGCTGCGCACGCTTGGGGAGCGCGTCTCATTGTCGGTGCTGGTACCCGCCTATAACGAGCGCCACCTCGTCGCGGAATCGCTTTCGCGCTTGATTCCGCTGGCAAATGACAAACACCTCTCGCGTTTGCAAATAATCGTAATGGATGATGGTTCCAACGACGGGACGGCGGAGGTACTGGAGGCGTTCCGGCAATCGCACGAACCGGCGGAAACGCGGGGCGGCAAAATCGAGTGGATTTTTCTCCGCCACGAACGCAATTTCGGCAAGGGGCGCGCGATCCGGACTGCGCTGGCGCGCGCGGACGGCGATATTACAATCATCCATGACGCGGACCTCGAATACGACCCGCGCGACATTGCGCGAATCGTAACGGCGTTCATCGAGCGCGGCGCGGACGCCGTCTTCGGCTCGCGATTCGCCAACAGCGAGGTCCGGCGGCTCCTGTTTTTCTGGCATCAGGTGGCCAACAAATTCCTCATTTCGCTGTGCAACGCGCTGGTCAATCTGAATTTCACCGATATCTGGACCTGCTACAAGGCGATCCGCACGCCGCTGTTCAAGTCAATTCCGCTGGTCAGCGACGATTTTCGAATCGAACCGGAAATCGCGCTCAAGCTCGCCAAGCGGCACGCGCGAATCTTCGAGGTGCCGATCAGCTACTCCGGCCGGACCTACCGCGAGGGCAAAAAGGTCGGCATACGCGACGCGATCCTCGCGCTCGCGGCGGTATTCCGGTTTGCGGCAACCGCAAATCTATACACGGGCGATAACCTCGGCGGCGCCGTCTTGGAAAATCTCGCGCAGGCGCCCCGCTTCAGCGCCTGGATGGCGAGCGAGATCCGCCCGTTCTGCGGCAACCGCGTTTTGGAAATAGGCGCGGGCATTGGCAACGTGACTCGGCATCTGATTCCACGCGGCGAGTACGTCGTCTCGGATGTGAATCGGTTCTATATCGACCTGCTCGAGCATCTCAGCGCCGACCGTCCGTACCTTACCGCCGCCTATTGCGACGTTCATGACTCGTCCACTTTTCCCGCGCGTGAGGGCGGCTACGACACGGTCATCTGCATCAACGTGTTAGAGCACGTCGATGACGACCGGGCGGCATTGTCCAACATCGGGCGCGCGCTGGCGCCGGGCGGCAGGGCGATCGTGCTGGTGCCAAACGGGCCGTGGAATTTCGGTAGCCTCGACGCCGCGATTGGGCATCGGCGGCGCTATACGCCGGATTCCTTGGCGCGGCTCGCCGCCGATTGCGGCTTCCGCATCGAGCGGATGGTTCCGTTCAACCGCACCGGCACGATCGCGTGGTTTGTGAACGGCAGACTGTTTCGCCGCGGCACCTTTGGGACCGCGCAGGCATGGCTGCTGAACGCGGCGATGCCGCTGATTCGGCGGCTCGACCCGGTTATCCCGCTGCCGCCGCTCAGCCTGATGGCAGTGCTGGCTCCGGAAGGGGAAGCGGCGGCCGCCACGGCAATTCCCGCGCCGGCGCATTCGGCTTCGGCGCCGCAAGCGCAGCCGAAGCCTCCCGGTTAGGTTTCTCCGAATCCAAGTTATTTCCGGCTGGAGGAATTAGTGCGCCGCAATCGGCGCGGTCCGGGTGAATCGCCATATGAGGACTATTTGCGCCAGGGCGGATTTTGGCCATTGTCGATGGCGGTTTAGATATGAACGCGGCCGGTTGAATCGTTCGCTCTATCGGGAGGTGCGAGCCGATGCGACAGGGCGGGAAAATCCTCCGAATCGGTGCGGCAATTGCTGCGTCCATAGCCGTGGCGGCTCTCGCCGCAGACTCGCCGCCTCGTGCGGATACATCGTTTTCCCGATCGCGAAACGCTCGTGTGGCCGTCA
>JBOHWK010000209.1:0-7879 GCA_050736715.1 Binataceae bacterium (SeqCode) | reverse complement strand
GTACCCGCGCGCGGCTTACGGACTAATGCGGGAGCGGAGGTGGCGGCGGCGGCAACGCGGGCAGCGCTGGAGCAGCCGCGCCCACGGCGGGCGCGGCTGCCGTTGGCAGCGTCAGCGTCACGTCGTCGAAGCGCGCCTGCGAATCGTCACGCGCCCACAGCCCGATCTTCCCCGCCTCGATTTTGGAGTCATCGACCTCAAAGACGAGCTTATCGTTCAAGAAGCACGACAGATGCGGCCCGTCGGCCGTGACCTTTAACTCCGCCCACTCGCCGTTACTCACGCGGCGCACGTCGCGCTTCAGCACGGTGGTTTTGCCGTGGGCGATCCGGGTCAGCGCGAAATCATCGCTCGGGCATCCGGCGGATAACAGGTAATAATCTTTGTCATCGACGTAGCGGAAAATCAGCCCGCCGGAACAATCGAGATGATAAGCGCCCTCGGCCGGCGGCTTGAATTCAGCGGAGTAGGTGAAATTCGAATAATCGGTTGGCGACTCCAGGATCGCGCGCGGGTAGTATTCGAGGAAATAGACCAGCGAAGTGAGCAGCCGCCCGGGAGGCAAGCCGAACGCGTTGGGTTTGCTGGGCGCGGTGGGATCGGGGATGACTTTCCAATCGCCGGCGATCGATTTCCATTCCGCAGGCATCCTGCCGGCCTCGTCACGGTCGAAGTTCCAAACCTTCGCATTCGGAGCGGGTGTTGGCGCCGGCGATGCGGCCGGCGCGGGCGGAGCGGCTGGCGCGGACGGCGCGGCGAAAGCAAGGTGGGCTCCAATCGTTAGAGCTATCGTTGCGCCCGTGATCGTCGCGGAAATTCGCAGCCATGCACTGTCGGCCATCTTCTCTCCTCTCTCTGCGCTAATTGCGGTGAGAACGCTTGGGTTGCCGTTAGAGGGTGACGGGCGCGAGTGTTGCGAATCGAGCGCGCGCTGTCAAGCCAACAGGCCGGCGCTATTTAATGAGCAATTGGTAATTAATAGACTTCGCTTTTCCTTCGCCATTAGTAAGTTGCCTCTTGACGGAAGTGGGGGAAAGTGGGAGATTGTGGGAAGCTTGGGAGAAGTTCTGTGTTCACTGGGAGGTTCGATCATCTCTTCGATGAGAAAGGGCGCGTCAGCATTCCCGCCCGTTTCCGCGAAGTCTTGCAGCGCGATGGACACGATCGCCTCTTCGTCACCAACTTTATATTCAGCGGCGAGCGCTGCCTCTCACTCTATTCGCCCGCCGAGTGGGACCAGCTTAACGCCTTGCTTGCGGAAAAGCAGCGCTTCGATCCGAACTTGCAGGCGTTCGAAATGTATTTCATCGGCGGCGCGTTCGAGGCGCCGGTCGATCGCCAGGGGCGCGTGCTGGTCCCGGAGCGATTGCGGACGTACGCGAAATTGGGCCGCGCGGTGACGTTCTCCGCGCGGCGGGATCATTTTCAACTTTGGGACAAGGCCGTCCTCGATAAGGTCCTCGGCGCGGCTGAGGAAAAGATCGGGGAGCCGGACTTTTACTTTCGGCTGGGTATCTGACGGGCGATGAACCTCGCGGCGATACACGGCGGCGGCGCGGCGGACCGGTGGCATGTGCCGGTGATGGTGGAAGAGGTGTGCGGTTTAATCGCCGCATCCGGTCCGCTCGCGCTTGCCGACGTAACCGCCGGCACGGGCGGCCATTGCGCGGCGCTGCTGCGCGCCACCTCCGCGCGGATTATCGCGATGGATCGCGACGCGGCGGCGCTCGACGCGGCCCGCGAACGGCTGGCGGAGTTCGGCGATCGCGTGACGTTCGTCCAGCAAAATTTCGGTGAAATCGCCGCCGTGCTCGAAGCCGCCGGATGGGACGGCGCCGATGCGATTCTCGCGGACCTTGGCATGAGCGGATTCGCTCTCGACGACCCCGCCCGCGGCTTCAGCTTCCGCCACGACGGGCCGCTGGACATGCGGATGGACCAAAGCCAGCGGCTCTCCGCGCGCGATCTGCTCAATGAGGAGAGTGAGGAGGAACTCGCCCGAATCATCTACCGCTACGGTGAGGAGCGCGGCTCGCGCCGAATCGCCCGCATGATTGTGGAGGAGCGCCGCCGCCGCCCGCTCGAAACCACCGGCGATTTGCGGACGATTGTGGAGCGCGCGCTCGGAGCGCATCGCCGCGGCGGGGTGCATCCCGCCACCCGCACCTTCCAAGCGATCCGCATCGCCGTGAATCGCGAAATGGAAAATCTCGCCGCGTTGCTTGCCGATGGGCCCGCGGCGCTTAGGCCGGGAGGCCGGATGGCGGTAATCGCGTACCATTCGCTGGAAGACCGCCCGGTCAAGGAACGCTTCCGGGAGCTTGCGCACGATGGCGATTTCACCGCGGTGGCGCGCAAGGCGATTAAGCCCTCCGCGGCCGAAATCGCGTGCAATCCCCGCGCGCGGAGCGCGCGCCTAAGATGCATCGAAAGGAGCGGCCAGTGAGCGCGCGCATCCGGCCCTCGCGTCCGCCCTCCAAGCTCGCGCCCGCGATATTGCTCGCCCTTATCGCATGCGCCCTGTTCTCAACGCTGATGGTCCGGCTGGAGGCGACGCGCGAGGGCTACCGGCTCTCGGCGCTGCGCTCGGAAATAACGCGGCTCGCGAACGAAAACCGCACCCTGCGCGTGAGCGAGGCGCAACTAAGCTCGCAGGATCGGCTCCGCGCGCTGGCGCCGCGCTACGATCTGGCGCCACCCGCGCCCGGACAGGTGGTGATGCTGCCATGACGGCGCCCTTCAGCAGGCTGCGGGAAAATCCCATGAAGCCGGGCGACCCTTGCGCAGCCTGCGATAAAAGCTGGCTGCCTTCCTTTAGTTCTCCCCCGCCGGGGGAGATTACAGAGAGGGAGGCAGGATGATGAAAACTCCTTTTCAGCATCCTGCCAAAACCCGCCGGACCCGGATCGGAATCCTGACGCTCGCGATGGCGGCGCTATTCGCGATTGCGGCGATCCGGCTCGTGGCGCTGGTGGCATTCGACGGCGCCCGGCTCGACTCGATGGCGCGCAGCGAACACACCGCACAGACCGAACTCGCCGCGCCGCGCGGCCCGATCGTCGATCGCAACGGTAATCCGCTCGCGCTTTCGGCTGAGACGCGCTCGGTTTATGCGCGCCCGCACCGCGTCCTCGACAGCGCCGCCTCCGCCGAACTGGACCAACTCGCGGCGGCGCTGGGGATGACGCGAAAGGAATTGGACTGGAAGCTGCACAAGCACGCGCCCTTCGTGTGGCTCGCGCGGCGAATCGCACCCGCCAGGGCGCGCGCGGCGGTGTCGCTCGGAATCGATTCGGTTGGCGCGCTTAGCGAATACAAACGGTTTTACCCGGAGAGCAACCTGGCCGCGGCGGTAGTGGGGCTGGCAGGGATGGACGGCCAGGGGCTCTCCGGGCTTGAATTGCAATACAACCGCATCCTGCTCGGTACGCCGGTCGAATTGCACTTCTACCACGACGCGCTCGGCCATCCGATCTTCGATAGTCCGCTCGCGCTTCGGGCGCCGGAACCCGGTGCGGAACTGAAGCTGACGATCGATTCGTCGATCCAGTCGGTTGCGGAGACCCGCCTCGCGGACGAGGTCGCCAAGAGCGGTGCGACCCACGGCGCCGCGATCGTGCTCGATCCGTTCACCGGGGAGGTGCTCGCGATGGCGAATGTCAGCGCCGTCCCGGACGGAATTCATGACCGATTGCACAACGCGGCGGTTCAGGACGACTTCGAGCCGGGTTCGACGATGAAGGGGATTTTGGGATCGATCGCGCTGGCCGACCGCACAATTACGCTCGATCGGCAAATTTATTGCGAGGAGGGCCGCTTCACGATCGATCGGCGGACGATTCACGACGACAGCCCTCACGGCCTGCTCGATCTTGGCGGAATCATCGAAGTTTCGTCCAATATCGGCGCGGCGAAGATCGCGCTGGCGCTCGGCAGCGATCGGTTTTACGACGGCTTGCGAGCGTTCGGAATCGGTTCGCGCACCGGAATCGACCTGCCGGGCGAGGTCGCGGGGATTTTGCATCCGCCCAGTCATTGGCGCGAAATCGATCTGGCCAACCATGCGTTCGGCCAGGGCGTGGCCGTAACTCCGATTCAACTGGCAACCGCCTACGCCGCGATCGCCAACGGCGGCATGATCGTGCGTCCCTACGTGGTCAAGGCCGCCTACGACGCGGCGGGCGATCCGATTTTTACGCACACGCCCCAGCCGGTCCGCCGCGCGATATCGCCCGATGTGGCGCACGAGATGAATCTCCTGCTGCGTGGCGTCGTAAACGGCCCCAACGGCACCGGCCACCGCGCCAAAGTTGACGGATTTACCGTGGCGGGCAAGACGGGGACCGCGCAGATGGTCGATCGCAAAACCGGCGCGTACTTTCAGAACCGGCACGTCTCTTCGTTTGTCGGATTTCTTCCCGCCGACGACCCGCGGCTGGTGATATTGGTCGTCCTGTACGGCGTCGGACATGGCCATTTCGGAGGATTGGTCGCTGCGCCGGTGTTCAGCGAAATCGCCGAAGGGGCGGTGCATGAATTGGATATCGTTCCGCCCGGGGAGCGCTACGCGGAGGCGAGTTTGATTCCGTCCGCCGCCGCGGGCGGTTCGGATGCCGATAGCGCCGCGGCGAGTGCGATGGGCGATTACGTGCCGGTGCTGACCGGATCGAACCTGAGGCTCGCGGCGCCGGACTTTGCCGGAATGAGCCTGAGAAGCGCCTTTGAAATGGCGCGCAAGAGCCGCGTCGCAATCGGCGTGAAGGGCGGCGGCTACGTAATCGCGCAAACGCCGCGCGCCGGCGCGCCGATCGGAAATTCGCCGGTGGAATTGACGCTGGCCTCGCCGGTCGCGGAGGCGGACGGCGGTGCGATTACGCCGGCCGCGTACCATTCGCGGGAGCGCCGATCTCCAGATTGGCATTCCCGGCGAGGCGCAAGTGAAGCTCGATGAGTTGCTGGCGGGATCGGAGGCGGTGCGAATCGCGGGCGATTCCGGCGTGGAAATCGCCGGACTCGGTTACGATTCGCGCCGGATTCGGCCTGGAGAAATTTTCTTTTCGCTGGCCCAGGATCCCGGCCAAGAGCGGGTCCACATAGAGGATGCATTGAATCGCGGGGCGCGCGCAGTGGTGGTGCGGAGGATGATGGATGAAATGGCGCGCCCCGCGGTGGCCTTGGTGGAATGCGGGCGGCCGCGCCATTTGATGGGCGCGGCCGCCGCGCGTTTTTTCGCCGCCCCCAGCGAGCGAATCGACCTGATTGGCGTAACGGGGACCAGCGGTAAGACGACGACCACCTACCTTCTCGCTTCGATCTTCGAGGCGGCCGGAATGCCGGCCGGGATCGTTGGCACGATCGGGATTTTCATTCGCGCCGAAAAAATTTACCGGGGATTGACCACCCCGGAATCGCTCGACTTGGAGTCCGCGCTGGCCCGGATGGAGCGCGAGGGCGTGTGCGCCGCGGCGGCGGAAGTTTCGTCGATAGGAATCGCGGAGGGGCGCGTGGACGACCTCAGCTTTCGCGCTTGCCTTTTCACCAATCTCGGCCGCGACCATCTGGATTATCACGACACGATGGAGAACTATTTCGCGGCGAAGCTCCGCCTCTTCACCGAGATTCTGCCGCGCAGCCACCGTCACGATCCGATCGCAATCGTCAACGCGGGCGATCCGTACGGGCGTCGCGTCATCGAGGCGGCAGCCGTGCGCAAAGTCAGCTTCGGTCTCGAGCGCGCGTTCGACGCTCATCCGCTGCGCTTCGACGCGGACCGGTCCGGCATTCGCGCAACGCTTTCGGTGCTCGGCAAAACTATCGAAATCGTTTCGCCGCTAATCGGCGAATTCAATCTGCTCAATATTCTCGGAGCTTCGGCCCTGTCGGTGGCCCTGGGCATCGATGCGGCGGCGGTGGCGGAGGGCGTGCGGCGATGCCCGGGGGCCCCCGGCAGGCTCGAAGCGGTGGCGGCGAAACCGGGAGTGGCGATCTTTGTGGACTATGCCCACAAGCCCGACGCACTCGAAGGCGTGCTGAAGACGCTCCGCACGATTTGCGCGGGACGGCTGATTTGCGTGTTCGGATGCGGCGGCGATCGCGACCGCGGCAAGCGCCCGATCATGGGCGCGATCGCGGGGCGGCTGTCCGACCTGCCGATCCTCACCTCCGACAATCCGCGCACCGAGGAGCCGCTCGCGATTATCGCCGAGGTGGAGGAGGGGATCGCCGCCGCCGGCCTCTTGCGAATCGACCATCCGGAAGCGGTTGGACCAGGGCAGGCGCCGATCCCGCGCGGCTACGTGGTCGAGCCGGACCGGCGCCGCGCGATCGCGCTCGCGATGCGAATCGCGGCGGCGGGCGATGTGCTAATAATTGCGGGCAAGGGCCACGAGGATTATCAGATCGTCGGCAACCAAACGGTCCCGTTCGACGATCGCGCCGTGGTGCGGGAAATTGCGGCGGAGCATACCGGACAGTCCTAGCCGCAAAGAGAAGGTTTTTGAAATGAGCGTGACGACCTCACCCCCTGTCCCCCTCTCCCTTCAGGAGAGGGGGGACGCAATGCAAGCTTTACTTTCTGGTTCCCCTCTCCTGAAGGGAGAGGGGTTAGGGGTGAGGTTGATTTCGGCGTTTGCGCTTCGCGCGGCTTCAAACTCAGTAAACTGACGGGCGCCGCGATGCTGTATCTTCTGCTCTATCCCCTGCATACCCATTACGAAGGCTTCAACGTCCTGCGCTACGAGACGTTTCGCTCGGTGCTGGCGGGATTGGCCGCGCTGGCGCTGTCGCTCGCGCTCGGCCCGGTGCTGATCAATCGGTTCCGCGCCGCGCATATCGGGCAGACGATTCGCGACGTCGTCCCGGAGAGCCATCGCAAGAAGGAAGGCACGCCGACCATGGGCGGCCTGATGATTCTCGCGGCGGCGCTCGCGGCGACGTTGCTCCTCGCCGATCTCTACAATCCTTACGTCTGGATTGCGATCTTCGTGACGGTCGCCTTCGGTGCGCTCGGCTTCAGCGACGATTACCTGAAGCTCAGGCATGGCAAGGGGGTGGGCCTCGGCGGCCCGGTCAAGCTCTTCTGGTCGTTTGCAATCGCGCTCGCGGCGGCAATTTGGCTGTTCGTTTATCTCGGCTACGACACCCATCTGACCGTGCCGTTTTTCAAGAATATCCACCCGAACCTCCATCGCTGGCTCTACGTCGCATTCGCCGCCGTGGTGATCGTCGGATGCTCGCACGCGGTGAACCTGACCGACGGGCTGGACGGATTGGCGATCGGGCCGGTGATGACGGTCGCGTTGTGCTACTGGACCTTCACCTACGTCGCTGGCAACGTGAAGTTCGCGGCCTATCTGCAAGTCCCGCACATCGACGGCGTCGGCGAAGTCGCAATCTTCTGCGCCTCCCTAATCGCCGCGTCGCTCGGATTCCTGTGGTACAACGCCTACCCGGCCTCGATGATGATGGGCGATGTCGGCGCGCTGGCGCTCGGCGCGGCGCTCGGCACGGTCGCGGTGCTGGCCAAGCAGGAATTGGTGCTGCTGATCGCGGGGGGAGTGTTCGTCGCGGAGGCCGCCTCGACGATTATCCAGCGTTACTATTTCAAGGCGACGCACAAGCGGGTGTTCCGAATGGCCCCGCTGCACCATCATTTCGAACTCGCCGGCATTCCGGAGACGGTCGTGGTCATCAGATTCTGGATCGTTTCGATCGTGTGCGGCCTGGTCGCGCTCAGCACGCTGAAGCTGAGATGAGGCAGCCGGATGCGCAATAAAGACTACAACCTCACCCCCTGTCCCCCTCTCCCTTTTGGAGAGGGGGAACACGAAACGATCTTGACGTGCTGGTTCCCCTCTCCAAAAGGGAGAGGGGTTAGGGG
>JBOHWK010000208.1:0-2189 GCA_050736715.1 Binataceae bacterium (SeqCode) | reverse complement strand
CTCCACCGCCTCGGCATCCAGGCGTTCGAGCCGGTGCTGATCGAGGGCAAGGCGATCCAGCTTCATCCCCTGGTCTGCGTGGCCTACAACGCCGACTTCGACGGCGACCAGATGGCGGTGCACGTGCCGCTGTCGATCGAGGCGCAGGTCGAATCGCGCGCGCTAATCATGTCCACCAACAACATCCTGTCGCCCGCTTCGGGCAAGCCGGTGATCGTGCCGACGCAGGACATGGTGCTCGGGCTGTATTACATGACGCGTGAGCGTCCGCTGGCGCGCGGCGAGGGGAAATTCTTCTCCGGGACCGAGGAGGTGCGAATCGCCTACGATCACGGCGAGGTCGATTTGCACGCGCAAATCAACGTCCGGATGCCGCGGCGGATGGCGCTCGGCGCCGAGGAGGCCGCCGCGCCCGCGCCGGAAACCAACGGCCATGCGCGCGGCAAGGGCAAGCACGCGGCCGTTCCCGCCGCGCCCGAGTACGAGCGCGTCGTGACCACGGCTGGGCGCGTGCTTTTGTATGAAATCGTCCCGCCCGAGATTCCCTTTTCCGAAATCAACAAGACGATGAAGAAAAAGGAACTCGGCAACCTGATCGACACCGTGTACCGCCGCGTGGGCAACAAGGCGACGGTCATCTTCGCCGACCGGGTCAAGGACGTGGGCTTCGAGTTCGCGACCAAGGCCGGAATTTCGATTTCGATCAAGGACATGACGATCCCGCCGCAGAAGGCGCAATTGCTGGAGCAGGCCCAGAAGCAGGTCAACGAAATCCAGCAGCAGTACAACAACGGCGTGATCACCGACGGCGAACGCTACAACAAGGTCGTCGATATCTGGGCCGACGTGCAGGACCAGATCGGCAGCGCGGTCATCAAGGGGCTATCGACCCAAGTGTTCGGGAAAAACGCCAAGGGCGAGACCGTTACCGGCCCGTCGTTCAACCCGATCTTCATCATGGCCGACTCCGGCGCGCGCGGTTCCGATCAGCAAATCCGCCAGCTCGCAGGACTGCGCGGCCTGATGGCGAAGCCGTCGGGCGAAATTATCGAGACTCCCATCACCGCGAACTTCCGCGAGGGCTTGACCGTGCTCCAGTACTTCATCTCGACCAACGGCGCGCGCAAGGGACTCGCCGACACCGCCCTGAAAACCGCGAACTCCGGCTACCTGACGCGGCGGCTGGTCGATGTGGCGCAGGATTCGATCATCACCGAGGACGATTGCGGCACGCTCGACGGAATCGAAATGACGCCGCTGGTCGAAGGCGGCGAGATCATCGAGGGCTTGGGCGACCGCGTGCTGGGCCGCGTCGCGCTGGAGGACATCCGCGACGCCTTCAACGGCGAGATTTTGGTCCGCGCCAACGAAACGATCGACGAGGACAAAGTCCGCGAGATCGAGGACGCCGGTGTCGAGCGCATCAAAATCCGCTCGGTGCTGACCTGCACCTCGCGCCGGGGCGTGTGCGTGAAATGCTACGGGCGCGACCTGGGCCGCGGCCATCTGGTGAACTTGGGCGAGGCGATCGGGATCATCGCGGCGCAATCGATCGGAGAGCCGGGCACGCAGTTGACGATGCGCACGTTCCATATCGGCGGCACCGCCTCGCGGCGCGCCGAGCAGACCGCGCTCGAGGCGCGCAACGACGGCATCGTGCGGCTACACGGGGTCAATACCGTCAAGAGCCGCGACGGCAACCTGATCGTGATGACCCGGCATGGCGAAGCCGTGATCGCCGCCGAGGTTAAGGGCGAGGACGGCCATGTCCGCGAACGCGAACGCGAACGTTATCCGCTCGTCTATGGCGCGAAACTGCGCAAGGCCGATGGCGACCGCGTGAAGGCCGGAGAGCTGATCGCCGAATGGGATCCCTACACCACGCCCATCATCACCGAGGTCGGCGGCGCGGTTAAGTACGGCGACATCCTCGAGGGCAAGACGATGGAAGAGCGCGTCGATGAACGCACGGGCGCGCGCTCCAACGTGGTCGTCGAATTCAAGGAACTCGACGTTCGGCCGCGCGTGTCGATAAAAGACGATTCCGGCAAGACCGCGAAGCTGCCGAACTCCAACAATTTCGCGCGCTACTTCCTCCCGGTCGGCGCCTACATCAGCGTGGCCGACGGCGTGGCGGTGGCGCCGGGCGACGTAATCGCCAAAATCCCGCGCGAGACCACCAAGACCAA
>JBOHWK010000207.1:0-13084 GCA_050736715.1 Binataceae bacterium (SeqCode) | reverse complement strand
TCCTTAAGCTCCGCCGAGGCGTCGCGCGCCTCGGTCTCGGCGGCGGCCGGCGCCGCCGCCGCTTCGCTCGCTCCGTTGTTTTTCCAATTATCGTCGTCCGATACCGCGTACTCCGCCGCCGCCGAGTTTTCGGCCGGCAGCGGCTCGTCGGCGCGCTCCTCGCCGGCGTCGCCCGGCTCCGGCATCTCGGATTCCGCGGCGGTCTCGGCCGGGCTGCGATCGAGCGGCTCCAGCATCGGATTCTGTTCCAATTCGGCCTGGACGACCGATTCGAGTTCGGGCAGCGACAGTTGCAGAATCTTGATCGCCTGCTGCAACTGCGGCGTCATCACCAGTTGCTGCCGCAGCCGGAGATCCTGTCCGAGTTTTATTTCGAGCGCCATTGCGAAAACTTTTCGGCTTACCTGCCGCCCCCATTCTTCACGGAGGGATTGGGAGCGGCGGCCGCTTGGTTTTGGTTCCGATTCGGAAAAATCACCGCGCGGGCGCCCTCGACCACACTGCGGTTGGTCTTAAGATAAACCGTAATGCGCCGGCCGGTGATCTGGTCGGTGCCGTCGTGAACCACCGGGCTGCCGGTCAATACCACCGTCTGTTGCGCCTGATTCATCACCGCGTGATCGCTGGTCGCCCAGCGCGTTCCCTGGCTGATGCGCACATTGCCGTTGGCGACCATGTCCTTGATGGTCTTCATCTGGCTATCCGCGTAGTTCACGCGCAGAGTGTTGCCGGTCAATTGGCCGGTGTCTTGGGTCGCCTTAACGTGTCCCGTGAACAGCACCGAGCGCCCCGTGTAATCGAGCGACATTGAATCGGAGGTGATATGGACGGGAGATTTGCTCTTGCCGGTGGCGAGTCCCGCGAACGGGGCGCCCGCCGGTTCATTCGACGCGACCGCGGTGTTTGCGCCCGCGGCTTTCTTTTTGCCGGACGGTTCCGGTTCCTCCGATCCGATCTTCGGTTCAGGAGGCGCCACCGCCGGCGCGGCCTCGGAGACTGGCGGTGCGAACGTCACCGGCGGAGCGTTCAGTCCGCCCGGCGCGGACGCCTCCGCAGTCCGCGGTGCGGACGCCGATTCCGCAGCGGGAGCGCCCGGCGCATTCGGCGCTGACGGTGGCGCGGCTGCGGACGCTGGCGCGGGTGCGGCTGCCGCTTCGGCAGCGGGCGCCGGTGCGGACGCGGGAGCTTCGGTAACCGCGGCAGGCGGTGGCAGTGCCGGTGCGGAGGCCTCGGCGGCCGCAGGCGGCGGCGACGCGGGAGCGGAAGGCGCAGCGGGCACGGGCGCCATCGCGGAAGCGGCGGCCGGCGGTGGTGCGCTCGCTCCCGGCGTGACCGGCAAAGGCTGCGGAGCGGAAGCATTGCCGGCGGCGGCCGAAGACATGGCGCCTGGAACTCCGCCCGTCACACTGATCGAATCGCCGCTCAAATCTTCGCCCGACGAGCCCGCCGCGACTGGAATGCTTTGTGCAAATGCGGACGCGGCAAAAACGAGTGCGATCGCGCCGATTGCAAGGGCGCGCCCGGGTGAAAACAGCCGCATGGCGGCGCGATTAGCCGGGCTTGGAGGTTTCATTGTCATGCTTGGGCTGCACTTCGGTCGTTACTTGCCGGAGCAACTGGAAGGTGCGCTCCTTTGGTTGGCCGGTGAGGCCGATTCCGGTCATTTTAATTCCTGCGCCGGTTAAGGTGACGAATCCGGGCGCCTCGACTTTATCGCCGTCGGGCATGAAGGCCGCGCTATCGGTGGTAATCACGAAATCTCCGTAATGGACCACCGTGCCGCCGCTCATGTCGGCCCGCGTCACATGATTGGCGTTGAGTGCGAGGACGGCGTGCGGCGCCTCTATCTTCACCGGCTTGCCGTCGCTGGCGGTCATCGTAATTGCCGCATCGGTCAGCAGGACCGATTTCTTGTCCGCGCCGTAGCTGGCGTCGCGCGCCGTCAGCACCCATTGCCGCTGCCCGTTCTTCATCTGTGTCCAATGGAAATTATGCGCATGTAGCAGCGAATCGGGGGCGATTGCGGCGATCTTTTCCAATCCTTCCGCGATCGAGCGGCTGTGAACGACCCACACGGTCACCGCCAGCAATGTAACAACCGCAATCGCGCCGAAGCCGGCCAGCGCCTTTGCGATACGCCTTGGACTCACCTTTAAGCACTCCGCTAATCCAGCGTATCAACAGGATTTTTTCAAGTAAACCGGCAAAGGCGGACTTCGGCGCAATTCTTGCGTAAGGCCGCCACCGCGAAGGACAATTTGCACTTCATTTTTCGGCCTCAGTCCGGCGCTCGCGCCGCCTGATGGATTCGCTTGAGCGTCTCCAAAAGCGCGGGAAGATCGTCGAGGCGGTAGGAATTGGGGCCGTCGCTAAGCGCCTGGTCCGGGTCTTCATGCACTTCCATGAAAACGCCGTCGATTCCCACCGCTACAGCCGCGCGCGCGAGCGGTGCGATAAATTCGCGCTGGCCGCCCGATCGTTCGCCGCCGGCGCCCGGCAATTGCGCCGAATGGGTCGCGTCGAAAACCACCGGCCAGCCGAAACTCCGCATGATTACGAGCGAACGCAGGTCCGAGACGAGATTGTTGTAGCCGAACGAGAAGCCGCGTTCGGTCAGGATGATTTTTTTGCACCCAACGGCTTCCGCCTTGGCCACCGCCGCCTTCATGTCCCAGGGTGCAAGAAACTGGCCTTTCTTAATGTTCACGGCGCATCCGGTCTTTGCGGCGGCGATGATGAGATCGGTCTGGCGCGAGAGCAGCGCGGGAATCTGGAGCACATCTGCGACGGCGGCCGCCGGCGCGGCCTGCGCCGGTTCGTGGATGTCGGTCAGGATCGCCGCGCCGGTCTCCCGCTTTACCCGCGCGAGGATCGCCAATCCCTCATCGAGTCCGGGGCCGCGGAACGATCCGGCGCTGGTGCGATTGGCCTTGTCGAACGACGATTTGAACACGAACGGCAGCCCTGCGCGCCGAGTGATTTCGACGAGCCGCGCGGCGTGGCGCGCGGACGAGTCGTAGCTCTCGATCACGCACGGGCCCGCGATTATCACGAGGTCCGGGCCGCCGAAGACCGCGCCGCCCGCCGGTATTTGTTCGACGCGCATGGGAGTCGCGACTAGGAAATCCACCGATGAGTGAACCGCATAAATAACCTCACCCCTAACCCCTCTCCCTTTTGGAGAGGGGAACCGGAACGCGAAGAGTGCCTTGCGTTCCCACTCTCCAAAAGGGAGAGGGGGACAGGGGGTGAGGTCGTCACGCCTAGTCCGCCGATTTTCGGATTCCCGCTCACGACGCGGATCGCAACTCCCGCACTTTGGAGCGTTTCGGGCCGAGCGCCGCGCGGCGCTGCACGGCGGCGCGAATCAGGCCGCGGAACAGCGGATGGCAATCGAGCGGGCGCGACTTCAATTCGGGATGGAACTGGCAGCCGAGGAACCAGGGGTGGCCGCTCAGTTCCATGATCTCGACCAGCCGATCGTCGGGCGACGTGCCGGTCGCAATAAGTCCGGCCGATTCGAGCCGCGCGCGATAGGCGTTGTTCACTTCGTAGCGATGGCGGTGGCGCTCGGAGATGCGCGAGCGGCGGTAGAGCGAATAGGCGAGCGACCCGGGCTTGAGGACGCACGGATAGGCGCCCAGCCGCATCGTGCCGCCCTTCTTCGCCACGTCCTTCTGCGTTTCCATCAGATCGATTACCGGGTCGGGCGCATCGGGGGCGTTCTCGGAGGTGTTGGCGCGCTTGAGTCCCAGCAGATCGCGCGCCGCTTCGATCACCATCATGTGCAGGCCGTAGCAGATGCCGAGGATCGGCACGTGATTTTCGCGCGCGTAGCGAATCGCGCGAATCATCCCCTCGGTCCCGCGTTCGCCAAAGCCGCCGGGGACGATAATCGCGTCGGCGCTTTTGAGCCGTTCTTCGGGAGACTGCTTTTCGAGCGCCTCCGAATCGACGTAATCGATTGCGGCCTTGGCCTCGTTGGCGATTCCGCCGTGCGCGATCGCCTCGTGCAGGCTCTTGTACGAATCGACCAGGTTGACGTACTTGCCGACGACCGCGACGTTGACGGAGAGCTTCGGTTCGCGCGCGGTCTTGACCACGCGGCGCCATTTGGAGAGGTTCGGCGCGCCGGTCCAGATGTTGAGCTTCTCCACCACGCGCTGATCGAAGCCCTCTTCATGGAAGTGCAGCGGCACTTGGTAGATCGTCTCCACGTCGGGCGCCGAGATGACGCAGGTTTCCTCCACGTTGCAGAAGTGCGCGATTTTGGCCTTGAGCTGGTGGTCCAGCGCGCGATCGCATCGGCACAGGAGGAGGTCGGGCGAGATTCCCAGCCCGGTCAATTCTTTGACGCTGTGCTGCGTCGGTTTGGTCTTGAGTTCGCCCGCGGTGCTGATGAAGGGAACCAGCGTCAGATGGACGTACAGGACGTTCTCGCGCCCCATGTCCCAGCGGAATTCACGGATCGCTTCGAGGAAGGGCAGGCTCTCGATATCGCCCACCGTGCCGCCGACCTCGACGATAATCAGATCGGCGCCCTCGGCGGCGGCGAGGATGCGGCGCTTGATCTCGTCGGTGATGTGCGGAATTACCTGCACGGTCGCTCCCAAGTAATCGCCGTGACGCTCTTTCTGAATTACGGTGTCGTAGATCTGGCCGGTGGTGCAGTTGTTGCGCCGGCTCATCGTGGTCTGGACGAAGCGCTCATAATGGCCCAGATCGAGGTCGGTCTCGGCGCCGTCGTCGGTCACGAACACTTCGCCGTGTTGCAGCGGACTCATCGTGCCGGGATCGACGTTGATGTAGGGGTCCATTTTGAGCAGCGTGACCTTGAGGCCGCGCGCTTCGAGCAGCGCCCCCAAGGAGGCGGCGGCGAGTCCCTTGCCGAGAGAAGAGACCACGCCGCCGGTCACAAAAATAAATTTGGTTTTGCCCCGTTCCATCGCGATTCCCCTCCCCGCCGTCAGCATGATGCTCCCGCGGCCCGCGCGCGCGCCCGCGCCAGGTCGCCGGCCGTGTCCACCTCTATCGTTTCAACCGAAGCCGCCACCGAAAGCACAACCCCGATTGCGTAACCATTTTCCAAAACGCGCAATTGCTCGAGCATCTCGATCCGTTCCAGCACGCCCGGCGCAAGCGCGGCGAATTTCAAGAGGAAGGCGCGGCGGTAGGCATAAACGCCGATATGCCGCAGGGTGGTGGATGGCATTCCGCCGGCGCGCGGGAACGGAATTGGGCCTCGGGAAAAGTATAGCGCGTTCCCGTTCGCGCCACACACCACCTTGACCGCATTGGGACTCCGCCATTCGGATTCGTCGGCGATCGGCGTGGCGAGAGTAGCCATCGCCAGCGATTTATTGGCGGCCATTGCCGCCACCAGCGCGTCTAAATCGGCGGGCGCGGCAAAGGGTAGATCGCCCTGGACATTCAGATAGACCTCGGCGCGAATTTTTCTGGCAATCTCGGCAATTCGGTCGGTTCCACTCGGATGGTCCGGCGAGGTCATGATCGCTTCGCCGCCCGCGGCGCGCACCGGCGCCGCAATCCGCTCGTCGTCGGTCGCGACGATTACCCGCGCGATCGATTTCGCCTTCGACGCCTGCCGCCATACCCGCACCACCATCGGCTCCCCGCCGATCTCCGCCAGCGCCTTGGCCGGCAGGCGCGACGAGCCGTAGCGCGCGGGCACGACGGCGATCGCGAACGGAACGCGCGCGGCGGTTCGCGGGCTGGAATGGTTTGAAATCCGCAGGGGCACATCAATTCGTAACCGGGCGGCGCCCCCCTTGTCAATTTCATTCCGCGGCGGTTACCAACAAGCGGTCAGGGCAAGCGGCGGACGGTGGCGGGGAAGCGATAGCCGTCCGCGCTTCGCTCGGCGGCGATTCGAACCTCGGCGTCGAATTCGCGGCCGTCGCGATCGACCGCGACGATTTCGATCGTGCGATCGAGCAGGCCGCCGCGGCCGCTCTCCAGAAACCGCCGCAATCCCGCCTCATGCGCGGCGCGATGGCGCTCCGGAATTATTACCGCTGAGAGCAGCCGGCCGATCGCCTCCGCCCGCGGCCATCCGAAGATCGCCTCCGCATCCGGGGTCCATTCGACGATGAGGCCCGCGGCGTCCATCGTCAGGGCCGGCCGGGGCGAAGCGGCGGAGGCGGAAGCCGGCGAGTCTCGATTCTCCTTCATCCGAAAAGAATTTTACCAAGGCGCGCGGCGGGAGTGAAACGCATCGCGCGCGGATTCGTCAATCATTGCAGGAGCGGTGCGCACCGCGATGCGGGGCGCGCTTGCTCGCGCCGTTTGCAAGTAGGATCATTGGACTGAAGTGAAGATCGGACCGATTTGGCGGGCGAATCGCATGCGATTGACGGCAAAATTGAGCGGGAAAGGCGCTTGGAACGTTCTAATCGCGGCGGCGCTCGGCGTCGCGATCGCATTCGCTGTGGCGGTTCCCGCCGCGGCGCAGCAGGGCGCGCCGCCGCCCGATTTGGTGCTGCCGGGCGGGCAAGGTCAGCGGTCCTCGACGCTGGAATTGCCGGCGGTGTTACCGCCTTCCCACCAGGGCGGCGGATCGTTTACCATTCAGCCGCAAGTCCCGCAGCCGGGACAGGAATTGCAGGTCCCCTCGCTCAACTTGCGGCGGCAACCCGGCTACCAACAAGTGACCGCGACGGTGACCGCTGGACAGGGGGGGGCCTGCATCACCGGTCTCCAGAAAAACGATTTTCAGCTGTATCTGGACGGGCGCCGGCAGCCGATCGGCTTTTTCCGGGAGGACCTGAACACTCCCGTCTCGGTCGGAATCCTGGTGGATACCTCCGGCAGCATGACGCCCAAAATTCCGCAGGTGCGCGCGGCGGTATCGCAGTTCATTCGCGATCTCAACGGCAAGGACGAGGTTTTCTTAATCGCCTTCGCGGCCCGGCCCTTCATGCTGCAACCGTTCACCACCGACCACGATCTGGCGATCCGCAAACTCGGCCTGTTATTCGCCGACGGCCAGACCGCGCTGTTCGATTCGATCATGCAGGGCCTCGATATTGTGGAGCAGGGGCGGTACGACAAGAAGGCGCTGCTGGTCATAACCGACGGGATGGACAACGACAGTTCCGCGACTGTTAACGGCATCGCGGAGGCGGCGCGCCGGATGGGAGTGCTGGTGTATTCGATCGGGATCGGCAATCCCAACTCGTCCCCCCTCACCATGACGGTCGGCCCGTTCATGATAGCCGGCGGCGGCGGCGATCAGGTCGATGCCCAAACGCTGCGCACGCTATCCACCGAGACGGGCGCCAAGACTTTTATTATCCGCACGATCGGAGACGGCAGGGCGATTCGCAACGATTGCGAAACGATCAGCCGCGAACTCCGCGAGCAATACACGCTGGGCTTCGTCGCGCCCAACGCCGCGGCGGGCGGCTACCGCGGCGTGCGGGTCGAGGTTCCGGGCCGGCCGGATGCGGTGGTCCGCGTCAGAAAAGGCGTGGTGGTCGGCTCCCGTTCGAGAGGCGCGGCTTACGATCCGTCAGGCGGCGGACCGTAGCGGATCGTTTTCAAACCACGCCATGCTTGCGCGAGACGAAGGGCGCGATAAAAGCGCGCTCGGGGTCGGGCAAGAGGTTAATGAATTTCACTTCGGCGAAATCGCCCGCCACCTGAATGCCGGAGAAGGTGGCATTGTCCACTCGCAGGCGGCGGAAATTCGCGCGCGGCAGGCCCATAAAATGGCACAGAATCGTGCGGATTATGTCGCCGTGGGAGACGAACAGGATGCGTTGGTCCGGATTCGCCGCGATTGCGCTTGTCACCGCGCCGGCGCCCCGCGCTTGCACCTGCGCGATCGTCTCGCCGCCGGGCGTTTCCATCGCGAGCGGCGACTCGCGGAAGCGGACATATTCCGGGTCCTCGACCAGCTCGTCGTAAATCTTGCCTTCCCATCGGCCGTACAGGACTTCGGAGATTTGCGGCTCCTCGATAATTGAAATGCCGCCGAGTCCGGTTGCGATAATTTCCGCCGATTCGCGCGCGCGTCCGAGTGGGCTCGTGACGATCAGTTCGGGCTTGATGAGCCGGGCGAATGGAATCGCCGCCTCCACTTGGGCGCGGCCATGCTCATCGAGCGCAACGGGATTCCGCCCCATCACGCGCCCTTCGCGATTCCACGCGGTCTCGCCGTGGCGCATCAGGATCGCGACGCCTCTCACTCCGGCTCCGCGCTTGAACTGGTCCGCGGCGTAAAACGGTCCGAGCGCCATACCAGTTGAATTGTACCTTGACCGGCGCTTGGCTCCCAGCCGTGCGTAAGGATGGGGAGCATTGACATTCGGACCGGCATGGCTGATGTGAGTCGCTTGATGTCTGTCGTCAATTGTCCCGCGTGCGTGCGGGTCAAGATTAATCTTCCCGACGATTACGCCGGGACTGTTCAATGTCCCCGCTGCGCGCAAATCCTGCGGGTTCTGGTTCGGCACGGCGTGGTCGCGGAGGTGGGCGTCAGAAAGATCGATCTTGAAATTCCGCCGGGGCTTCCCGTTGAACTGCGCCGCATTCTCGAAGACGCAGTGAAGTGCTTGGAAAACGATTGTTATCCGGCCACGCTGACGATGGCGCGCGTGTTTGCGGAAGGTTTGCTGTCGGAAGCCGGATTTGCGGGACGGCTGGCCGATCAAATCAAAGCGGCCCATGAGAAGAAGGCCATCTCCGATTACGCTTACCACTTGGCAACCGCATCGAGGCTCAGAGGGAATTCCGCCGCCCACTATTCGCGGGATTTAGGCAAGCTCGATTACTCGGAGTGCAGAACCGTCCTTGAGATCGTAAGGAGTTTGGCCTCGAGCATCGTCGCGGCGGGTCTCTTGAAGAAAAGGCGCATGAGAGCTTAGACTTGACCGTGGCGAAAATTTACGCCGCGCAGTGAAGAGGGCCGTGCCGATGCCACGCAATCAACCGCCGTATATTCACCCCAAAGCTCTGAAATTACTCGAGGAGTACGACTGGCCTTGGGACGACTATTTCTTTTCCTTCAGGCGGGCGCGGCGGGTTCGTGAGGAACCCGCTGAAACGTACCGGCGGACTCCGTCCGACCTCGTGACCTACGATGAGTTGGACGATCGCGGCTTGACCGGCACGAATGTCGATCCCCACATATTGAAAAAAGGGCTGGCATGGCTAAAGGCGCGTCTGAGTGAATCCGCCCCGGCCGATCGCCATTCAAGCGCGCCGGACGCACGTTAGCGGTTCACTGGCGGCGATGCCGGCGCAGGCTTGGTGGCGGCCGGCGCGTGTGCGGACGGTGTCGCGCCATTCGAGGGCGCCGCAAGCCCGCAGAACGCCTCGTAATCGATGAGGCCCTTTTGCGTGGGATGGTCGCCGCAGACGGGGCATTTCGGATCGCGCCGAATCTTCAGAATCCGCACGTAGTCGCGATCCGACAGCGTGTCGAAATAGACCATCTTGCCGATCAGCGGATCCCCCGCGCCGAGAACCAGCTTGATTGCTTCGAGCGCCTCGATCGATCCGATTAGTCCCGGCAGCGCGCCGAGCACTCCCGCCTCGGCGCACGACGGCGCCATGTCGGGGGGCGCGGGTTCGGGATAGAGGCATCGGTAGCACGGACCGCCCTTGGCCGGATAAAAAACCGTCGCGTTGCCCTCGAAGCGGAAGATCGCGCCGTCAACGAGCGGCTTCCGGGCGAACACGCAGGCGTCGTTTATCAGGTAACGGGCCGGGAAATTGTCGCCGCAATTCACGACCACGTCGTAGTCCTCGATGATGTCCATCGCGTTCCCGGAGGTGAGCCGCACGTCGTGGCGAATCACCTTGACGCCGGGGTTGAGCGCATTGATTTGCTTTTGCGCCGATTCGGTCTTGAGCATCCCGACGCGATCGGTGGTGTGGATTATTTGCCGCTGCAGGTTGGAGGCATCGACCACGTCGAAATCGATAAGTCCAATCGTGCCCACGCCCGCCGCCGCGAGATACAACGCCACCGGCGATCCCAGCGCACCCGCGCCGAGCAGCAGAATCTTGGAATCGAGCAGCTTGGCCTGTCCCTTTTCGCCGACTTCCGGGATCACGAAATGGCGCGAGTAGCGGGTCAACTCATCCGGCGTGAAGGCGCGGTCCGCCACCCACGGCAATCCGCGATCCTTCCATGCGTTGAAACCGCCAATCAGGTTGTAAACATTTTCGTAGCCCAGCTCGCGGAGCGTGCGTGCCGCGAGCAGCGAGCGCGTCCCGGAGGCGCATTGCAAAATCACCGGCGTCTTATGGTCGGGGACTTTCTCCTCGATTCGCAATTCCAAAAAACCGCGCGGGATAAAGACCGCATTGGGGATGTGCCCTTGGCGCCATTCGTCGCTCTCGCGCACGTCGATTAGCACCGGCTCCGGCTGTTCAGTCATCCGGCGCGCCTCGTCGATATCGATTTGCTTAATCGCGGCGCGCGCTTCGTCCAGAATGTTTTTTGAAGATTTGGCCATCGTTTTATCCGTTCCGCCCAACAGCGGAATGCTTTCACTTATCAATTATAACCACGGCGATCCGAGATTGCCTCATCGGCTACCCGCCGATCATCCGGTGCGATTCGACGATCGAGCGCACGAAATCCAGGATCGCCGCGGCATGGCCGCGCGGCGTCACGTCGTGGAACGCGCGGCGCAGGTGCAGGTCGCGATCGAATACGAACGTCGAGCGGGCCGCATGGCTGCCCTTTAGCACCCCGAACGCCTCGGCCAGCTTGCCGTCCTCGTCGGCCAACAGGATGAACGGGAAGGCGTGCTTCTCCGCGAATGCGCGATGGCGCTCGGCCGAGTCCGTGCTGACGCCGATTACCACGCAATCGAGCGACTTGAACTGCTCGATCCGATCGCGGAATTCCTTGCCCTCGACCGTGCATCCCGGCGTATCGTCCATCGGATAGAAATAAACCACGATGTTGCGGCCCCGGAAGTCCGAGATCCGGTGCGGCTCGCCATGCTGATCGGAACGGGCCAGTTCGAGCGCCGGCGCGATCGCCGCAGCGTCCTTCGCTCCGTCATGCGGCATGGGCGGTTTCCCCGGCGATTGTGCGGCGGCGGGCGAACTTCAGCGCGGCGTTGTCGATATTGATCGAACAGAGCGAGCCGCACATCGAGCAGACGTTGGACCCCGCCGCTTCGCTCGTTTCCTTGTAGCGGCGCGCCTTGTCGGGGTCCATCGCCATCGCGTACATCCCGTCCCAATTGAGCGCCTTGCGATAGCGCGACATCTGATCGTTCCAGGCCTTGGCCGCGCGCACGCCCTTCACCAGATCGCCGGAATGGGCCGCGATTCGCGTCGCGATCACGCCCTCGCGAACGTCGTCGATGTCGGGGAGCCGAAGATGCTCCGCCGGCGTCACGTAGCACAGGAAATCGGTGCCGGCCGCCGACGCGATCGCGCCGCCGATCGCGCCGGTAATATGGTCGTAGCCGGGCGCCACGTCGCAGGTCAGCGGCCCCAGCACGTAGAACGGCGCGCCCGAGCAGACGCGCTTTTCGAGGAGCACGTTGGCTTCGATCTGATCGAGCGGCACATGGCCCGGCCCCTCGATCATCACCTGCACGCCCGCCGCCCGCGCCCGATCGGTCAATTCTCCCAGCACCAGCAATTCCGCGAGTTGGCCGCGGTCGGTCGCGTCGCCCGTGGCGCCCGGGCGCAGGCCGTCGCCGAGCGAGAAGGTCACGTCATGCTCGCGCAGGATCGCGCAGACCTCGTCGAAATGCTCGTAGAGCGGATTTTCCTGTCCGGTCTTTTCGATCCACGCCGCTAAAACCGCGCCGCCGCGCGACACGATTCCTTCGATTCGATTGTGGCCGCGCAGCGTGCGGACGCTCGCGCGCGTGACTCCGCAATGGAGCGTCATGTAATCGACCCCTTGGCGCGCCTGCCGCTCGATCACTTCAAGGAAGTGGCCCGCGTCCATATCGGAAATCGAACGTTCGCTCGCGAGCTGATAGATCGGCACGGTGCCGAGAATCACCGGGCATCGCGAAAGAATCTCCGCGCGGATTTTATCGAGGTCGGCGCCGGTCGATAGGTCCATCACGGAGTCGGCGCCGTAGCGCACCGCCGTGTAAAGCTTCTCGACTTCCTCCTCGATCAACTGATGGAAATTCGACGCGCCGATATTGGCGTTGACCTTGGTGCGCAGCCCTTTGCCGATTCCGATCGCGCGGAACTCGTGATGGATATTGTGCGGAATTACAACTTCGCCCGACGCAACCAGCGCGCGAACCGCTTCGGGCGCCAGCCCCTCGTCCTCGGCGACTTCGGCAATTTCCTTTGTGACAATGCCCTTGCGGGCGGCTTCAATCTGGGTCATGGTCTCATCTCCACGATGCGCCGAAATCCCGCTCAGAACGAGATTTTCGGCAGCGGCAAGTCATGGCGCCGGAATAATCGGCTGCTCAAGCCAACTATAAGGAGCCGCGCGATTTGCAGTCAAGTTGCGGAAGCACGCGACAAACGAAGAGCTTTTTCACCGGCAATTTCCCGCCGCTCTGAATCCCGCCGCCGCGCGGCGGCGCGCGATCTTGAAAAGCGGATGCCCCGCACGGCTGCGATGGCCGGCGCGGGGCATCCTGATGCTTACCGGACTTGCCGTTTCGCTTATTTCCCGCTGCCGTAGAGCTTGATGGTGTGCGGGCTGGCGCCGTCGGGGGTGGCGCTGACGGTCAGCGTTCCGTTCAGCACGCCGGTTACCGTCGGAGCGAACTCCACCTCGATTATGCAACTCGATTTGCCCGCCAACGCCGTTGGCGAGGGCGGGCAAGTGTCGCTCGCAATCGAGTAATTCACCGTATCGCTCAAGCTTGGCGCCAGCACTACCGGCTGCGGCTCCGTGTTGGTGAACGTGATGAAGGCCAGGCGTGGCGATCCCACCGTGACCGCGCCGAAGTTTTGGTTGATTGGCGTCACCGTCGGCCACTGGCCGATTCCCACCGCCGCCACCTTGCGCGGGCTGTACGGGTCATTGCCCACGTTCACCAGAATCGTCCCGGTCCGCGTTCCGCCTTGCGCCGGCACGAACTTGATGTCGTAGGTGCAACTCGACGAC
>JBOHWK010000206.1:0-8572 GCA_050736715.1 Binataceae bacterium (SeqCode) | reverse complement strand
CACCGGAATTGGCGGCGGCCCTCACGCCGCCGCGGCCAAGTCCATCACGCCCAGTTCGCGATACCACGGCTCGGTGCGATCGTTGATCAGATCGAGCTGGCGCAGGCACGGGATGATCGTGTCCACGAACAGGAACGAATGCATCTGCCGCTCAAGCGCCTTTTCCGCCTGCTGCCACGCGGGATTGTTCGCGATTTCCCGCTGCACGTCGTCCATCGAGATGTTGAATTCGGCCAGTATCTGCCGGTCGGACAGGAAGCCGTCCTTCAACTGGCCATCGACCTTCTTGGTCACCATCATGTCGCAGGCGGTGAAGGCGAACTCCTCCAAATCCTTCTTGTCCTTGCCCTTGAGCTTGCGAACCGCCTCGCGCAGCGCGAGCATCCCGAACCCGACGTGGCGCGACTCGTCCTTCATGATCAGTTCGAGCAACCCGCGCAGCAGTTCGTCCTTGGTTTCGCGCTGCATGAAGCGGAAGGCGGCGAGCGCCAGCCCCTCCGCGACGATCTGCATCCCGACGTACTTCGGTTCCCAGCGCTCCTGCTCGATTATCGCGCGGAGCAGGCGTTCGAGCGTCGGATCGATCGGATAGATGCGATCGAGCTTGGTGATGTACTTGCGGAAGCCCTCGACGTGGCGCGCCTCGTCGAAGACCTGCGCGGCGGCGTTCATCTTGGCGTCGAGGTCCGGCGCCGCATCGACCAATTGCCCGCACACCATCAAGGCTCCCTGCTCGCCGTGCAGGAATTGCGAAAGCCGCCACGCGGCCAGCTTGCGCGCGAAGAGCAGTTTGTTTTCCGCGCTGCCGGATTTGTAAATCTCGGTCTGGCACAGCGGCATCATCGACAGGTCCAGCACTTCCGGCGCGATCGGTTTTTCCCAATCGAGCGCGGTCGAGACGTTCCATTGGTCGCGCTTGGCGTTTTCGTACAGCCGGTCCATCTGCGGGAATTTCACGTCGTATTCCCAATGGAAAACGCTGTCGAGCGGCGTGCGAACTTCGGTGCGATCGTGATCCATTTCAAATCATCCTCCCAAGCTTGATTACTAGCGGCAGCCTCATAAACATCGGTCGCCCAAAAAAGTGCTTTTGATCGTTGGAGAAATTGGGTTCGTTTGGCATTTTTTCTTCCGCAACCATTTATCTTCTAGTGGGCGGCGGTGCGCGTCGCGCGCTCCAGCCCGCCCAATGCGAAATTCTCCGTAATCGTTTTCAATTCCGCGAGCGGCAACTCGCGGCTGTCGAGCAGCCACGAGATAACCTGCGACAGCATCCCGACCGTCAGATGCGCGATCGCCTCGGCCCGATCGCCGGCGGCGGGGATCAAATCGTCGCGCAAATCGCCGATGAACATCTCATGCACCCGCACCATCAGGTCGAGGAACGCGGGGCTGTGGCCAAAGACGATCCGGAACAGTTCCGGCGCCTCCGCGGCGGCGTCGAGAATCGTGTCGATTGTGATCTTGAGCTTTTCGGCGGGGTCTTTCACTCCGGCCTTTGCGGTTGCGAGCATCTTGCGCAATTCGTTCGCGCCGTGCCCGATTAGCTCGATGAAAATCTCGTTTTTGGTCTTGAAGTGAAGGTAAAAAGTTCCCAGCCCCACGTCGGCTTCCGTCGCGATATCCGCGATGCGGGTCTGATGGTACCCCTTCTCGGAAATCACCCGCACGGCGGCTTGCAGCAGATCGACGCGGGTCTTCTCCCGGCGGCGGTCAAAGCGGTTAGGAACAGCTTCGCATTCTGTTTGCGCAATCTCCGGCACGGGTGATTTTCTACTCGGTTATGAATCTCGTGTCAATAGCGACCGTACCTTCATAACTGAATCTAGGCTCAGTACGGCACGAGTCAAAGAATACCCGTCAATCCAATCGTATTCGAAACGCGGGGCGTCCTTGAAGCTACGCTTTGACCACCATCACCGCCGATAATGCCGGTGGCGGGCGCGGCGGGTCATCGTGGGGGGCGGATCGACCGCGATCCCGCGCGGCCCGGACAGCATCGTGGCCGCTCCGGTCAGATACTCGATCGGCGTCACGTTCGGATAGAACTGCTGCGCCGCAAGCGAGGCCAAGGCGGGATAGACCGTCACGCTTCCCGTCGCCCCGAAATTTGCCGCGTAGATGAGGCCGTTCGCATCGACCGCAATCCCTTCCACGTCGTTGAGCAGCGTGAGATTCGAGTCGCCGACGGGCGCCATGATTTCCGCACTCGGCGCGACCGCGCTCCATCCCTCCGCGTTGGGAGATGCCGCCATAATGGCCGCCTGCGTGTAGATCGTGATTGCGCCGGTCGCGCTCGGTCCGCCGTTGTGGTTCGCCACATAGACGTTGCTGTTCGCATCGAGCGCAATCGCCGAGGGCTGGCTTAGCTCCGTTACGGTCCCCGCGATCGTTAGAATCGGCGCCTCGTTGCCGTCCGCGCCCGCCGCGTACTCCGTCACACTGCCCAGGCCGCCGCTGCCCGGCGGGCCGCCGAAGTTCGCCACCCAGATGTTTCCCGTCACCGGATCGATCGCCACGCCATGCGGCGAATACAGATTCGTCTTGGAACCAGCGATCGTCTGAACCGGCGAGGCATCGCCGCTCGCGCCGGCGGAATAAACCGTAATGCTGCCGGAGAAGTCCTTGCCGCCGGTGCTGTTCGCCACATAGACCTTGCCGCTCAGGCTGTTTACCGCGATTCCGAGCGCGCCGGCGATTCCGGTTCTCGGTCCGCTAATCTTCGTGATCGGGGCGACATTGCCGCCCGCCTGCCAATCGCTCATCGAATAGACCGTCACGCTTCCGCCGCCGTAATTCACCGCATAGAGGTCCTGATTATTCGGGTCATAGGCCAATCCGTATGGATAACTGAGACCTGTCGCCGCGTCGGCGATGCTCGCGATCGGCGCGCTGTTACAATTCCCGGCCATCGGCTGGTAGAGGTTCACCGCGCCCGCCCCGCTGTTCGCGAAGATTTGCGCCGTCGTAGGCGGATAGCGAAGCGCCAGACCCTGCGGGCCGTTTAATTCAGTGGCCGCGCCGACAACTTGCGCGCTGGGAGCCACGTCGATGGTGCCGCCTCCGGCAAGCGCGGTCGCATACCACTCCGAAATGCTGTAATTCGTCAAATCGTTCACATACAGATTCCCGTCGCTATCGACCGCGAAGCCCACTGGTTCCACGATCCCCGTAGCAGCACCGCCAAGCGCAGCGATTGGTGCCACGTCGTGGCCTGCTCCCCAACTTGCTACCAGTGATAAGTAGAGTCGGTTGATGTTTGCCCCAGGTGGGGCGGTGGAGCAAGGGGGCGGGCCGCGGAGTTGCTGGCGGATGCCGGCAATGCTTGCGCGGAATATCAAGACCCTGCGCTTCGGAATCTTCCCTGCAAGAGAATCCAAGCCGACGAAATTTGGAGTTTCGTTTACGCCAAGCAGAAAACCGTACCGGAGAAAATGCGCGGCCAATTTGGCGTTGGGGATGTATGGACATGGACCGGCCGGTGCGCCGACACGAAGCTAATCGTTAGCTGGCGCGTTGATACCCGCGACGCAGACGCGGCCCACGCTTTTATGCTGGACTTGTCGAATCGGCTGGCGAACCGCGTACAGTTAACGACCGACGGCCATCGCGCCTATCTTGAGGGAGTTATCGGCGCGTTCGGTGCGTCGATTGATTACGCGATGTTGGTTAAGCAGTACGGCTCAGCGCCAGAGGCCGAAAAGCGATACCGCCCGCCAGTCTGTGTCGGAGCGGAACGCCATAAGATCATCGGAAATCCCGATCCGGCCCACATCAGCACGAGCTACGTGGAGCGCCGGAACCTCTCAATGAGAATGGGCCTTCGCCGCTTTACCCGGCTGACTAACGCTTTCTCAAAGAAGCTGGAGAACCACATCCATGCGATCTCGATCTATTCCACTCACTGCAATTTCGTTCGCATCCACCAATCGCTTCGCGTTACTCCGGCGATGGAAGCGGGCGTGACCGACAGGCTTTGGCCGCTTGAGAATATGGTTGGGATTGTGGATGAGTGGGAGGCGGGTCAGAAAAAGGGAAATTCAAACTGACCCACTACTCCGCGGGGGCGGATGTTATGCGGTCGTTACGGCGGTCCGAAATCCTTCCCCTCGCTGTGTTCCAATTGCTCGATCAGCCGGTCGATATTATCGACGCGGGCGATGCGCCAGCGGCCGCCGTCCTCGCGCCGGAGATGGACGGTCCATTCGCGGCCCTGGTTATCGCGGAAGTTCGTCCACGCGGAATCGCCGTCGCGATGCATGAAAATCATTGCGCCCGCCGTCGCCGCCGCCGGCATTTGCAGATCGCGGTCGCCGTCGTTGACCTTCCCGGCCGCCCACGATTGGACTCCCTGCGCGATCGGCTTGGTGAAGATATCGATCGCGGCCTTGCCGACAAATTCGCCCAGTATTCCACCGCCCGTCTTCTCCTTGACCATCTCGTAGCCGGCGTGCTTGACGAGCCGGTCGAAATCGACGTACTCGGCGGCGCGATCGCCATTGCGCGCATCGATCGCCTGCTTCAACTGGAACACCGTCCAAGCGGGAGTGGTAGGCAAATAGAAGATTGCCCATCCGGCGATCGCAATGACGATCAGGATTACCGTGAAATGGCGGAAAATGAATCGAATCATGTCGAGCCATCGCCGGCCGGCGCCGTCAGCGTTTCGCCAGCAGGCTCGCGGCGGCTTCGTCGAGAATCCAGAACAATTCGCCGCCCGTGGGCGCGGCGATTTGCGCCGGAAAACGATCGGGATCGCGCGGCCCCTCGATGATGTCCCTGACCGCCGCCGCCTTTCCCGTCCCCGCCGCGAGGAACATCGCGCGCCGCGCATGATCGATGACCGGCGGCGTGATCGTGAGCCGCCGCGGCGGTTGCGCATCCACCTGAACCGCGACCGCCATTCGCTCGCGCTCGTGAATCGCGGGATTGCCCGGAAACAGCGATGCGGTGTGGCGATTCTCGCCGAGGCCCAGCAGCACCAGATCGAATGCGGGAAATTCTCCGGCGCCGAGGCTGAAATGGCGGCGCAACTCCTGCTCATAGGCAAGGGCAGCGGCCTCCGGCGGGTCCTCGCCGCGCATCCGATGCACCTGTTCGGGGCGCAATGACAGCTTGGAAAGCATCGTGCGGGAGGCCATCCCGAAGTTGCTCTCGGGATTGTCCGGCGGGACGCAGCGCTCGTCGCCCCAGAAGAACTGGACCTCGCTCCAATCGACGCTATGGTGGAAGCGCGTTGCGAGCAGATCGTAGGTGGCGGCGGGAGTCGAACCGCCCGACAGGCACAGGTTGAACTCGCCGTGGAGGCAGATCGCCTCGCCCGCGATGTGGGCGATTTCCTCGGCGGCGCGGACGCAAAGCTCCTCCGCGGTTTTCATGACGATGATTTTGGGTTCGGACATAATCGAAAACACCGGCTCAGGCCGAGACCGCCGCGAATTGAAATATCCTATCGCGCGAGCACTTTGAGCGCGCGCGCTACGACGTTGTCCACCGTGAACCCGAAATGCTTCTCCAAATCCTCGTACTTGCCCGACGCGCCGAAGGTGGTCATCCCGAGGATGTCGCCCTCCGGCCCGACGTACCGATACCACGTCATCGGCACGGCGGCTTCGATTGCAAGCCGGCGCTTGATATTCGGCGGCAGCACCGAGTCGCGATAGGCGGCGTCCTGCCGGTTGAAAATTTCGCAACTCGGCATGCTCACCACGCGGACCGCCTTGCCGCGCTTCTCCAGCGCCTCTTTCGCGCCAACCGCCAACTGCAATTCCGATCCGGTGGCAATCAGGATTATCTCCGGCGTCTTTCCCGGCGTATCGGCAAGCACGTAGCCGCCGCGCCGCGCGCCGCTGGCGGGCGCGAACTTGGCGCGATCGAGCGTGGGAAGCTTTTGGCGCGACAGCACGAGCATCACCGGGCCTTCGCGATGCGTCATGATCGTGCGCCACGCCTCGGCGGCTTCGTTCGCGTCACCGGGGCGAATCACGGTCAGATTCGGAATCGCGCGCAAGGAGGCGAGATGCTCGACCGGCTGATGGGTCGGGCCGTCCTCGCCCAGCCCAATCGAATCGTGCGTGAAGACGAACACGGCGTGCGCTTTCATCAGCGCGGCCAATCGGATCGACGGCCGACAATAATCGGTGAAGCACATGAAGCTCGACCCGTATGGAATGAAGCCGCCGTGCACCGCGATGCCGTTCAATATCGAGCACATCCCATGCTCGCGGATGCCGAAGTGGAGGTTGCGGCCGCCGTATTGGCCGCGCTCGAAGTCGCCGCCGCCCTTCACGTCGGTGAACGTCGATTCGTTGAGGTCGGCCGAGCCGCCGAACAGGTTCCACACCTTGGCGGCGATCGCGTGTTCCGCCCGCGACGCCGACTCGCGCGTCGCGAGCGTATCCTTGGGCGTGAAGACGGGGATGTCGGCGTCCCATCCGGGCGGCAATTCTCCGGCCAGCGCGGTTTGGAATTGCGCCGCCTCGGCGGGATATTGCTTCGCGTAGCTCTCGAACTTGCGGTTCCATTGCGCCTCGTACTCTTCCCCGCGCTCGACGCATTCCCGCATGTGCGCCATCGCCTCGTCCGGCACGAAAAACGGCGGATCGAGCGGCCAGCGGTAAAATTCCTTGGTCAGCTTCACCTCTTCGGGGCCGAGCGCCTTGCCGTGCGCCTCGGAAGTCCCCGCGCGATGCGGGCTGCCGTAGCCGATTACCGAGCGCACGCGGATTAGCGACGGGCGCTTGGTCTCCGCGATTGCGTTGTCGATCGCCTTGGACACGGCCGCGAGGTCGTTGGCGTCCTCCACCGCCTCGGTATGCCATCCGTAGGCGGAAAAGCGCGCGGTCACGTCCTCGGAAAACGCGATATCGGTGTGGCCGTCGATCGTTATGTGATTGTCATCGTAGATGAAAATGAGGTTGCCCAAGCCGAGATGGCCCGCGATCGACGCCGCCTCGCTCGACACGCCCTCCATCAAATCGCCGTCGCTGCAAATTCCGAAGATGCGATGCCCGAACAGGCCCATCGCGTCGCGCTCGAAGCGCGCCTCCAGATGCTTCGCCGCGATCGCCATCCCAACCGCGTTGCCGAAGCCTTGTCCGAGCGGGCCGGTGGTCGTCTCGATTCCGGGCGTGATGCCATACTCGGGATGGCCGGGGGTGCGGCTGCCGAGTTGGCGGAACTGTTTGATGTCGTCGAGCGTCAGCTCGTATCCGGTCAGGTACAGGGAACTGTACAGCAGCATGCACGCGTGGCCCGGCGACAGCACGAAGCGGTCGCGCCCGAACCATTGTGGATTTTTCGGATTGTGCCGGAGGAATCGCGTGAAGAGCAGGTACGCGATGGGCGCCATCCCCATCGGGGTGCCCGGATGGCCGGAGTTGGCCTTCTGCACCGCGTCGATCGAGAGCACGCGGATCGAGTTAATGCAGAGTTGATCGAGGACGTCTTGGTTTGCTTTGACTTTCGCCGCTTGTGCCACTGTCTCACCAAAGTTCCTGGACTTATTTCACAACCGCCTCTCCTGGCTCCTCCCCCTTCAGGAGAGGGGAACCTGAAAAGGAAGCCGGCATTGCGTTCCCCCTTCCCTAAAGGGGAAGGGGAACAGGGGGTTAGGTCGTTGTTTTTCACCGCGCATTTCGTATCCACCGCACTGGTTATCGCTCGTTGCGTTCGCCGCCCTTTGCTCCGGCGTCCAGCGCCCGGATGAATTGTGCCGCGATTGCGCGCATCGCCACGCTCTCTTCTCCATCCGATTCGGCGCCCGGCGCGGCCAACTGTTCCATCGCGGCCCGAATCGCTCCGATCGCCGCCGGAATGTCGCCGCGCTCCCGCAATGCGATCGCCGCACGCAATCCCTCGCGCACTCGCGCTACAGCGGGCCGCGCTTGGGGGTCTATAACGGCCTCCAGTTCATCGAGCTTCGCGGCCAATTCGGAAAACGGATCCCCCGCGATGTCGCCCGGCGGCACAATTCGGATTCTTCCACCGCCGCCGGTTTCGATGCAAGACTTGCGCGATTACGGGAAGGTGCTCGCCCGGCGATGACCAGCGGATGCCCCGCGCGGCCGCGATGGCCGGCGCGGGGCATCCTGATGCTTATCGGACTTGCCGTTTCGCTTATTTCCCGCTGCCGTAGAGATGCACCGCGTGCGGGCTGCCGGGGTCGCCGCTGCCGGTGTCCGATACGCTGAATGTTCCGTTCAGCATGCCGGTCACCGTCGGAGCGAACTCCACCTCGATTATGCAACTCGATTTGCCCGCCAACGCCGTTGGCGAGGCCGGGCAAGTGTCACTCGCAATCGCGTAATTCACCGTATCGCTCAAGCTTGACGCCAGCACTACCGGCTGCGGCTCCGTGTTGGTGAACGTGATGAAGGCCAGGCGTGGCGATCCAACCGTGACCGCGCCGAAGTTTTGGTTGATTGGCGTCACCGTCGGCCACTCGCCGATTCCCACCGCCGCCACCTTGCGCGGGCTGTACGGGTCATTGCCCACGTTCACCAGAATCGTCCCGGTCCGCGTTCCGCCTTGCGCCGGCACGAACTTGATGTCGTAGGTGCAACTCGACGAC
>JBOHWK010000205.1:0-3514 GCA_050736715.1 Binataceae bacterium (SeqCode) | reverse complement strand
CAGCAAGAGCCATGACGGACAGGTGAGGGACCTTAGAAAAAGAATTATATCGGCTGCGGACCCTCACCCCCGCGTCACGCCGCTTGCCCAAGGAAGCAAGCGCCGCGCCGCGGACCCTCTCCCGATCCGGGAGAGGAGCTTTTTCGGAGGGAGCGGCGCTTCGCAGCGCGAGCGTTGCGCCGTCTGGCGTGAGAAACAGAGTGTAGCCGGGGCCGCGCGAGAGGAACTTGACGCGTGAATCGGTCTGGCCGCGATTCGGCTCGAAGCTGAGCGGAAGATTGCCGTAGAGAAATGTCACTCCTTCGGCGTTGCTCAGGACAGGCTTGGAAGGGTTGACGGCATGAAGTTTGGGCGGCGGCGGCGCGTTGCGTTCCGCCGTTCGCGATGCGCTGGTACGCGCCATCGCCAAAATCGCAATCACGCCTGCGCAAGAGAGCGCGACCGCGCTGATTCGGAATGTTCTCACTCCTCGTGACATCGGCTTCTGACTCGCCGACAAAAACCGGCGATTTGACGGGCTAAACTTGCAGCCAGTGCGAATGAGGATGCCACCGCAAAGGCCTTAATGCAACCGGCGCCGCCATTCGGGAGAATAGCGTCCCCGGCACCTTGCCTCCAAAAGTTCATGGCTGAACTGGTTCATCCATAATGCGGGGACGGGAGGCGGTGTAGAATAGGCCCCATGATGACGGCAACGCTATCCGCCGGTTGCGCCGCGCCCAAGAAATGCCGGCACCCTGAAATGGTCAAGCGGTTTGTAGCGGCGAAAAAGAATAAAAAATGCCGAACGAACCCAATTTGCGATCTAAATTAACCGGCATTTTCAAGACATTTTCCAAAACCGGGCTGAAATTTGAACAACGAAGATGAGCAAACGAACCCACCGCAGCCAGCCGGGACCCAGCCGGACGCCTCCGATTACGCCCCCCAGGTCCGTCAAGCGGCGATATCGTGCTGGAATAAAGGAAAATGGACCGCGCCGCCCATTGGAAATCGTCGCTAACCATGCGCGCGAAATTCGGGTAGGATGTTCTCCGCTTGAGCATGCGGGGAGCAGCGGGGGGAGCAGCCGAAGGATTGCCGGAGAGTGCCGCGCGGCGGAAGCTCTTGGCCGCGTGCGCCTGGGGCGTGCATCTCTACACCGCGATGGGCGCCGCGCTGGGCCTGCTCGCGATCTGCTTCGCCGCCGAACACGATTTCCGCGCTTCGTTCATGGCGATGGGCGCCGCGCTCGTGATCGATGCGAGCGACGGCTCGCTCGCGCGCAAATTCCAGGTGAAAGTGCGGGTCCCGTCGTTCGACGGCGCGCTGCTCGACAATATCGTCGATTACCTGACCTATACCGCCGCGCCGGTGTTCCTGATGCTCGAAGCGGGAATCATCCCGCACGCCCGCTGGGGGCTGGCGCTCGCCTGCTTCGTCATGATCGCGAGCGTCTATGGTTTTTGCCGGACGCAAGCCAAGACCGAGGACCATTATTTTTTGGGCTTTCCGAACTATTGGAACCTGGTCGCCCTCTATCTCTTCTGCCTTCACACCGGCGTCGTATTCAACACCGCGGTGCTGCTGTTTCTGGCGGTGATGGTATTCGTGCCGGTCAAGTACCTTTATCCGAGCCGAACCGTGGTGCTTCGGCCGCTCACGGTGACGCTGGGAATCTTATGGGGGATCGTGACGATCGCGATGCTGCCGATGCTGCCGGAGGTGAATCCGATCATGCTGTGGGGGTCGTTGAGCTATATCGTCTATTACTTCGCGGCTTCGCTGGTGCTGAACGTGCGGTCCGCGCACTGAGCGGGAACGGCGGCCGGATGCGCGTTCGCCTGGAGGATCGCATCGATGCGGTTCGCCAGGTTCTCCAACTCTCTGGCGGTGGGCGTATCGGCCCATTCCTTGACGAACAGCGTGCCGCGGTCCGATGACTCCGCGAGGCGCGAATCGAAGGGCAGCCGCGCCAGGATCGGAACGCCTGCCGCGTGCGCCACGCCCGGCAAATTGCCCTCCGGCCACAGCGGCCGCACTGTGCGGCATCCATCGCAATTGAAGCCGGCCAAGTTCTCGACGATTCCGGCGACGGGCGCTCCCGCCGCGGCGGCGGCCTCGATCGCCTCGCGCGCGGCATTCGCCGCCAGGCCGGACGGCCGACTCACCAAAATCACCGCGTCGAGCGCAACCAGCGCCGCGATCTCGCGAAGGCGGCCGATTCCGGGGGCGAGATCGGCGACGATTGCGTCGAGCGGCCCAAAGGCGATGCGGGAGAGCAAGTCGGCCAGCGCGCCCGCGTGGCATGGCATGGCCGCCGGCCGCGGAGGAGGCGCGGCGCCATTCTCCTCGACAAAGCTGATTGGCGCCGGTTCGCCGCCGGGAACCATTCCGCTCCACGCGACTCGCAACCCGAACGGCCCAGCCGCCGGCTCGATAATTTCTTCCGGCAGCAGGCGCCGCCGCACCTTCATTCCCAGCATCGCCGGCACGCTTGGCGCATTGAGGTCGGCGTCGAGGAGGGCAATCTTGCGCCCCTTGAGCGCGAGCGCGGCCGCCAGATTCACCGCGATCGCGCTCTTGCCCGCGCCGCCCTTGGCGCTGGCAATCGCAACGATCGCGCGGACGCCGGCCAGATTGACCCGGATGCGCTCGCGCGCGGCGGCAGGGTCGAAGACCGGAGACGAACCGGATGGATAGTCGGCGAAAATTCTCATCGATTGCGCAATGCGCAGTTAACGATTCTATGGTTGAACGTCGCCGCCAACAATGGCCTTGCGCGCATGCGGCCCGGATCCGGCGTGCGAAGCGGCCGCGCGGCGCATTGCGCTCAGAGCGGCTTGATTTGCCGTTCGCGGGCGGAACGCGTCCCGGCGCCGCGCCGCGTCGCATTACGGGTCTTCGCGAGGATGCCGCGGACGAGCGGGCGATCAGGCGGATTCGTCGTCGGCTTCGGTCGAACCGAGCTTGCGATAGGTGTTGCGCTCGTCGTCGTAATGGCGCTGCGACTTCGCCTCGCGCTCCTGATCCTGCTGGCAATCGCGGCACAGGCGCGTAAACGGCATCGCGGTGAGCCGCTCCTCCGCGATTTCCAGGCCGCACGATTCGCAAACGCCGTAGGTGGAATCCTCCAGCCGCGCCAGTGCGTCGTCGATCTGCCGGAGCTTAACCCGCTCGCGGTCCGACAGGATGAAATTGATCTCGCGGTCGCGCTCTTCAGAGGCGAGATCATAGGTGTCCATTCCTTCGTCCTTGTTGCTCTCGCGCTCGGCTCGCAGTTCGGACTCGATTTCGCCGTGCAACTTTTGCTTCATGTCCGCCAGATGCTCGCGCATCCTGGCCAGGAACTTTTTCCGATTCGTGGCGGCTGGTTTTTTAGCCATGATTTGCCACCCTCTCCTCTTCGCCGGGCGATGCCTCGGCGATACTCGCGTGAAGGTCGTAACTCAGGGCTCTTTCGATTTTGGCGCGGACAAACTCGCCGGGCTCCGCCTCTCCCTTCAGAAAGACAGAGCCGTCGATATCCGGCGCC
>JBOHWK010000204.1:0-3001 GCA_050736715.1 Binataceae bacterium (SeqCode) | reverse complement strand
CGGCCGAGACGTCCACGTTGACGATCTGATCGGCGCGCGCCAGGAACGAATCCGGCACCGTCTCGCGCACGTCGATGCCGGTCACGCGCTTCATCAGCGGGTTCAGGCTCTCGGTGTGCTGGATGTTCATCGCGGAAATCACGTTAATGCCGGCCGCCATGAGGTCGCCGGCGTCCTGGTAGCGCTTTTCGTGGCGCGAGCCGGGCGCGTTGGTATGCGCCAGTTCATCGACGATGACGACTTCCGGCTTGCGCGCGAGGATCGCGTCCACGTCCATCTCCTCGAGCGTCACGCCGCGATACTCAATTTTGCGCCGCGGCATCGCTTCCAGATCCCCGATTTTCGCGGCGGTGTCCGCGCGGCCGTGAGTCTCGACGACGCCGATAACCACATCGGTGCCGCGATCGCGGAGTTGATGCGCCTCCTCGAGCATTCGCCACGTCTTGCCGACGCCGGCCGCCGCGCCAACATAGATTTTCAGCCGTCCGCGATGGGCTTGCGGTTCAAGATCGAGAAACGCCTCCGGCTCGGGCCGTTTGTCGTCCTTCATTGGGATTCAGGGCGATCCGCCCGCGCTTCTAGCCGTCCGGATTCGGTCGAGATCGAGGTTCAGCCGCAGCACATTGACCCCCGGCTCCCCGAAAATCCCCATCCATCGCGAGCGGGTATTTTGGCGGACGAGTTCACCTACTCGATCTTCGCTAAGACCGCGGGCACGGGCAACCCGGGGGATTTGGACCTCGGCGCCGGCTGGGCTGATTTCGGGGTCAAGGCCGCTGGCGGACGCCGTTACCATGCCCACCGGGATTTCCCCGGCGGTCACGCCGGGATTATTGGCGATGACCTCCTGAATTCGTTTGCGGACCGTATCGATCAGCACCTTGTTCGTCGGCCCAAGGTTCGAGCCGCCGGAATTCGAGGCGTCGTATCCCTTGTCCCCGGCGGCGGAAGGACGCGGATGAAAGTATTGCGGCTTGGAGAAGTTTTGCCCGATGAGCGCCGAACCGACGACCTTGCCGCCGTTCTCGACGAGGCTGCCACCGGCTTGCCACGGGAAAATCACCTTGGCCGCGGCGGTCATCGCGAGCGGGTAGATAATTCCGGTTAGCACCGTCAGAACGATCGTCATGCGAACTGAAATCCAAAACGCGCGCATCATGGTGGTCTCCTACGCCAAGTGCAGCGCCGCGACCGCGAGGTCGATCAGCTTGATTCCGATGAACGGGACGATCACGCCGCCCAGGCCGTAAATCAAAAGATTGCGGCTCAAGATCGCGGCCGCGCCGAGCGGGCGGTATTGCACGCCGCGCAGCGCGAGCGGGATGAGCGCGATAATGATGAGGGCGTTGAAGATGACCGCGGACAGGATCGCACTCTCGGGCGTCGCCAGATGCATGATGTTGAGCGCCTGCAACTCGGGATAAGCGGCCACGAACATCGCCGGAACGATCGCGAAGTATTTCGCGACGTCGTTGGCGATCGAAAAGGTGGTCAACGCGCCGCGCGTGATTAGCAATTGCTTGCCGATCTCCACCACTTCCATGATCTTGGTCGGGTTCGAGTCGAGGTCGATCATGTTGCCGGCTTCGCGCGCCGCCTGCGTGCCCGCGTTCATCGCGATTCCCACGTCCGCCTGTGCCAGCGCGGGAGCGTCGTTGGTGCCGTCGCCGATCATCGCGACCAGCTTGCCCTGCGCCTGCTCCTCGCGGATTAAACGCAGCTTGGTCTCGGGGGTGGCCTCGGCCCGGAATTCGTCCACGCCTGATTCATAGGCGATCGCGGCGGCGGTCAGCGGATTGTCGCCGGTGATCATCACGGTCTTGAGGCCCATCGCACGCAGCCGCGCGAAACGCTCCTTGATGCCCTCCTTGATGACGTCCTTCAGGTGAATTACGCCGAGCACGTGCGATCCGTCAGCGACTACCAGCGGAGTGCCGCCGTTGCGCGCGATTCCCTCGACGATTCCGGCCAGCTCGGCGGGCGGCTTGCCGCCGTTTTCCTCGACGAACTTAACCACCTGTTCGGTGGCGCCCTTGCGGATGCGCCGGCCGTTCAAGTTGACGCCGCTCATCCGGGTGGTGGCCGAAAACGCGATAAACTCCTCATCCTTGCCGGCGATTTCCCGACCGCGCAGGTTGTATTCGCGCTTGGCGAGAGCGGTAATCGAACGGCCTTCCGGCGTCTCATCGGCAAGCGACGCCAATTGCGCCGCGTCGGCCAGCTCCTCCGCCGATACCTTAAGGACCGGGATAAACTCGGCCGCCATCCGGTTGCCCAACGTGATCGTGCCGGTCTTGTCGAGCAGGAGCGTATCGACGTCGCCGGCGGCCTCGACCGCGCGCCCGGACATCGCAAGCACGTTGTGCTGCACGAGGCGATCCATCCCGGCGATTCCGATTGCCGAGAGCAGCCCGCCGATCGTCGTTGGAATCAGGCAGACCAGAAGCGCGGCCAGCACCGGCAGCGTCAACGCCGTGCCGCCGTAGAGCGCGAAGGGGCACAGGCTCACGCATACCAGCATGAAGACGATCGTCAGGCCGGCGAGCAGGATGCTGAGCGCGATCTCGTTGGGAGTCTTCTGGCGCTGGGCGCCCTCGACCAGCGCGATCATCCGGTCGAGGAAAGTCTCGCCCGGATTGGCGGTGATTTTCACCTTTATCCAGTCGGAGATGACCGTCGTGCCGCCCGTGACTGCGCTGCGATCGCCGCCGCTCTCGCGGATGACCGGGGCCGACTCTCCGGTGATCGCCGCTTCATTGACGGCGGCGACGCCTTCGATGACCTCGCCGTCGCCCGGAATAACGTCGCCCGCCTCGACCATTACGACGTCGCCGCGGCGCAGTTGCGCGGCCGGGACGGTCTCGATCGCGCCGCCTTTGCCCACCAGCTTGGCCTGCGTTTCGGTGCGTGTCTTGCGGAGGTTTTCCGCCTGCGCCTTGCCGCGCCCCTCGGCCATCGACTCGGCGAAATTCGCGAACATCACGGTAAACCAGAGCCAGAC
>JBOHWK010000203.1:0-12376 GCA_050736715.1 Binataceae bacterium (SeqCode) | reverse complement strand
GATCGACCATTACGTGCGCCACTACAACGCCCACAAACGCCCCTTCGCGTGGACCGCCAGCGCCGATTCCATCCTCGATAAACTCCAGCGTCTTTGTAAGCTTATTAATGGGACAGGACACTAGGCGGCGATGGCCAATTATCCCGTCCGCCGGCGCGGACTCGCGCGCGGGCGGCGACTCGGCTACCATTGAGACCGATGGCGACCGGCAAGGCAATTCTCCCCATGCTCTTGAAGCTGCCCGTTTCGGAGCGCGCCCGGCTCGTGGCCGGATTGGTCCAAAGCCTGGATGAACCAGACGACCCCGGGGCGGCCGATGCGTGGCTGGCAGAGATCGACCGGCGCGTGCATGAAGTGATCGGCGGCGCGGCCCGGCTGGAAAAATGGGGACGCGTGCACCGCCGGCTCGAAACGCATCTTCGCCCGCGGTGAGAGGTGATCCTTGAACTCCACGCCGAGGCCATTGGCGAGCTTGAGGCCGAGATCGATTGGTACGAAGCGCGGACGCCGGGCCTTGGCGAAGCCTTCCTGCGCGAAGTTTCCCGCGCCCTCGATGTCATCGCCGCAAGTCCGCGTATGTGGCCGGTTTGGCCGCAGTGGCGCGGCCGTACCTCCGTGCGGCGGTTCGTTCTTGCCCGCTTTCCGTTCTCAATCGCTTTTTTGACGCCTCGCGGCCGAGTCGTGGTGGTCGCGATTGCCCACGGACGGCGCCGGCCGGGCTATTGCCGCGGCAGGCTTCGGCAATAGGCAATCGCACGCGCGCCGTATAGCCTCCATCCTTCACCGCCGGGTAAACTGGGCGGCGATGGCCGACAACGAACAGAAGGCGCTGTCCATCGTGCGCAAGCTCACCGAGGCGGGCTTTCGGGCCTACTTTGCGGGCGGATGCGTGCGCGATCGGGTGCTCGGCGTCGAGCCGAAAGATTACGACGTCGCGACCGACGCACGCCCCGAAGTTGTGCAGGCGATGTTCGAGCGGACCCTCGCGGTGGGCGCCAAGTTCGGCGTGATCGCGGTCGTGATCGAGGACGATCTGTTCGAGGTCGCGACCTTCCGCGCCGATGCGGCCTATGTCGATGGACGCCGGCCGTCGGCCGTCCGCTTCGGCACGATCGAGGAGGACGCGATTCGCCGCGACTTCACGATCGGCGGGATGTACTACGATCCGATCGCGGACCGCCTGATCGATCTGGTCGGCGGGATGCGCGACCTGCGCGCCGGAATCGTCCGCGCGATCGGGAATCCCTACGACCGCTTCGACGAGGACCATCTGCGCATCCTGCGCGCCGCGCGATTCGCCGCGCGGCTGAACTTCGCGATCGATCCGGCGACGTGGGCCGCGATGAAGCGCGCCGCGCCGTCGATTATCGCGATCGCCGCCGAGCGAATCGGCGAGGAACTGGTGATGCTCATGACCGAGGGGGGAGCCGTGCGCGGAATGGACCTGATGATGGAAAGCGGGCTGATGCAAATCCTGCTGCCGGAAGTAATCGAGATGGCGGGATGCGCGCAGCCGGAGAATTTCCATCCCGAAGGCGACGTGTACACCCATACCCGGATGGCGGTCGCGATGCTGCCCGAGGGCGCGAGCGAGACCGTCGCGTTCGGAATTCTCTTTCACGACATCGCCAAGCCGCGATGCCGCGGAATCGGCGAGGGCGGCAAGATCACCTTCTACGGCCATACCGAGATCGGCGCGGAGATGGCGGCGGGAATCATGGCGCGGCTCAAACGCTCGCGCGCGGTGCAGGAGCGCGTCGCCTATTTGGTGAAGAATCATCTCCGGCTGTGCATGGCGCCGCGAATGCGGATGGCCACGCTTAAACGAATGCTCGCCGAGGATGGGTTCGATGAACTGATGGAGGTCGCATACATGGATGCGTTCGCATCGAGTTCGGACCTGAGCTTCTGGCATTTCTGCCGCAATGCGATGCGCACGATTCCGGCCGCGGAGATTCGTCCGCCGCGACTGATTGGCGGCGAAGATTTGAAGGCGCTGGGCTTCGCGCCGGGCCCGCGCTTCAAGACGATTCTCAAGGATGTCGAGGATCGGCAACTGGACGGCGACTTGTCGAGCCGCGAGGCCGCGCTCGATTACGTGCGGCGGAATTACCATCCGCAAAGCGCCGCATAACAGGCTGCGGAAAATCGCTATAACCGGATATGTTTCCGCAGCCTGCGATAATGTTTTTCCTTCCTTTAGCTCTCCCCCTTTAGGGGGAGACTACAGAGGGGTAGCCTTGCTCCGCGCATCCGCCATAACCAAGCGTTTCGGCCGCACGATCGCGCTCGCGGGCGTTGATTTCGAGGCGCGGCCCGGCGAGATTCACGCGCTGCTCGGCGAGAACGGCGCCGGCAAAACCACGCTGATGAACATCCTCGCGGGCAGAATCCGGCCCGACGCCGGCGCGGTCACGCTCGACGGCCGCGCGCTGCGCGCCGGTTCGCCGCACGATGCGCTCGTCGCGGGAATCGCCGCCGTCAGCCAGAGCCCGATGCTGTTCGAGCGGATGACCTGGGAGGAGAATTTCGCGCTGGGCGGCTTCGACGCCGGCCCGATCCTCGATCTCGCCGCGATTGCCGCCGAAGGCCGCGCGCTTGCGGCGCATCTGGGATTCGAGCTTCCGCCTCCCGGCGCGACGATTGAGAATCGCTCCGTCGCCGAGCGCGTGCGGCTGGAAATTATCCGGGCGCTGAGCTTCAATCCGCGGGTCCTGATTCTCGACGAGCCGACCGGCGTGCTCGCGCCGTCCGAATTGGGCGCGTTCCTCGATTTGCTCCGCCGGCTTCGCGCCGAGGGGCGAATCGTCATTCTCATCACGCACAAGCTGGCCGAGGCGATGGCCGTCGCGGATCGAATCACCGTGCTGCGCCGCGGAATCGTCGCGATGCGGGCGGCGCCGCGCGAAACCAGCGAGGCGGAACTGGCGCGCCTGATGATCGGAGAAATCGAATCGGCGCCGTCCGCGCCCTCCGGCGCGTCAGGCGATTCCGGCGCCATCGCACTCGAAGTGGAAGCTCTCACACTCACGGACGGTGGCCGGCGGATCCTCGACGGTGTTTCATTCCGCGTCGCGGCGGGCGAAATCGCCGGCCTCGCGGGGGTGGATGGCAACGGCCAGACCGAATTGGTGGAATTGCTCGCGGGCGTTCGTTCTCCCAGTGCCGGTAAAACTGAAACGGCCGGCGGCGCGGCGGCGATGGCGGTGATCCCACAGAATCGCGACCTCGACGGACTCGTGCTCGGAATGACCGTGTGGGAGAACCTGATTCTGGCGCGGCCGATTCGGGAGCGGATGTCGCGGCATGGATGGCTGGATCGGACGCGCGCGATCTCATTGTGCACGGCATTGCTTGACGGCTTTCAGATTCGTGCAACGGGGCCGATGGCGGCGGCGGCAACCCTCTCCGGCGGGAACCGCCAGCGGCTGGAAGTCGCGCGCGCAATCGCCGCGCGTCCGCGAATTATCGTTGCGCACAATGCGACTCGCGGCCTCGATCCCGCCGCGACTGCCGCGGTCCATCGCGCCTTGATTGAATTCGCGGCGGGCGGCGGCGCGGTGCTGCTCGTCTCGAACGACTTGGATGAATTGTTCGCCCTGTGCGGACGCCTGATGGTGATGAGCCGCGGACGAATCCGCGAGACCGCACCCGCCGAGCGCGATCCGCGGCGACTGGGCCTGCTAATGTCCGGGGCGTGGGAGTGACGCGATGATCGGCGCCGCCGCCAAGCCCGCCGCGGCGCTTACCGCCGCGATCGCCCTCGTCTCGCTCGTGCTGATCGCGCTGGGCGCATCGCCGGTGGGCGTCTTTGCCGCGCTGTGCGAGGGCGCGTTCGGCAACTGGTCCGCGATCGCCGATACGCTGGTGAAGGCGACGCCGCTGGTATTCGCGGGGCTTGCGGTGGCAATCGCGTTTTCGGGCAGCTTGTGGAATATCGGCGCCGACGGCCAACTCACGATTGGCGCGCTTGCGGCCGGCGCGATCGGCCCGTGGCTGGGCGGCGTTCCGCATCCGATCGCGATTGCGATCGTTCTTGGCGCGGGCGCGATCGGCGGCGCGTTCTGGGGGGGGATTGCGGGATGGCTCCGCGCACGCCGCGACGTGAACGAAGTCATCAGTACGATTATGCTGAACTTCGTCGCGGTGCAGGCGCTGTCGTGGGCCGTGCATGGCCCGCTGATGGAGGCGTCGGGAGCCTACCCCGCCAGCATTCGGATCGCACACGCGGCACAGTTGGGATTTTACCTGCCGCCGAGCCGGTTGAATTTCGGAATGATCGTCGCCGTGGCGATCGCTGTCGCGTGCGCGCTAATCTTGTTTCGCACTGGCGCGGGATTCGAACTGCGCGCGATGGGACAGAATCGGCGCGCAGCGAAATTTTTCGGCATCCCGATCTACCGCATGACCGTGCGCGCAATGGCGTTCTCCGGCGCGCTGGCGGGGATCGGCGGCGCGGTCCAGGTGTCCGCGATTACCCATCGCCTGTACGAGAATTATTCGCCCGGGTGGGGCTACGAGGCGATCGCGGTGGCGCTGGTCGCCCGCCTGAATCCCCTCGCCGTGATTCCCGCCGCGCTGTTCTTCGGCGCGCTCGACAACGGATCGCAGGCGATGCAACGCGCGCAGGGCGTGTCGCCCGTGCTGGTGCAGGTGATTCAGGGAATGGCGATTCTCGCCATCCTCGCGTTCGATACGCCCGCGTGGAACGAACTGCGGGAGCATCTGATAGGAGCGCGAGCCGAGCTTGGCGCGCCGGAGGCGGAGCGCGGCGATGTTTGAAGCATTCCTCAATTCGACGATCGGGATGGCGGCGCCGATCCTGATTGCCGCACTCGGCGAATACCTGGTCGAGGAGGCGGGGATGATCAATATCGGGATCGAAGGCGCGATGCTGTGCGGCGCGTTTTTCGCCTTCGCCGCCGCCTACTTCAGCGGAAGCCTCGCGCTCGGACTGTTCGCCGGAATCGCCGCGGGATGCGCGATTAACGCGCTCTTCGGGATTCTGGCGATCGATCTGGCCGTGAGCCAGGTCGTCGCCGGCGCCGCGATCGACATCCTCGCGCTCGGCATCACCGGAGTTTTCTACCGCCGGATGTTCGGCATCACGGGCAGCGCGATCATGGTGCGGCCGATCCCGAAAATTCCACTCGGCCCGCTGGCGAAAATCCCACTTGCCGGGCCGCTCCTTTTCGATCGCAACGCACTCGTCTATCTGACCTTCGCGCTGGTCCCGATCCTTTCGTATCTGGCGATGCGCACTCGCCACGGATTGCGCCTGCGCGCGGCGGGCGAACGGCCCGAAGCGGCCGACGCGCTGGGACTTAACGCCTACCGCCTGCGCTGGGAGGCGGTCCTCGCATCGGGCGCGCTCAGCGGAATCGCGGGCGCGTACCTGACGCTCGCCTACGCCAACACCTTCGTCGAGAACATCACGGCCGGCCGCGGCTTTGTCGCGCTGTCGGTGGTGATAGTGGGGCGATGGAATCCGTGGGGGATGGCGGCGGCCGCGATTCTGTTCGGCGCGGCGATGGCGCTGCAATTCGGATTGCAGGCGCTCGGCGCGGGCCTCCCCTATCAATTTTTCCTCGCGCTGCCCTACGCGCTGACGCTGGTTGTGCTGGCGATCGTGGGCGGCCAGGCGGCAGCGCCGAGCGCGCTCGGCGAGCCATACCGCCGCGCGTGAATCCTCGATGTCGCGCGAAGCGCGTACCCGATTACCCTCGCCCGCTCCGCGGGAGAGGGTGGCCGGCGCGGCTCCTGCGCTCCTTTTGCAAGAGCCGTGACGGACGGGTGAGGGTGCAGGGTCGGGCCACGAATGATATGCTTTTCACCTAACGCCGATGGCTGCGACTATTCCAAGCGAATCATCCTTCCCGATGGCGCAATGCGATCATTGCGCCAAATCGGTGCTGACTTACGTCGCGATCGGCGACGACGGCGCCGAACAGCGGCTGTGCGTCCATTGCGACAGCCCGGCACAAGCGCGCCTCGATTGGGTGACGGCGGAGGAACTCACAGCTTCCGGCTATTACATCGGCTCGCCACCGGCCGAGAAGGCTTGCAGTTCCGGATGCGGCAGTTGCGCGGTCAGAAAAAATTGAGCGCGACGCCGGGCTGAACTCCGTTCCCAGCCTTGACAGTGCACGATCCCGACGCGCAATCTCGCGCATGGCCGAATCGGCGTCCGTCATCCCGATCGAGCGCATCGCCAGCCGCATTTACCTGATTCGCGGCGAGAAGGTGATGTTGGACAGCGACTTGGCGAAGCTCTACGGCGTTACTACCGCGCGGCTCAACGAGCAGTTCAAGCGCAATCTTGATCGGTTTCCGGCGGATTTCGCCTTTCAACTCAATGCGGAAGAGGCCCGTTCTTTAAGATCGCAACTTGCGATCTTAAAGTCGGCGCGCCGCGGCCAGCATCGCAAGTACCGGCCTTACGCATTCACCGAGCACGGGGTCGCGATGCTTTCCAGCGTGCTACGCAGCAAGCGGGCGATTCAAGTCAACGTCGCCATCGTTCGGACGTTCATCGAACTCCGGCGGGTTCTTGCCTCGAACCGTGACCTGGCCCGTAAGGTCGAGCAACACGATCGGCAAATCGCGGTCCTGTTCGACACGGTCCGTAAACTCCTGACTCCGCCCGATCCGCCCAAGAAAAACCCGATCGGATACGTTCACCACGCGGATTGATTCCGCGCAGCGCGACCGTTCCGGCTGGATTCAGTCAGGCGTCATTGAGCGCGCCGATTCGGCGGAGCGCCTCATAGGCCACGATCGATACCGCGTTGGCGAGATTTAGGCTGCGCACGCCCGGCTCGAAGATCGGGATGCGATAGGTGGAATTCGTCCGCGGCGCGAGGAACTCCGCGCCCAGGCCGCGCGTCTCGCCGCCGAAAAACAGAAAATCGCCGGGCGCGTACGTCGCGTCCAAATACGATGCGCGCGCGTGAGTGGAGAAGAACTTCGACGGCGCGGCGCGATGCTCGGCGGCGAACTCGTCCCATCGCGGATAGGTGCGCAAATCGACCAGCGGCCAGTAATCCAGCCCCGCGCGCTTCAAGTATTTGTCTTCGAGAGAAAACCCGAGCGGCCCGATCAGATGCAATCGGGTGCGCGTCGCCGCCGCGAGCCGCGCGATCGAGCCCGTGTTCTGCGGGATTTCGGGACGCACCAGCACAAGGTGAAGAATCGGCGCGCCGGTTCGCTCCACAGTCAGCGCTCGTCCCCGTCCGGCGCGGCCGGCGCGATTTTGAGTTGATGGCGCGCGCCATTCAGGTTCAGATAGAACCGGCCGCCGCCGCCCGACTCGAAATTTTTACTTAACTGGTAATAGGCCGGCCGCAAAAATCGCGCGCGAAACTCTCCGTGCTTGACGCTCGCGTAGAGCACGTCATGGCGGCCGACTTCGAGCGCCGCCGGATCGAGCGGTTCGCGCGTATCGTCGTTCAGGAGCATCGCGAATCCCCCCTTGCCGTCGTCTTCGAGTGTGCGCACCACGAACGGCGTGTCCTCGACGATTATCGGCGCGCGCTCCTCGGCGACTTCCAGATAATAGCTGCCGTCGGGATTGCGCTTGACGCTCCGGCTGAACAGCGCCGCGATGCGCGCGTTGTCGATCCGCTCGTCGTCGGTGTACCAATTGCCGTCGCGCCGGAAGGAAATCTTCCCCGATTCGACCGCATAGAATCCCGCCCGTGGCATCTAAATCACCGGTTCCTACTGTCGAGAAGGATCGTTACCGGGCCGTCGTTCACAATTTCGACCTCCATCGCCGCGCCGAATTCTCCCTGCTCAACCTTAACATCGCGCGCCCGGAGGAGCGAGAGGAAATGCTCGTAAAGCCGCCGCGCTTCGTCGGGAGGCGCCGCGCTGTTGAACGAGGGGCGGCGGCCCGCCTCGGTATCGGCGAGCAGCGTGAATTGCGAGACGGCAAGTATCGCACCGCCCGTCTTTCCGATCGCAAGATTCATTTTGCCTTCGCCGTCGGCGAAGACTCGCATTCCAAGGATTCGATCCGCAAGGAACGCCGCGTCGGCCTCCGTATCGCCGCGCGCGACTCCCAACAGGACGAGGAATCCCGGACCGATTCGGCCCAAGACCCGGCCCGCGGCACGCACCTCGGCGCGGCTGACGCGTTGAAGAACGGCGCGCATCTTTGCGTCCTATAATGGCGGATGGCGCGGGCGCAAGGCGCGCCGCCGCCCGATTCGGGTGTCGCCCGGCCATTCCGCCGCGTAATATACTGAAGGACATTATGTATCCGATTCTTCTTCATCTGGGACCAATCACGATTTACAGCTACGGCCTGATGATGGCGCTAGGCTTTCTGGCGGCCGACTACGTGGTCGAACTTGAATGCAAGCGGCAGCGTTACGATCCCGGCTTCGCACAGACGCTCGTGCTGACCTGCGCGGCCGCCGGTCTCGCCGGGTCGCGAATCTACGCGGTGCTCGACGATTGGCACACCTACATGGCCGACCCGTGGGCGATAGTCTTCTCCGGCTCCGGATTCGTCTGGTACGGCGGCCTGTTCGGCGGCTTGCTCGGCGCCTACCTGGTAGCGCGATGGTACAAGATGGGGTTTGCCACCGTCGCCGACATGGCCGCGCCCGCGCTGGCGATCGGCCAGGCGCTGGGACGAATCGGATGCCTGGTGTCGGGCGACGGCGATTGGGGCCTGCCCTCGAAGTTGCCGTGGGCGCAGGCCTACCCCAACGCGATTATCGGCTGGAACTCCCAGACCGTTCTCAAGCTGGGCAGCCATTACCAGCTCGTCTCCGGCTATTTTCCGGGAGTCCGGGTCCAGCCCACGCCGATTTACGAGGCCGTCCTGTACACGATCGCGTTCGCGATAATGTGGTCGATGCGCAAGACCTCTTATCCGCCGGGGCGGATCTTCTACTGGTATTGCGTGCTGGTCGGCGGCGCCCGGTTTGCCGTTGAATTCGTGAGGATCAATCCGCGCGTACTGTTCGGCTTGAGCGAGGCGCAATTGATTGCAATTGTTATGATAATCGGCGGCGCAATTGCGCTGATGCTGACCGCCGGGAAGAAAAAGCCGGAGGAAGCCGTCTCCCGCGAGGCGATGCGGGCCTGACGGGGATGGAGTCGCGCAACGCTTTTCTGTACACCGCCGCCGCGCTGGCGATCGCGGCGGGGCTGCTAATGATGATCGCGCTGACGGGCCATCGCAGCCCCAGCGGCGGAATCGCCATCACGGAGCCGCAGAATGCCCCAGGCGAAGGCGAAGCGCCCGTCGCGGCCGGCGGCATGGCCGCCAACTTTAAGCTCAAGGCGCTCGACGGGCGGACCGTTTCGCTCGATTCGCTGCGCGGAAAGGTCGTATTTCTCAACATTTGGGCGACTTGGTGCGGGCCGTGCCGCGAGGAAATCCCCTCGCTGGCGACGCTCTACGAGGAGTTCAAAAACAACCCGAATTTCGTAATGCTCGCGGTGAGCCAGGACACCAAAGGCAGCGCGGTGGTGGCGCCGTTCGTCAAAGCGCACGGCATCCATTTCACCGTGCTGCTCGATCCGGAGAACCAGGTCGCCGCAAGCTACGGCATCTCCGGCGTTCCGGAGACGTTCGTGATCGACCGGCAAGGCCGGATCACCGCCCATCACATGGGGCCGTTCGACTGGTCGCGGCCGGACGTGAAAGCGGCGCTTCAGGAATTGCTCAAGGCAAAGACCGGATGAGGAAGATGGAGGCGCGTGCATCGCGCGGCGCATTTTGCGTATAATGGAACCCAATGTTTTGCTTCGGCGGCCAGGTTAGTCAATGTCAGTAATCAAACGATATCGATGGTCCATCCTGCTTGCGGCGTTTTTCTGCGCAGGCGTTCTCGTTTCCGCGGCGATCGCCGCGCGGCGCGCGCAGGCGCTGTCCGACAACGAGATGCGGGAACTGCAAACGTTCGCCAACGTGCTGACGATCGTGCAGAAAAATTACGTCGAGCCGGTCACCACCAAGCGGCTGGTCGATGGCGCGATTAGCGGGATGCTCTCGTCGCTCGATCCCCACAGCACCTACCTAACGCCGCAAGGCTACCGCGACCTCGAAGTCGAGACGACCGGCCATTTCGGCGGCTTGGGCATCGAAATCACCATCCGAAACGGCGTCTTGACCGTCGTCGCGCCGATCGAGGACACGCCGGCTTACCGCGCCGGGGTCAAGGCGGGCGACCAGATTATCAAGATTGGCAACGAGTTCACCAAGGACATGTCGCTGACCGGCGCGGTCAAGCGGATGCGCGGACTGCAGGGCACCAAGATCGAACTGACGCTTCATCGCGACGGCGTACCCGCCCTGTTCACGGTGTCGCTGACTCGCGCCGTGATTCAGATCAAATCCGTCAAGAGCAGAATCATGAAGGATGGCTACGATTACCTCCGCATCACAACTTTCCAGGAGGACACGCAAGGCGGCGTGGAAAAGGCGCTCGACAAGTTCCGCGCCAAGGACCACGGCCGCATCAAGGGCCTGGTGCTGGACCTGCGCGACAATCCCGGCGGACTCCTCAATCAGGCGATCAAGGTGTCGGGCGATTTTCTCGACGGCGGGCTGGTCGTCTATACCCAGGGCCGCGATCCGAGCCAGCAGCAGAAGTTCTTCGCGCACAAAAAGAGCGGCTTCCGGGACTATCCGATGGTCGTGCTGGTCAACGGCGGCAGCGCCAGCGCCAGTGAAATCGTGTCCGGCGCGCTGCAGGATCAAAAACGCGCGGTGCTGGTCGGCACCCAGACCTTCGGCAAAGGCTCCGTGCAGACGATCCTGCCGCTCGACGACGAATCGGCGCTCCGCCTGACCACCGCGCGCTACTACACGCCGTCGGGCCGCTCGATTCAGGCGGTGGGAATCACGCCCGATGTCGAGGTGGCGCCGCCGCTGGAGACGATTGCCGAGTTGGAAAAAGCGGGCGCGCATATCGACCTGAACGAAGATGTCCGCGAGTCCGAACTCCTGCATCACTTCAAGAACGGGCAGAAGCACAAATCGAAGCCGGCGACCGGATCGCCAGGCGCCAATGCGGCTCCGGCCGGCAAGAAGAGCGGCGTCGCGCCCAACTCCAGCGAAGCCGCGGAAATTTCATTGAAGAAGGACGTGCAATTGTCGCGCGCGATCGAAGTCCTGAAGCACTGGAATACCTACAAGGCGGAACTGGCCACCGGCAAATTCCAAGTCGCGTCCAGCGGCGCGGATTCCGCGGCGGCTCAGTAGGGCGCCGCGCCGGCGCTTGCACCGAATGCCAATAAAGTAAAGCGGGCCGGTCCATTCGGATCGGCCCGCTTGGTTCATCGCAAAGGGGCCGCTTGCGCGCTATGCCGCGGCCATCTCCATCACTCCCAAATCCTTGTACCACGGTTCCGTGCGCTCGTTGATCAAATCGAGTTGGCGCAGGCACGGAATGATCGTGTCCACGAACAGGAACGAATTGAACTGGTTCATCATGCCGAGTTCGGCGTCGCGCCATGCGGTGTTGCGCTTCATTTCAGCTTCGATGTCGGCGGCTGAAACGCCGATTTCGTTGTGCAGCACGTCGTCGAAGGAGAGAAAGCCGTCCTTCGGCTTGCCGTCCACAAACTTCGTGACCATCATGTCGGACGCGGCGTAGGCGAATTCCTCGAGCTCCTTCTTCTCCTTGCCCTTGAGTTTGCGGACCGCGTCGCGCAGCGCCAGCATTCCGAAGCCCACGTGGCGCGATTCGTCCTTCATGATCAGTTCGAGCAGTCCGCGCAGCAATTCGTCCTTGGTCTCGCGATGCATGAAGCGAAACGCCGCGATCGCCAGCCCTTCCGCGACGATTTGCATTCCGACGTACTTCGGCTCCCAGCGCTCGTGCTCCATAATCGCGCGGAGCAGCTTCTCCAGCGTCGGGTCGATCGGATAGATGCGATCGAGCTTGGTGATGTACTTGCGGAAGCCCTCGACGTGGCGCGCTTCGTCGAAGACCTGCGCGGCGGCGTTCATCTTGGCGTCGAGGTCCGGGGCCGCATCGACCAATTGCCCGCACACCAGCAACGCGCCCTGTTCACCGTGTAGGAATTGCGAGAGGCGCCATGCGGCGGCCTTGCGCGGCATTTGGTACTTGACCTCGTCGCTCAGCGATTTATACAGCTCGGTCTGGAATATCGGCATCATCGACATGTCCAGCACTTCGCCGGCGATCGGCTTTTCCCAATCGAGCGCGGTCGAAACGTTCCATTGATCGCGCTTGGCGTTCTCGTAGAGCCGGTCCATCTGCGGGAACTTCACGTCGTATTCCCAATGGAAAACGCTGTCGAGCGGCGTGCTGATTGTGGTGCGATCGTTACTCATTGCTAAATCACCTCCCAAATACTAAATCACCGGAATTGGCGGCGGCCCTCACGC
>JBOHWK010000202.1:0-12340 GCA_050736715.1 Binataceae bacterium (SeqCode) | reverse complement strand
CCGCCGCCGCCAACGCTGACCCGATCGCGCAACTGAACCGCAAACCAACCCTCGAACAATCCATCCTAACGCTCCAAAAGGAAGCCAAGTTCTTGCTATTCAGCCATTTTTCCGCACCCTGCTATGTCTCCGACTCATCGCAAAAGGATATACTCGTGTTTGCTGCCGGAAGCACCGGCGATGTCGCGCCAATAAGGACTATCGCTGGAAATAATACCCAGTTATACGCACCAAACGGTATTGCATTGGACGCCAATGGCAACCTCTACGTCGCAGACTTTGGTGGCGACATACTGGTGTATGCGTCCGGTTCTAACGGAAATGTTAGACCCATTTCGGTAGTCAACGGCGGACTGAATGGCCCCGTGGGTGTCGTGATCGTCGAGCCAACTCCCACCGTCACCGTGACAGCAACAGCCACCACCACGGCAACGACAACCGCGACTGAAACCGCAACGCCTACGGCTACCGCCACCGCCACCGCCACCGCCACCGCGACTGCGACCGCTACCGCGACGCCGACTCCCGGATGCACGACGACCGCGCGAATCTTCGCGAACAGCGGGGCGGGCGCGGTGAATGTGTATCAGCCGGTGGCGGGCAATTGCGACAGCGCGCCGACCGCGAGCATTTCCGGCGCGGCGACCAAGCTCAATTATCCATACGGATTGGCATATGACCCGAACAATCAGGACCTCTATGCGGTAAATTCCGGCGGCGGAAACGTGACGACCTACTCGATGAGCGATTGGCAGGCGGGCGGCAATACACCGCCTATCGCGACGATTAGCGGCCCCAAGACGGGAATCGCCAGCGCGATGGGAATCGCGGTTAACAGCCTGAGCGGCAAAGTCTATGTGGCGAATAGTTCGGGCGGCTCAGATTTCATGGGCAGCATCACGGTATATTCCGCCAGCGCCGGTGGCGACGCATCGCCAATTCAGACGATCGCCGGTTCCAGTACCAATCTCTACTCCCCGCAAGGCGTCGCGATCGATCCGGCAACCGGAAACATCTGGGTGGCGAATCAGAGCGGCCCGATGGGCAGCAGCGGAATGGGCAGCGTCACCGAGTACGCGGCAAATGCCGATGGCAACGCCGTACCGCTCGTGACAATCGCGGGCACCGCGACCGAAGTCAGCCAGCCCTCGGCGATTGCGATCGATGCGAACAGCAACGTCTATGTGGCGAACCGTAACGGAGGACCGGGCGCGAACGGCGCGATTACCATCTACACACAAGCGGCCATCGGGGCGGCATCGCCCAACGCGGACGGATGGAGCGCAGCCGCGCCGAGCGCGGAAATCGCCGCGCCCGCCGGCGCTTCGAACCTTACGCTGCTCAACGACGTGGAAGGAATCGCGGTCGATGCGAACGGCCTCATCTACGCGGCGAACTTTGGCGCGACGGGCAGCGTGACAGTCTATCCCGCGTTGGCCTCGCTTGCGGCGCAGCAGTTCTATCCCAACGTGACGCCGATCGAGTATCTGACCGGAGCGGCGACGATGCTGTACGGACCGCGCGGGATCGCGGTCGATCCGCCCCCCGCGATGACCCGCCGCGCCCGCCATCGTCATCGGCGGTGATCGCAAGCCGGCGCTTCATCTTTTCAAACTTGCCTGAGCGGCGCGCGTCCCTTATCTTGGTTGCGGGCCTGGATATTTGCCGCCGGGCCGCGCCGCCTCGTTTTGCGATCGTGAATTAACGCGCCGACCGTCATCGTAGCAACGCCATGTGGATTGTCCGTCTTGCACTTCGCCGCCCGCTCTCGGTCGCGGTGATGGCGCTGTTGATGCTCGTGCTGGGCGTGTTGAGCTTCAGCCGGATGAACACCGACATCTTCCCGGAGATCGACCTGCCGGTGGTGATGGTGGTGTGGAGCTATCCGGGACTGTCCGCGTTCGACGTGGAGCGGCGGATGGTCTTTATCAGCGAGCGCGCGTACTCCACCACCGTCAACGACATCGAGCACATCGAATCGGAATCGATCAACGGGCTGGGAATCCTGAAGGTTTATTTTCGTCCCGGCGCGGACCTCGGCGCCGCGATCGCGCAAATCAACGCGGTGTCCGAAACGATCCTGACGATTCTGCCGCGCGGCACCGAGCCGCCGCAGATCATCTCCTACAACGCGAGCAACGTCCCGATCGCGCAACTGAACATCTATAGCGACACGCTCTCGACCGAGAAGCTGTTCGATTACGGGTTGAACTTCATCCGCATCCAATTGTTCACCATCCCCGGCTTTTCCTCGCCGGCGCCGCTGGGCGGCGTCAACCGGACGATCATGGTGAATCTCGATCCGAACCTACTCTACGCCCACCAGCTCTCCGCCAGCGATATCGGCGCCGCGCTCGGATCGAGCAACATCGTGATTCCGTCGGGCACCGCCAAGATCGGCAACTACGAATACAACGTCGATCTGAACATGAGCGTCCCGCGCGTGAGCGAGTTCAACCAATTGCCGGTCAAATGGGCCTCCGGCGCTCCGGTGCTCTTGGGCGACATCGCACCCGTCACCGACACCCATCAGCCGCAAACCAACGTCGTGCGGGTGGACGGCCAGCCGGCCACCTATCTGATGGTGATCAAGCACGCCAACGCCTCGACGCTGAAGGTGATCGACGCGGTCAAGGCGAAGCTGCCGCTGATTCGCGCGACGGCGCCCAAGGGGCTTCACGTCTCGCTCACCTTCGATCAATCGAAGTTCGTGCGCGCCGCGCTGACCGAGGTCGTACGCGAGGCCGGGATCGCCGCGATTTTGGTCGCGCTGATGGTGCTCGTCTTTCTCGGCTCGCCGCGCAGCATGTTGATCGTGATCACGTCGATTCCGCTCTCGATTTTGACCGCGATAGTCGCGCTCAACCTCACCGGCCAGACGATCAATACGATGACGCTGGGCGGAATCGCGCTCGCGGTCGGGATGCTGGTGGACGACGCGACCGTCGAAGTCGAGAACATCCATCGCAACCACGCGATGCACAAGCCGCTGCTCGTCGCGATCCTCGACGGCGCCGCGCAGATTGCCGCGCCGACCTTTATCGGCACGCTGTCGATTTGCATCGTGTTCTTCCCGGTCGTGCTGCTGACCGGCGTGGCGAAGTTCCTGTTCACGCCGCTCGCGCTGGCGGTGGTCTTCGCGATGCTCACGTCGTACCTGTTGTCGCGGACCCTGGTGACGACGATGGCGCGCTATCTGCTGCCGGAGACCCACGCGGAATCGCCCAGCAGCGGCCTCTTCGCGCGATTCCTCGGCGGGTTCAACCACTGGTTCGAGCGGATGCGCGAGCGGTATCGCGGCGCGCTGGGCGCGTTCGTTGCGCGGCGCGGTTTTTCGCTCACCTGCGCCACGCTGGTGATTCTCGCGTCGCTGGCGCTCTTGCCGGTGGTCGGCGAAGATTTCTTCCCCGCGATCGACGCGGGGATGATGCGCCTGCACGTGCGCGCGCCGTCGGGCACGCGAATCGAGCACACCGAGCTAATCGTGGACAATGTCGAGCGCGCGATCCGAAAGATCGTTCCGCCCTCCGAACTGGAGAGCATCAGCGACAATATCGGCCTGCCCGTCTCCTACGATCTCGCCTTTTACCAAACCGACAGCATCGGCCCGCAGGACGCCGACATTTCGATCCAGCTCCAGCCCAAGCATCGCCCGACCGCGATGTACCAGGAGAAAATCCGCACGGCGCTCGCCGCGCAGTTCCCCAACGTCACCACTTACTTCCAGGCCGCCGACATCACGAGCCAGATATTGAACTTCGGATTGCCCGCCGCGATCGACGCGCAGGTCACCGGCATCGACCTGAACCAGGACTATCGAATCGCGCTGCGGCTGAAGGACAAGATGGCGCTGATTCCGGGCGTGCGCGACCTCCGAATCGCCGAGCCGCTCGACTATCCCGCGCTCAAGGTCCAGACCGATCGCATCAAGGCGCTTCAAACCGGAATCACGCAGGAGCAAGTCGCCTCCAGCATGCTTTCGCAACTGTCGGGCGCCGCGCTGTTGCAGCCGAATTTCTGGCTCGATCCGGTAAGCGGAGTAAATTATTTCGTCATCGCGCAATCGCCGCAGCATTTGATGAATTCGATCGCGGCGCTCAAGAATATTCCGCTTTCGGTGCCCGCGCAGGCCGCCGCCAGTTCCGGCACGGGCGGCGCGTCGAGCGCCGCCGCGGGCGCGGCCACCTCCGAAAGCGGACCGCCGATGCAGCCGCAATTGCTCGGCAATATCGCCACGATCCACCACGCCTGGGATCCGGCCGTAATCGCCCATTACACCGTGCAGCGCGCGATCGACGTGGATTGTTCCGTGGCCGGCCGCGATTTGGGCGGCGTCAGTTCCGCCGTGGCGCGCGCGATCGCGAGCCTAGGCCCGCTGCCACCCGGCAACGCGATCGCGATTCGCGGACAGAGCCAGGCGATGCACGAATCGTTCAAGACGCTCGGCGAAGGACTGATCCTCGCGATCGTCCTCGTCTATCTCCTGATGGTCTCCAACTTCCAGTCCTGGCTCGAACCGTTCATTATTACGCTGGCCGTGCCGGGCGCGTTCGCGGGCGTCTTGTGGATGCTGGTGCTGACGGGGACGACGATCAACGTGGAATCGCTGATGGGCGCGATCATGGCGGTCGGCGTCGGCGTGTCGAACGGCAACCTGCTCATCACCTTCGCCAATGAATTGCGCGAAGAGGGCTATAGCCCGGTAGCCGCCGCGATCGAGGCCGGACGAATCCGGCTTCGTCCGATTATTATGACGGCGCTCGCGATGATTCTGGGAATGCTGCCGATGGCGCTGAGCCTCGGCGAAGGATCGGAGCAAAACGCGCCGTTGGGCCGCGCCGTAATCGGCGGACTTATCGCGGCGACGATGATGACGCTGTTCGTGGTGCCCGCGGTCTATTCGCTGTTCAGCCGCAGTCTCGTCGGCAAGCATCAACGCGACGCGGAAATCGAGGCGATCGGCCTGCCGGGCGCGTAAGGCAATGAATCAAAGTGCGCGACATGAAAACGGAAACCTCACCCCCTGTCCCCCGCTCCCTTCAGGAGAGGGGGAACGCAACGCGATCTTCCTTTTCCGGTTCCCCTCTCCTGAAGGGGGAGAGACTAGGGGCGGGGTTTTAAGATAAATATTCAATGGACGACGATCCGAAAAACTTTGCTCCCAAAACGCCCGGCGCGCTCTATTACCTCGGCTGGATCGCGGCGATTGCGATTGTGCTAATCGTCGCCGTCGCGATGGTTCACGCGCGCGACGCCAAGCTCGGCCGTGAGGCATCCGCACTTGGGAGCGAGGCCGCGCTCGGACCCCATGTTGTCGTCGAGCGGGTGTCGCTCTCGCCTTCGACGCGCACCCTCAAGCTTCCCGCGAGCGTTCGCGGCTTCGAGGAGACCGACATTTACTCGAAGATTCCCGGCTTTCTTAAGGTCCTCAAGGTGGACAAGGGCGATCGCGTGCATAAGGGCGAGGTTATCGCGATCGTCGAATCGCCCGAAACCGACCAGCAAGTCACCAACGCGCGCGCGAGTTACAACCTTGCGCTGATCACCGACCAGCGCAATCAAATCCTGGTCCGCCAGCATGTCATCCCTCAGCAATCCGCCGACGAAAGCCATGCCGCGATGCTCCAAGCGCGGGCCGTCCTCGATCAGGCGCTGGCGCTTCAGCAATACGAAACGATACGGGCGCCGTTCGACGGCGCGGTCATCGCGCGCAACATCGATCCGGGGCATCTCGTCGCCGCGCCGACCGGCGCCACGAACGACGAGAGCGCAATCGTGACGATCGCGCAGCTCCATCCGGTCCGCGTCTATGCGTACGTGCCCCAGAACGCCGCGCTCCACATCCGCGACGGCGATCCGGCGGCGATAACGTTCTATGAGTATCCGCGCCGCAAATTCAAAGGCGCGATCGCCCGCCACCCCGACGCGCTCTCGCCCGATTCGCGCACGATGCTGGTCGAGGTCGATTTGCCCAACTTGGACAATGCGCTTTATCCGGGGATGTACGGACAGGCCGAGTTCACCGTCGCAACGCCGTCGCAAACACCCCTCGTGCCCGACGATGCGCTCATCTTCCGCAACGACAAAGTCTATGTGCCGATCGTCCGCGGCACGCGGCTCCATCTCGCGCCGGTAACGCTCGGATACGACAATGGCGTGCTGGTCGAGGCCACCAGCGGAGTGAGCGCGGGGGACGAGGTCGCGGTGAACGTCGGACAGGCGGCGCGCAACGGCGAAGCCGTCCAGCCGGTGAAGTCCTCGCTGTAACGATTCGCATGAGCGCGGCTAACAATGCAGGCGCCGCCGGCGCCGTCCAAGCCGGCGGTACGCGCACGCGCCTTTGGGCCTGGGTGCGCGGCGGGGGCGGATGGGTGGTATTGCTCACCGCCGCCGCATTCGCCGTGCGCGTGTGGCGCCTCGACGCGCCGCCCTCCCCCGTCTATGACGAAAACACCGTCCTCCATCAGGCGGGGAGCTATCTGCGCGGATGGCCGTATATGCTGTCCCTCCAGCCGCCGCTTGCGAAACTGATGGTGGCGGCGAGCGTCCTGCTGTTCGGCGACAATCCCTGGGCCTGGCGCCTGCCCAATGTTTGCATCGGCGCCGCGATGATTCCGCTCGTCTATGCGATCGCCAAAAAGGCGCTCGATTCGCGCCCCGCCGCCCTCTTTGCCGCCGCGATCGTGTCGCTCGACGGCCTGTTTCTGGTCTGTTCGCGCACCGGGATGATCAATACCGGATACCTCGCGATCATGGCGGTGGTGTTTCTATTGCTATTCACCCTGGCGGAGTCCGCGGACCCCATCGCGCGCCGGCGGCTGATCGCGGCGATCGGAATCGCGCTCGGATTGTCCCTTGGCGCCAAGACTGGCGTTTCCGAGGTCATTGTCCTGCTGGCAACGGGCTTTATCGTCTTCGACATTATCAGGTTCGAGAACCACCTCGCCGCATCCGCTCGCGCTCCGCTGCGCGCGATAATCGGCGCGCTAATTCTCGCGGGTGGGCTGGCCGCGATCGCATACGTCGCCGTCTTCATTCCCTACTTCTACCACGGCTGGTGGACGGGTCTTTCCGATGCCATCGGCTACGAACGCTGGATGCTGCGGGGGAATGTCCGCCTGCCGGACATGTCGCCGAATTCGTCGCCGTTCTGGAGCTGGCCGCTGATGCTGCGACCGTTCCCGTATTTCCACCGCGCCGATGCCGATTCGATTCAAACCGTCTGGTGCGGCGGAAACCCCGTCGTATGGTGGGAGATTATCCCGGCGGTCCTGTTGATGGCGGCGCGCGCGGTGCGGCAACGCGCGTCCGGGCCGCTCTTCCTCACGATCGCCTATTTCGCGTTCTTCCTGATGTGGGCGCCGATCAAGCGTTATCTGCTCATCTATGACTACCTGCCTGCCCTGTTCATCGGCGCGATCGCCATCGGCGATTCGCTGGGGCGATGCTGGACGGGAGCCGCGAGCAAATGGGAGTATCCGCTGTTGCTGATCCCGCCCGCCGCCGCCTTATATTTCGGCGTCCCGCATCGCGAGGGCGCCGCGATTTCCGCGGCCGTGGCGATTATCTACTTGGTATCGGCGTGGCGCGGCGGGCGATCGGAGGGAAGATTCGTCTGCGCGGTAATCGTAGGCGGCGCCGCGATTGCCTTCGTCTATTTCTATCCGCTGTGGACCGGCGCGATCATGACGCATCCGGCCCACGATGCGCGGATGTGGTTTCAGGGGCCGGGGATCGCGAACTGGCAATGAGACTCCGCGCCGCCAATCGCTTCAAACTGCGGACGATCGCCCTGACGATCGCGGCGCTGTGTCTCGCGTCGTGCCATGCTCCGCCCGCTGCTCCTTCTCCATCGAGCGCCGGCGCGATCGATCTCCTCACGCCCCGGAATCCGGCCGCAATTGCCCCGCACTCCTTTCGGCCTCCGTGGTGGATGCCGTTCGGAGCGCCGAATGCAAGCCGACTCTCCGCGCCCAAAGGCGCACCGCCCGAAATTGAAATCGACAACCCCGCGCCCGCGATGGCGGGAATGCGGCGGCTGTTCTCCATCTCCCCCGGCTCCTGGTACCGATTCAGCGTGGAAATCCGCACGGACCGAGTCAGCCAAGCGGGACAAGGGGCGCGCTTGCGCGTGGAGGTGCGGGAAGGAATGACCCTGCCGACTCCCTCGCTTCACGGAACCACCGGATGGAAACCGATTAGCTTCTATTATCGCCTTGGGAACCTCGACCCGGCAACGAGCGGTTCAATGATGATATTCTGCGAATTGGGCGCGTTCGGCCAACTCAGTTCCGGCAAAGCCTACTTCAGGAATTTGCAGGTCGCGCCGATCGAGGGCAGGCCGCCGCCGATTGCGGCGCGCTTCGACGGAGGAAAACTTGAAACGGACCCGGCGCTGCAACTGCGCCGCCATCCCGCCGGTCTTCAAACCGTGCTGCTGCTTCTGCTGCTGTTGGGCTGCGCAATTGCCGCGGCTATCGGCTGGCGCCTGATGTCGCCGCCCGCCGATCGCGCCAACCGCTAGCTCCGCGCGAGCGGGCGCAAAATCACCCGGGCGGCAAGGCTCAGTAAGAACACCGCCAGAATCAGAATCAGCGCGCCGCCCCATGCCTGCTCGTGCCACGATTTATAGGGAGAGATCGCATAAGTGAAAACTTGCAGCGACAATTCCGCCATCGGGTTGCTTGGATTCAATTCCCAGAACTGGCTCCCGAATGCGGTAAACAAGAGCGGCGCGGTTTCCCCGGTGACGCGCGCGAGCGCCAGCACGATCCCGGTGATAATGCCGCTGCGGACCGACGGAATTATCACGCGCACTATTGCCTGATGGCGCGGCACGCCGAGCGCCAGCGCCGCTTCGTAAAGTTCGCGCGACGCGCCCGCGATAGCAGCCTCCGTGGCAGTGACCACCACCGGCAGCATCAGCACCGCGAATGCGAACGACGCCGAGAAGGCCGAGAAATGGCCCAGCGGCGCCACCAGCACGGCATAGGCGTAAAGTCCGATCGCGATGCTGGGGATGCCCGACAGCACGTCGGAAAGGAACCGCACGATGGCGGCGGGCGTGCCCCGGCTGAAAAAGGTCAGATAGACCGCCGTGAGCGTGCCGATCGGAACCGCCATCAGCGCCGCAATTCCAACGATAATAACGCTGCCCACGATTCCATTGGCGACCCCGCCGCCGGGAATGCCGATCGGATGGGGCACATGCGTCAGGAAATCGAACGACAGCGCGCCCGCGCCTTTAATTACGACGTAGCCGAGAATCAAAATGAGGACGCCCGCCGCCGCCGCCGCGCAAAATCCGGTCAGGAAAACTCCCGCCGTGCTGCGCCAATTGCGCATCCAACTTGGACTGTGGCTTGCCGTTTCCATCAGCTTCCAGCCGGGCGGAATACCGTCCACAAGAGCAGCCGCGCCGCCGCATTGACGATGACGCTAATCACAAACAGGAGCAGGCCCAACTCAATGAGCGCGCTCAGATAGACCTGCGTGGTCGCTTCCGTGAATTCATTCGCGATCACGCTGGAAATGCTGTAGCCGGGCGCAAACAACGAGGCCGCAATCGCCGACCGGTTCCCGATCACCATCGTCGCCGCGATCGTCTCGCCCAGCGCGCGGCCCAGCGCCAGGATGCACGCGCCGAACACTCCCGCGCGGGCGTCCGGCAGCACCACCATCCAAAAGCCCTGCCAGGGCGTCGCGCCCAGCGCCCAAATCGCCTCGCGCTGGGTTTGCGGAACGGCGGCCAGCACGTCGCGTGAAATCGCGGTGACGGTCGGCACGATCATGATCGCCAGAATCACTCCGGCGGTCAGCATCCCGACGCCGTAAATCGCACCCGAAAAAATCGGTAAGAAGCCGAGCGTGTCCCGCAGGAACGGCTCGACATACTCGCGCATCGCCGGCGCCAGCACGAACAAGCCCCACAGTCCGTACACGACGCTCGGAACGGCGGCGAGCAATTCGATGAGAAAACTTAATGGCGAGGCGAGCGCCCGCGGGCAGAATTCCGACAGGAACGCGCCTGCCATTATCCCCATGCTGGCGGCCAGCATAATCGCAATCGCGGAACTGACGAGAGTGCCGTAGATAAACGTGAGCGCGCCGAATTGGCTCGTGACCGGATTCCATTCGCTGGTCCACAGGAAGGAGAATCCGAAGGTTGCCATCGACAGCCGCGAACTCCACAACAATTCGATAAACAGTCCCGCAACCAGCGCGACGAAGATTCCCGCCGCTCCATAAACGCAGATTTCGAATGTGCGGCCGCTCGGCGCGGCCGGCAATTTTGCCCGCACTCCGGTCACGATCGACTCGGCGCTCCGATCCGGCGCGCGTTCGGCGGCATCAATGCGAGCGGCCAAGGTAGCCTCCGGCTTGCTCGGCGATTTTCCCGCGATTCGTCAAACCTTCATCTCGGAAATGACTTTGAGCGCCTCATGCTGCACGTTCGGCGGAAGCGGCACGTAGTCCACCGACTTCGCCAGCGCCTGCCCCTTCGTCACCAGCCACTTCATCACGCGCTTGACTTCCTTCGCGCGGGCGGGGTCCTTGGGATGCTGGTAGAGCACGACCCACGAATAGCCGCTAATCGGATACGATTCCGCGCCCGCCTGATCGACGATTGAGAAGTCCTCGGCGTTGACCTTGGGCTTCTCGGCCGCCGCCGCCGCGACCGTTTCGATCGAGGGAAAAACGTAATCTCCGGCCTGGTTCTGAACCTTGGCGTAGGTCATCTGGTTTTCCAGCACGTAGGCCAACTCGATATACCCGATCGCGCCCGGAGTCTGGCTCACCGCGCCGGCCACGCCCTCATTGCCCTTGCCGCCGATTCCCACCGGCCATTGCAGGCTCTTGCCGGTGCCGACCTTCGCTTTCCATTCGGGCGACACGTGGCTCAGGAAATCGCTGAAAATGTAGCTCGTGCCGGAACCGTCAGAGCGATGGACGACGGTGATCGCCATGCCGGGCAGTTTCATTTCGGGATTCAGCTTGGCGATCGCCGGATCGTTCCACTTGGTGACCTTGCCCAGATAGATGTCCGCGATAAGGGCGCGGGTCAGTTTGAGTCCCTGCGGAATGCCGGGAATGTTGTAGCCCATCGCGGCGCCGCCCAAGGTGATGGGGATTTGCAGCACGGTCCCGCCGGCGCGCTTCACTTCCGCCGCGTTCATCGGTACGTCGGTCGCGCCGAAATCGACGGTCTTGGCGATAAACTGATTGATTCCGCCGCCGCTCCCGATCGATTGATAGTTCACGGTGACATTGGAATGGTCCTGGCTGTATTCGTAGAACGCCTTCTGGAAGAAGGGAAAATCGAATGAGGAGCCGGCCCCAATCAATTGCGTGGACGCGATCGCGGCGGATGCGCCCAGCGCGAGTGCGGCGGCGGTCATGGCCGCGATAGCGCCGCGAATACGGAACGATGGTTTCATCGATACACCTCCCATAGGTGAAAGTTAGATTCTCGGCTGGAAACCTAATGCCTCAGCTTTACGGTCCTAGCGCGTTTCTGTTACGGGAATGTTAAATCGGTGGGCAATGGACGCCCTCATCGCGATGCTCAGGTGGGTGAATCAGCGGAGCGCGCCGGAGTGACATCCTTTAACCGCGACCACGAACCGGCTACGATTGAACCGCAATGGCGCTAAAGGGCACCTACGACGCGATCAAGCAGGCGTTCCAAGACCTGATCGCGCCGCAAATTCAAGAATTGAAGGGCGATATCGCGGGTCTCCGTGGGGAGATTACGGGCCTGCGCGGAGAAATGCGCCAACTCGAAAAGCGCATGGAAGATGGCTTCACGTCTCTGCGTGGAGAGTTGCAAGGCGAAATCTCAGGCCTGCGCGGTGAGTTGCAAGGCGAAATCTCGGGGCTGCGCGCAGAGATGGCGGGTCTGCATGGCGAGGTTGCGGGGCTGCGCGCGGAAATGAAAAGCGAGATTGGGGGGCTGCGCGGAGAGATGCATCAACTCGAAAAGCGCATGGAAGATGGCTTTATCGGGCTGCGCGCCGATGTCGGCTACCTCCACAAGCGCATCGACGAGGCGCTCGACATCCGCGAACGCCTCGTCGTCCTCGAAGCCGCCAGACCACGACCGTAACGATTGCCAACCCCTTCACCGGCCGGAATCCTTCAATCCGTTTTCGCTGGCGAGGAAGAGATGCAATTGTTCGGGGGCGGTGTCGCGCGGGATTTCGACCGGATATTTGCCGGTGAAGCAGGCGTCGCAAAAGCCGCTCGGGGGATGGCCGTCAAATGAGTACAGACCCTCCCAGCTCAGGTAGGCCAGGGAATCGGCGGTGATGAAGCGGCGAATTTCCTCGATCGATTGATG
>JBOHWK010000201.1:0-4222 GCA_050736715.1 Binataceae bacterium (SeqCode) | reverse complement strand
GGCGCCAATAGGGAGATTGGCGTTCCCGGCGCGATGGTGGCGACGCCACGCGATGCGGCGATGGTTGCAATCGCGCCCGCCGCAATCACGATGGCGGCAACCGACGCGATGCTGAAGACCTTGCCCGCGGACGATTTCATAACCAACTCCTCCCTCGAAGCCGACGTCTGGACCAATACGCTATTCCCCAATTCGCAACCGCCGTGTCGTCCGCTACAATGTTCCAAACGGCCCGGTTAAAGTCAAGTCAAACTAATTCAGCGTGAATCAGTCGAACATGGCGTCCCACTCGATGCCGAGGAAGTTCAGCACCACTTCGGCATAGACTTTGAGTCCCCAATGGAGGCCGCCGGCCGGGAACCGCTGGCATCGGTCCGAATCGGTCTCATCCTGCTTGTTCTTGGATTCTCGACGGCGGAGCGATTTTCATGGATGATGGAGCCGCCCGACGTTCATGCGATATTAGTTAGGGAGAGGATGCGGGGTGCGATGAGACAAATCTTGAATCGCCGCGTTGCCGTCACCGGAATCGGACTGGTGACGCCGCTCGGCATCGGAGTGGAGCAAAATTGGGAGGCGCTCACGGCAGGCCGCTCCGGAATCGGCCCGATTACCCATTTCGACGCGAGCGAGTTCCCGGTTCGCATCGCGGGCGAGGTCAAGGGCTTCAATCCCGAGGACTGGATCGAAAAGCGCGACATCAAAAAGATGGACCTATTCATCCAATATTCGGTTGCCGCCGCGGAGCAGGCGATGCGCCAGTCGCAGTTCAAGATTGGCGAGGAGAATGCCGACGCGGTGGGCGTGCTGGTCGGCGTCGGAATCGGCGGGCTGGCGACGATCGAGGAGGGGCACAACGTCTTCCTCGGCGGTGGACTTAGGCATCTCACCCCGTTTTTCATTCCCAAGCTGATCGGAAATCTCGCGCCCGGCCATATCTCGATTCGCTACGGCGCGCGCGGGGTGAGTTTCGCGACGACCAGCGCGTGCGCCTCGGGCAGCCACGCGATCGGCGAGGCGTACCGGATGATCCGGCTCGGCTACCTCGACGCGGCGATCGCGGGCGGCGCGGAGGCGGCGATCACGGACTTGGGAATCGGCGGATTCGCCGCGATGCGCGCGCTATCCACTCGCAACGACGCGCCCGAAAAGGCAAGCCGCCCGTTCGACAAGGAGCGCGACGGATTCGTGATGGCGGAGGGCGCCGCCGTGCTAATCTTGGAAGAATACGAAGCCGCGCGCGCCCGCGGAGCGAAAATCATCGCCGAAATTTGCGGCTATGCCGCCAACAGCGACGGCTATCACATTACCTCGCCCGCGCCGGAGGGACGCGGCGCCGCCAAGTGCATGACGCTGTGCCTCGACGACGGCGGGGTGGATTTGAACGAAGTCGATTACATCAACGCCCACGGCACTTCGACTTCACAGGGCGATATTGCCGAGACGCAGGCGATCAAGCGGGTCTTCGGCGAGCGCGCCGCGAAGATTGCCGTAAGCTCGACCAAGTCGATGACGGGGCATACGCTCGGCGCGGCCGGCGCGATCGAGTCGGCCTTCACCGCGCTGGCGATCGAGCGCGGCACGATTCCGCCGACGATAAACCAGGAAGTTTCCGACCCGGAATGCGACCTCGATTACGTGGCCAATCGCGCGCGGGCGGCGAAAATCCGCGCCGCGCTAAATAATTCATTCGGCTTTGGCGGGACCAACACGACACTGGCGTTCCGGCCGGCCGGATGACGGCAAGGAATCGGCATGGGTTCGCGAATCGTATCAACCGGCCGCGCCGTCCCGGAGCGGACGCTCTCCAACGACGACCTCGCGCGGACGATGGACACCTCCGACGAGTGGGTTCGTTCGCGCACCGGAATCGTGCGGCGCCATGCGCTGTGCCACGGCGAATCGCTGGCCGACCTGGCGGCGGCGGCTTCCCGAATCGCGCTCGATCGCGCCGGAATTAGGCCGGGCGCGCTCGACGCAATCGTCGCCGGCACGGTCTCCTCGGAGTACGCATTCCCCTCGTTCGGATGCCAAATCCAGGAGCGGCTCGGCCTGAGCGGGATTCCGGCCTTCGACGTCGCCGCTGCCTGCTCTGGCTTCGTCTATGCGTTGTCGGTCGCGGACGCCTTCGAGCGTGCGGGAGATTTCAAGCGCGTACTGGTAATCGGCGCGGACGCGCTATCGACGATGGCCGATTGGAGCGATCGGCGCACCGCCGTCCTGTTCGGCGACGGCGCGGGCGCGGCAGTCGTCGTGTCGGAACCGGGTAATCGCGGAGTGATGCAAAGCCTGATGCGCTCCGCCGGCGAACATTGGAAGTTGCTCGCGCTGCGCGCGACGGGAATCCGTGGCGCGTTCGATTCGGAAGCGCGCCGCTCGGCGGACGACGCGATCACGATGCAAGGCCCCGAACTGTTCAAGCTCGCGGTGAAGAGCATGGCCGAAATTACCCGGCAGGTGGCGGAGCGCGCCGGAGTCACCCTGGCCGACATCGATCTGGTCGTGCCGCATCAGGCGAACCTGCGGATCATCACGGCGGTCGCCGAGCGATTGGGCCTGCCCGAATCGAAGGTCTTCACCAATATCGCGGAATACGGCAACACCTCGGCGGCTTCCGTGCCGATCGCGCTCGACGAGGCGATCGAACAGGGCCGCATCCGCGACGGCAATCTCGTGATGCTCAATGCGTGCGGCGGCGGCCTTACCTGGGGCGCCAACCTGATTCGATGGTAAGCGGCGCAATTGCCGATTGATTTTCCAATGCTTGACGAAATTCTAGCCCGCCGCGTCGTAATCGTCCTCGGCAAGGGAGGCGTCGGCAAGACGATGCTTAGCGGTGCGCTCGCGAAAGTGACCGCCGCAGCCGGCCGCCGCACGCTGCTCATGGAATGCGATTCGCGCGCGCCGCTGATGACAGCGTTCGGGCAGAAGCCCTCATTCGATCCCGTAGCCGCCGCGCCGAATCTGTCCTTGATGGTCCTCGACGGGCGCCATGCCCTCGACGAATATCTGCACGTGGTCGTTCCGAGCCGGATGATCCTGCGGGCCGTGACTTCGAGCCGGCTGTACCAATTTTTCGTGCAGGCCGCGCCTGGACTGCGCGAACTGATGATGATTGGCAAGGTCTATTACGAAGCCGAAACGCGCGCCGCCGAATCGGAGCATTGGGAGGCGATAATCGTCGATGCGCCCGCAAGCGGCCAGGCGCTGAGTTTCCTCAAGATGCCCGACACGGCACACGGCACCTTCGGCGAGAGCATCGTAGGCAAGGAATCGGGCAGGATCGCGCGGATGCTCCACGACCGGCGCCGCTGCGCGATCGTGCAGGCGGCGACGGCGGACGGCCTTTCGGTGTCGGAAACGATCGAGACCTACGCCGAACTGGAAAAAATCGGGCTGGCTCCCGCCGCGATCCTGTTCAATCGCGCGGTCGCGGAGAAATTCGGCGCCGATGAAATCGCGGCCCTGAGCGATTCCAATGGCGGCGCGCAAAGCCACGCGCGGTTGGAGCATCTTGCCGCCCTCGCCAACGGAGAACTGGCCCGCGCCGCCAAGTCGGACGACGCGCTCGCGCGGCTGCGCGCCAAGACGGGCGCTCCGGTAATCGAAGTTGCCGAATGCCCCGGCGCGTCGGGGATGAAACTAATCGACGCGCTCGCCGCCCGCCTCGCTGCACTGCGCAGCGGTGGCGCCGATTCGCCGCCCTCGACCGCCGCCGGTCAAATCTGAAAGTCGCCTTTGCGCGTCGGCTTGGGCCGCTTGCCGCCCGCCGCGCGCTCCAGTTCCTCGACTTCCCGGCGCACCTTATCGAGCCGCTTGCGGAATTGCTTCGCCTCGACTTTCACCGCCGCCTTGCATTGTTCGCCTGCGCAGACGAAATGGACCTCGGCCGACTCCTCGAAGGCGCGCACCAGAATCGAGTTCCGATGGCCGCACTTCGGGCACGCCACGTCGATAGATTCGTCCTCGAACATTCCCCGTTGCCTCCCGCCCGGCTGATTCTACCCGATTTTAGGGGTCCTGTCCGCACGCCATACGGGAGCTACCCCGATTCGGGGGCCTCCTTCGAGCCGGACTCGGCCAGGGACCACAGCCGCAAAGCCGCCGCAACTCACCTGGCTGGTTAATCGGGCTTTTTTGCCGCGTCGAGGATGAGACCGTACACCCGCCCGGCCTCCTCGAGGCCGATCAAGCGATATCGCCGGCCGCCGCCGCTCAATTG
>JBOHWK010000200.1:0-11224 GCA_050736715.1 Binataceae bacterium (SeqCode) | reverse complement strand
GCCAACGCTGACCCGATCGCGCAACTGAACCGCAAACCAACCCTCGAACAATCCATCCTAACGCTCCAAAAGGAAGCCAAGTTCTTGCTATTCAGCCATTTTTCCGCACCCTGCTAGCGATCTCCCGTTGGCCCCCCTAATGCTGACGCAGGGTGCAGTGTTGCCGCAACAGCGTACCGGCGGCCGAAGCGGCCCCATGCGAACCGCGTACGTGCTGCTCCATTCCATAGCGGTCGGAAACTCCGCCTGGCTGCTGGATAGCCACGGCCCCCAATTCTCGCCCCAAGTGCATATTCTCTGCCCGGTACCGCTGATGTTGGTGACCCTGGCGTCCACGCGGAAGGTGTAGGGAGCTGACGTGCCGTACGGCCACTTCAAGGAAGCCGTGTCTAGCGATATTTCGACGTTGAGCACGGCTCCGCTTTTGCTGGGGACAGTGCCCGCCCACACCGCGCCCACTATAAGGAACAAAAAAGCGCTGGCGCCGCTTTCTTCATAATCATGGATTCCAGTTCAGAACCCGTAACACTGGCCTTGCTTCTGCTTCGCGGTGTTCCCATTCCCCGTGATCGACGAATTATTGTGGCATTGCAAATTCCCGTTCGCCGAATTGTTGAAGACTTCCGTGGTCCCGCTGTTTTTGTTGACCTGCAAGTTTCCGCTTACAGCGTTTAGGACAATCGATACCGCGCCATCGTTATTGTTCGCTTGCAGATTCCCGCCGATTCCGTTCGTGCCACATAGGGCCGGGCTTTGCGATTTGCTCATTACGGTCTGCACTTGGCCACAGGCGGTACCGTCACGTAGTTGCTCGGATAGAAGTATTTTCCGATTCCACAGGTTATGAAAACACCTACTAACCTGAATTTCACCGATTCGCGCGGCGACCTGTCCACCAAAGGTAGCGACACGGGATACGACTGCCCTGATTTTATCACCGCGCTCCATGCGCCGCCGTCACTCGCAGACTGCCTCATATCCGGCTCGAGGTAAACCTCGTCGCTCGCGGAGAACCACGAAGACCGTGTGAGAACTACCTCGTGCGCCTGATTGCTGAGATTCGTAATTTTAGCGGTGGCAGTGAAGGATGCTCCACTGGCCTTGCAGGCAACCGCGCGCAATGAAGCGCATCTATGGAAATTGCCACCTTGAAGATCGCGCCAGGCCTTGCTGGCGCATCGCCCGCCCATGCGACGCTTGCAAAAGACAGCAGAATTGCGACCGGGATTGCGGCTCTCGTCATTGACCGCGCTCCTCAACTGACACCTCTGCGCATTGGCCGAGCTTAAGCCATGCCGTATTTCCCGCAGCTGCGATCGCCACGTTCGCCGCGCACTGCAAAAGTCCGCCAACCGTATTCTGGAATACCTCCGTGTTGCTGAGGTTGTGGATAAGTAACGCGTTTCCGTCCACCGTCCCGCCCGTAATCGCTACCACGCCGCGGTTATTTCCGGCCACAAGATCGCCTCCAATCCCGTCGCCGCCGCACAGCGCCGTGCTTTGCGAGCCGATATACATATCCGCCTGATTTCCATCTAATAGCAGGTTCCCATCGACGAACGAGTCGCATAGATAGTTGGTCGTACCTCCCGCCGACAGATTTTGGACCCACAGATTTCCGTTAATTGTCGTGTAAGACGAGATGGTAAACCCGCTGCCGCCACTAATTTTTACGTCTCCGTTCACCGTGTCCCCATAGAGAGCGATGGCCCCGCCGCGCACAATAACATTACCGTTGATTGTGCCGTTGGCGAAGGTGCAGGTCTGTCCATCCAAGACGAAAATGTTCCCGTCGAAGGTTCCGGTGAAGGCGCCGTTGCAGTACTTGCGGCTACCCCAAAGCTTCTCTAATCCCATCGTCGAAAATCGAAGCCTTATCGTCATCCCCGTCAAGCTCCCGACATACCTTCACACTAATCGATCGTCTTGCTAACGATGAATGGGTACTTGAGAGGCTGGTTCCCGGGGGGCGCATGGTCTAGCTTGCGGCCGCCGTATTCCTGCGCCAGCCACCGCACGGTGAATTTCACATCCTTTCTGAGCAGAGCCGTTGCTATATCTACCTTGGGGCGGAACCCGACGAAGCCAAACGAATGACTTATCATATTATGCGCGTTATAAATAACAGTCACGGTAAGGGTGAACCTATTTTCAGTGCAGGAAACGATCGGGCTATCGTAAGTGTCCAAGTAGCTAAGGGATGGACCAATCGCGACGATATGCACCCTTTTGCCCCCAGGACTCTCCGGCGTCTTCCGCGTGCGCGGCTTAATGATGAATATTCGCGGCGGAGAGCCGCTGATCGCATTCACCAGGGCGCCGAAGCGCTGCTGGGCTAGGCTACGCTTGCGCTGTACGGCGCGAAGATCAAATTGAGGGAGGCTCTGAAAATAATTTCGCAAATAGTTATTCCCGCCGGAGGAGTCGGAGATATCTGTTACCACTCCGGCGGCGCATTTTATCTCTACCGCGACCGCCCGCGCCACTATCGGCCGGCAGAGAATAATTGCGGCGACTGCCACCCCGAGCGACCTGCGGAGCATTGCTCTTTTCAGCATCGCCCTATAGGCCGGCGCACTGGCCTTTCTTCTTCTTTGCCGTGTTTCCCGCGCGCGGCTGCGATTGCCACGTCCGCCGCGCATTGCAAAAGTCCACGAACCGTGGAAGAACAGAAGCGGCGGCGAGAAGGACGATCGCAGCTTTAATGTTCACGGCGTTCCTTTTCAACCCCATGGTCGTCATCGCCTGAAACTCCTGCGCATTGGCCGAGCTTAAGCCATGCCGTGTTTCCCGCAGCTGCGATCGCCACGTTCGCCGCGCACTGCAAAAGTCCGCCAACCGTATTCTGGAATACCTCCGTGTTGCTGAGGTTGTGGATGAGTAACGCGTTTCCGTCCACCGTACCGCCCGTAATCGCTACCACGCCGCGGTTATTTCCGGCCACAAGATCGCCTCCAATCCCGTCGCCGCCGCACAGCGCCGTGCTTTGCGAGCCGATATACATATCCGCCTGATTCCCATCTAATAGCAGGTTCCCATCGACGAACGAGTCGCATAGATAGTTGGCCGTGCCTCCCGCCGACAGATTTCCGGCATCGAGATTTCCATCGATCTCGGTATAAGAGGAAATCCTAAAGGCACTGTTGCGTAGGACAGTCACATCCCCGTGTATCGCATCGCCGGATAGGGCCAAGGTGCCTCCGTTCACAATGACATTGCCATAGATGGCGCCATTCGCAAAGGTGCAGTTTTGACGGCGGGAAACGTAGATAATGCCGTGAAATGTTCCGGTGAAGGCGCCGTCGCAGTCGTCGCCGTCGCTCAAGGTCTGCGTTGGCGCGGACGAACTGCCGGGCAGCATCGCATCGCCTACGGGGAGGCCGTTAACGCTGGTAACCGCGACCCCCTGGAAATCCGACATCTCGTCCATGCTAATAATTGTTACGCCGCCGAAGCCGCGCCGCAGCTTAATTTATCGTCTTGCTGACCATGATGGGAAATTTCATCAGCCTCAATTTCATGAAGTCCTCTATCGATTCTTCTGTTAGGTCATGAGCCAACTGCGTTTGCCATTTCACTGCAACCGTAACGTCGGGCCGAAGAGGCACGGCGACAAGCTCTATCTCAGGGCGCCATGAGATGTTATCTAATAGACCGGTGCCATATTCGAGCGTTAGAGTGGCCGTAACTAAAATTCCCGCATCGGTGCATGATACGGAAGCCCCTATGTGCGAGGAAAAATGGCTGTCGACAGACGGACCAACCGCGACGACGAAGGCCACTTTCTTTCCCGGTGCACCAGGCAGGTTGGCTGGCGCGATTGCCGTTCCGACCGCCATCATGGGTGGCGTAGATCGAGGCAGATGAAAAACGACTTCCGGCACCGACCTTAACGATAGCAAGTGCACTTCTGCAGCACTGCATTTATTTTTTCCCTGCGGAACCTGGGCGTGACCAGTGGGCGCAATGCTGAGGATAGCCGCCAGCGCGGCCGTTCCCGTTCGCAGGGTGCTGACAGTCACCTTGCTTAGCATCGCCTAAAACCCCGAGCACTGCCCTTGTTTTTTCGCGGCAGTGTTCCCGCCGCCGGCGATCGCTGAGTTGTTGTTACATTGCAAATTTCCAATGACCGCGTTATTTGAGATCAGCGAGACCGCGCGATTGTTATTTACCTGCAGGTTTCCGCTCACGCCGTTTGCAAAAATCGATACTGAACCCTCGTTGTTATTGGCCTGCAAATTGCCGCCGATGCCGTTCGTGCCGCATAGCGTCGGACCGGGGGTTCAATGAGCCCAAATTGACTTGACCGTCTTGGTCACCGTAATTGGGTATTTCTTCAACTCCGGAAACTCATCTTTGGATTTCACTTCTTTGGAGGATTCGAACAGCCGCGCCAGCCGCACCTGCCACTTGAGGCCGACGGTAACCTCCGCTTGATTGGGAAAGACGACTATCTCCATCTCAGGCCGCCATCGATCCGGGCGCAAGGATATGCCATCGGTGAAAAAGGTCAAGGTGGCAGTAATCAGGACTCCCGTGCCGGTGCACGACACCTGTGCGCTCACATTCCGAGCGTAACTACTTACATCGGCAACCGGACCCAGCGCGAAGAACCACTCCGGGAGATAATCCCCGACGGTTCTTGGCTCAATACTCATGCTCGTAGGAGTCTCGAGGAGGGTTGTGGGTAGGACGTAATAGAGGTCCTCTATGCGGTTCGCAGCGCCGCGGATATGGCCAGTAAGCTTGGGATACGTCACAAGAAGCTGATAAAGGTACTCCATGTGAGTAGTAGTAATTGCTAGAGATCGCACCTCTGCCGTGGCGCATTGTTTTGGCAATTGCTGCGCGCTCGCGCGGCCAGTTCCCAACAATCCAAAAGCGGCGGCAAACATAGCCGCCCCCGCCGCGAAGCCGCCGAAGGTGTGCATCCCGATCATCGCCTAAAACCCCGCGCACTGCCCCTGCGCCTGCTTGGCCGTGTTCCCGCCGCCGGCGATCGCGGAGTTGTTGTTACATTGCAAATTTCCAATGACCGCGTTATTTGAGATCAGCGAGACCGCGCGATTGTTATTCACCTGCAGGTTTCCGCTCACGCCGTTTGCAAAAATCGATACTGAACCCTCGTTGTTATTGGCCTGCAAATTGCCGCCGATCCCGTTGCCGCCGCACAACGCCGGACTGGAGGAGCCTATTTGAACGTCGGCCTCATTGTTTTTAACTTGCAGATTCCCGTTAATATTCGTATCGCAAACGTAATTCGCTGTCGCTCCGGCAGGAAGATTTTGGATCTGCAAATTTCCGCCTATCCTTGTGTACGACGCAATGGTGAACCCGTTGCCGCCCTGAACCTGCACATTTCCACCGACAGAAACTTCATAGAGCGCCAAGGTTCCGCCTTTTACCATGACGTTGCCGGTGATCGTACCGTTGGCAAAGGTGCAATTCTGGCCTTCCGATACGGTGATGTTGCCGTTGAAGGTGCCAGTGAAGGCTCCGTTGCAGTCGTCGCCATCGCTCAATGTCTGCGCCGGCGCGGAGGAACTTCCGGGTAGCATCGCGCTACCCACGGGAAGGCCATTAACGCTGGTTAAGGCGATCCCTTGGAAGTCTGACATGTCGTACACACCTGTAAGCGTTGCGCCGTTCCGGCCGGCCTCGGTTGACGGAACCGGACCCATGGAAGCGCCTCTCAATCGATCGTCTTGCTCACCGTGATGGGATATCTTGAGTCTGGGAAAATAATAGGGGGATGGTGTACCTCAACACCTTTGCTATTTCGCACTTGCCATTTTACGTCAACGGTCACTCCGGGCCTCAGGAGAAAAACTACGATTTCTAACGCGGGACGCCATAGGCTATTCCTCAATGACACATCAGAATTCTCATTATAATTCAGGGTGGCTGTAACCAGAAAGCCACTGCTGCTGCAGGACACAGCGGGCTGTGGATCGAAAGCGTATCTTCCATCGACACTGGGGCCAAGGGAAACGATTCTCGCAAAGTCCCTTCCCGCATTGTTTGGCCCGCTTTCCGTAGGGCCACGCCACGCGACGAACGTTGTTGGCGGGGTACGATATAGCGCATGGCGATTGGACGGCCAATCGCCAATGCGGCCGGCAAGCTGAGGATATCGGTGAAAAAGCCTTTCTAGCGGAACAAGGCCATAAGGCGAAATGAAAACCAAGGTGACCTCCGCCCCAGCGCATTTTCTCGGCCGGTGCCGCGCGCCAGCATAAGCAGCCGAGGACGCGACAAAAATGGCCGCGAACGCGGCCAGTCCCGTTCCCAGGATGCCGAAGGTGCCTTTGTTCGGCATCGCTCAAAACCCCGCGCACTGCCCCTGCGCTTGCTTGGCCGTGTTGCCGCTGCCGGTAATTGAAGAGTTATTGTTGCATTGCAGGTTTCCGTTTGCCGAATTGTTGGAGACCTCGGTTGCCCCGCTGTTGTTGTTTATTTGCAAGTTCCCTTTGACCGCGTTGGCGACGACCGACACCGCGCCATCGTTATTATTCGCCTGCAGGTTTCCGCCGACCCCGTTCGTGCCGCATAGCGCCGGGCTGTACGAGCCAATATCCAGATCGGCTCCATTGTTATGAAGTTGCAAGTTCCCATTCACGCTCGAATCGCAAACGTAGTTGGCCTGCTCTCCCGCCGGAAGATTCTGGACCTGCAGATTCCCATTAATTGTCGTGTAGGACGCAATGGTAAAGCCTTCGCCACCATGGACTTGGACGTTCCCGCCCACGATATCCTCGTAGAGCGCCAACGTCCCGCCCCGAACGGTTACATTTCCGTTGATCGTGCCATTCGCGAAGGTGCAGCTCTGCCCTTCCGATACGGTGATGTTGCCGTTGAAGGTGCCGGTGAACGCTCCGTTGCAGTCGTCGCCATCGCTCAATGTCTGCGTCGGCGCGGACGAACCGCCGGGCAGCATCCCGCCGCCCACGGGAAGACCATTAACGCTGGTGAGGGAGATTCCTTGGAAATCGGACATCTCGTCCGTGCTAATAATCGTGACGCCGCCGAAACCGCTCCCCCAGTCGGGAGCGAGAAGGTTCCTTAGCAGAGACACGCCTCCCAATGTTCCATTGTAGGTGCTGCACCATGTAAAGCATTTTTTAAGCGGTATCGGGTTTCCTCCATTGACGCCGACCAGGCAGGTATTAAACGCCATGTACTTGCTCTTATCCAACTGCGGCCCTTTTCCCTGTATGCCGCAAGGCGGCGTAGCCGCTGTAGTGGGCAAACTACTAAGATAGGGCATGTCTTCGTACTTAAGCGTCGTAGGGGTTTCATTGTCCTCCAAGTTGGGCGACTGGAGCAGGTTTTGCAAAGTGGGAGGCTCCATGTTCTGCGAATCATAATAAAATGGATAAGCAGTGGATGGATCTGATTTTAGGTGGCCGCTCGGGTCCAGATGCTGTAGCCCCCCCGGCGGAGGGTCGTGAAACGGAACCTTTAAGGGAACGCCTGGGTATTTAATAGCGTACGCGATCACCGGGTAATTAGTTACTTGCTGCACCCAATCAAAATTCGTGAAGCCGCAGGCATAGGCGGCGTCGAGAAGGGGACCTTTGCCCGACAAGCCGTTTGTTGCGGCGAGGGTATTCGGCGTGAACATTGCGCCTATCTCATAAGGTTGATCGGGAAGGCCGATGGTTGGCCCCTTGAAAGTGTCGCTGAACGGCTTGATCAACTGATCGCATTGCGTGGGGTCGGTGACATTGGTCTGCAGCGAGAAATAGGTGGTTCCTCCCGGCGGAATCGGATTCACAAATGCCACCGGGCCGGTGGTCAGGCTGCTGGTGTTGGGGAAATAGGCGTCCGGGCCGCCATAGCCGCCAAAGCTGTTATCGGCGGGATTGCTCGGAAGCCCTTGCCACCAATTTATCCCGTCGCCATCAAACGCGAAGATTTGGTTCCCGCCGGCGTCCAATCCGATCCCGTACACGGGCAGCTTGCTGTTATTGATGACGCCCACCTCAATATCGTCGCCTGGGGTGACGGTACCCCCGATGCCGCCACAGCCGGTTGTGAAGCTGTCGTAGGGATATTGGCTCGACCCCTCGGACACTGTGTTGCCGCTATCCGTAACTGTGATAACGAGGTTGCAGTTGTCGCCACCGGCGCTCTGCGGCGCGGCGATGTTTGGGTGCACAACACCGCAAAGCCCTCCGCTGAGCGGCACATACGGGCATAGTCCCGGAGGGGGCGGCGGAGGAGGCGGGGGAGCGGCACTGGCCGAGGCCGAGATGGCGCACGATTCGTCGCCGTCGGCGTGAAAGTCGATGAACGCCGTAAGGGTCGTGGTGGCCTGCTCGGCGGTGAACTGAAACGGAACCGGCACGTTAGTGGTGCAGGTCACGGCGACGCCCCCCAGGCTTGCGCAGACGCCATACGCAAGGGTTGAATCGAATGGCTCAAAGTCCTCGCCGGGGTCGCTGGAAGTCAACTCGAAGGTCCCCGAGATAATGTCGCCCACATTGTTGTTGAGCGTCACTGAAGCGCATTCCACATCGCATTCCCCCGGCACCGCGCAAGGGTAATTCGCGGAGGCAGGGGTGACATTCATACCGAGCGGACACAAGAAGGCGCGCGTTACGCCGAGGACGAACGCCCCCCCCCAGAATGCTTTGATGTTTTGGCATGGTTCCCCTCCCCGCAAGTTGCGGCGTGGCTAACTTTGCCGACACTTATCGCGCGGGCGGGGATAGGTCAAGGGTGGCGGATTCCTATCTCCGCTCAGTAGAGCGTCTCGACGTAGTGCTGCTTGACGAGGTCCGTTTCGACCCAAGTCTGGAGGCGCGCCTGCGCGGCCTGATTGAGCAGCTTGGTGCGGATTCGATCTTTCACCGCGGCGAAGGGGAGCACGCCCGGCATTTCGTGGTCTTCCACCTTGACGATGTGGAACCCGTGAACGCTCCGAATCACCGGTGAAATCTGGCCCGGCTTCAAGCCTTTGATGCCCGCCAGAATCTGATTCATTATTTCGGACGGCTTAAACCATCCGAGCTCGCCGCCGCTGGTCTTGGAATCGTCGTCCGAATAGCGCCTAGCGAGCGCGCCGAAGTCCTTGCCCTTGAGCGCGAGCGCGTGGACCATTGCGGCCTTCTTTTCGGCCGCCGCCGCTTGGGCGGGGGTTGCGCTCTTGGGCGCGGCGATTAGGATCTGCGCGAGCTGGTAACGCTCCTGGGCGATCGTAAATTCCGCGGAGTGATCGTCGTAGTAGGCCTTCATGCCGCTCTCGGGCACATTAATTTTCTCGCGCACCTCGTCCTGAATCATCAGCGCCTTTTCCAGATCGAGCCGCGCGCGCCGGCGCAACTCTTCTTGCGAGACTCCGTTGGCCTTGAGCGAGGCGTCGAATTGCGCCTGGCTCATGTGCCGATCGTTGCGCAATTCCCGGATGTACTGCGTCACCTGATCGTCATCGACTTTGTCCGCGTATTTCTTCACCTCTTGTTCCAGCAGCCGCTCCTCGATGAGGCTCTTGAGCGCGGCCTTCGCGGCGGGTGAGCCGGCCAGGTCGCCGGGCTGAACCGGATTCCCGTTCATTGCCGCGAAATCCATCACGTCGCGCATCGTGATCGGATTTCCGTCCACGCTCGCGACCACCTCATCGACGACTTGCTGCGCGCGCGCCGGGGCCGCCGCGAATCCCGCCGCCAGCGCCAGCGCGAGAATCGCGGCGATCCGCGTGAACCATGCCCTCGTTTGCATCGATTTAATTCGCGGTCGAACCCGCTTTGGCCGCCGCCGGTTCATCCAACTTTTCACAGCCCGCAAGCGCCTGCAAGACCGCGGCGATTTGGCCGAAGAGGCGCTCGTAATCTTCCGGCCCTTCCGCGGCGGCGGCGCCGCGCTCGATTCGCACGATTACCTGATACGCGGGCGTGACCCGCATCGTGCGCCGGTTCCGATCCGCCAGCGCCGCGAGCTGGGCGGTATCGACCGGGGCGTCGGGATGGAACCGAAGCTCCAGTTGCGCGGCGCTATCGCCGCCCGCCGCCGGCTTCATGATCGCGCTCACGATCATTCGCTCCTTCATTTGGCGGCGCAGATTCATCGCCGCGATCAGGTTCTCCACGAGCGTCGGGACGGGACCGAAGCGATCGCGCAATTCCGCGCGCAGTTCGTTCAATTCCTCGTCGCTGTTCGCGCGGGCGAGCCGGCGGTAAAGCGTCAGCCGTTCGCCTTCGTCCGCGACATAAGCGTCCGGCAGATAAGCGGGAACGCCGATTCGCAGTTCCGGCTCGAAATCTGGGCGATGCGGCTGGCCGCGCAGTTCGGCGATCGCCTCTTCCATCATCTCGGTGTACAACTCGAAGCCGACCGCCGTGATTTCGCCCGATTGCTCCCGGCCCAGCAGATTGCCCGCGCCCCGATGTTCCAGGTCCGCCATCGCCAGCTTGAAGCCGCCGCCGCTGCCCGATTCCGCGAGTTCGCGCAGCACGTCGATCCGGCGCTTGGCGTCGCGCGTGATGATGTGTTCGCCGGGGATGAGCAAATAGGCGTAGGCCTTCTGCCGCGAACGGCCGACGCGCCCGCGCAACTGGTAGAGTTGCGCCAATCCGAAACGGTCGGCGCGGTTGATGACGATCGTGTTGGCGTTGGGGATATCGAGGCCCGACTCGATAATCGCGCTGCACACGAGCAGGTTCACGCGCTTTTCGATAAAGCCGCGCATGACGTCTTCCAGTGCGCGCTCCTTCATCTGGCCGTGGGCAATTGCGATTTTTGCCTCCGGCACGAGCGCGCCCAGGTGGCGCGCCATGTATTCGATGTTCTCGACGCGGTTGTGTACGAAAAAGATTTGGCCGCCGCGGGTCAGTTCGCGCACGATCGCGTCGCGGATCGTCGCGTCGTCGAAATGCGCCACGAAGGTGCGAATCGCCTGCCGGTCGGCCGGCGGCGTCTGAATCACCGAGAGATCGCGCAACCCGAGCATCGCCATGTGCAGCGTGCGCGGAATCGGCGTCGCGGTGAGCGTCAGCACGGGGACCAGTTTCTTGAGCCTTTTTATCCGCTCTTTGTCGGCCACGCCGAAGCGATGCTCCTCGTCGATAATCAACAGGCCCAGGCGCGGGACGTTCACGTCAGCGGAAAGCAGGCGATGCGTGCCGATGACGATATCGACCTTGCCGCTCGCGACCTCGTCGATGACGGCTTTGTTTTCTTTTGCGTTGCGAAACCGCGAGACCATCTCGACCCGCACCGGATA
>JBOHWK010000199.1:0-2514 GCA_050736715.1 Binataceae bacterium (SeqCode) | reverse complement strand
CCCTGTAGGGGCGGGAGGATTCCCCGCGCCCCTCCAGGGCGCTAATCTTTCAAATGACCTGATAACCCAGGGCGTTGCCCTGGGCTAATATCCTGGCGCGCCGTTGGCGCGCCCCGGAGATCGCCGCTCCCGGCCGAAAATTTTGGCATTCTCGTTTCGATCCCTTCCACGTTATTCATGAGACTGCTTCTAAGCAGAAACCCCTCGTAGTGAACCTACTCACATAAGCCCGGCGAGGAATTCCTCGATTGCGGCGTTGTATTCGGCCGGCCGCTCGCGCGGCGTGAAATGGCCCGCGTCGGCGAATACGTGCAGCTTTGCGCCCAGAATGCCGGCAACGATTAATTCGGCGGCGGCCACCGTCGTGCCCTGGTCGTCGGCGCCAGCCAACACGAGCGCCGGCTTTGCGATCTTCGGGAGGTCGCCGCGCAGGTCAACTTCGGCTACCGCGAGCATATCGGTGTAGCGCACGCGCGGATCGGTCTTGATCTGCTCCATCCATCCCTCGCGCACCGCACCGAAATTTTCCTGCAAAGTTTTGGGCGCGTAGCCGTCGGTATTGAATGGCTGCGGCGTGCGGCCCAACGTCACCGCGCGCAGTGCTTCAAGCCGTTCGGCGGTGACGTTGAATTTGGCGGCGGTGGAACTCAGGATGAGCGCCTCGGCACGATCGGGCCGGCGATGCGCAAAGTCCATCGCGATTGCGCCACCCATCGAATGGCCAAGGATTACGGCGGAATCGAGCTGGAGCGCGTCCATGAACGCCGCGACGAAATCGGAATAATCGGCTACCGAACGCAGCCCCTCGATGCCCGCCGAGCGGCCATGTCCGGGCAGATCGGGCGCGATCGGGCTGTGGCGCTCGCCGAGCGCCGCGACCTGCCGATGAAATGTGTGGGCGTTGGAGCCCGCGCCGTGAATCATCACGATTTTCCGTCCGCGGGAAAAATCGGGAACGGCCTCGGGCAGCGTCGTCGTACCGGAATAAAAGTAGTGGATGGCGCAGCCGTTAACTTCGGTGTACTTCGCCGGCATCGGAGAAGAAGACTTACCACCAACCGGCCAAAGACACCAAGCGGAAAAACCTGCGGGATTGCCTAAGCCGCATCCCGCGGCCCGCTAACGGCGCCTGAGGGTGCGAATCTTCCCGGATTCTTCCGCTACCAGCGCGACCGTTGCCATCCCGGCGAAGATGCCGCTGCCGACCACGCCGGGAATCACGTGCAATTCGCGTTCGAGACGCGCCGGACGTATCGCGCGCGGTAATCCGCAATCGAGGATGGCGTTGCCATTATCGCTGACGAACGGCCGGCCGTTGGAATAGCGCACGCGCGGATCGAGGCCGAGCGCCGCGATTCGCTTGAGCGCGAGCGGCACGCCGAAGGGCACCACCTCGACCGGGAGCGAGCGCCGATCGCCCAGCTTGCGTACGAGTTTTTCGGCGCCGACGAGCACGATAAACCGGCGCGAGGCGGCGGCGACGATCTTTTCGCGCACCAGCGCCCCACCGTAGCCCTTGATCAAATTGAGGTGCGGATCGACCTCGTCGGCGCCGTCGAAGTCGATATCGAGGCGGCCTGCTTCGCCGAGCGTCGTAATCTCAATGCCAAAGGAGCGGGCGAGTTTCTCGCTCGCGTTGGAGGTCGGGACGCCGCGCACCTTGATTCCGCTCTTGCCGAGCGCGCGAATAAAGGCGCTCGCGGCATGGCCAGTGCCCAATCCGAGCGTCTGCCCGGGTTTCACATAGCGGAGGGCATAGACGCCCAACCGGTCGAACTCGGGGCGGGCATTCGCATCGCCCGGAGGAGATGACTTAGTCTTCGCGCGCGGGTTCATGCCGGTATCTTGCCCAACAATTGCATGAATTCCTGCCGCGTCTCGACGTTGGTGCGGAACACCCCGAGCATCGCGGAGGTCGTGATGTGGCAGTTTTGCTTTTCGACGCCGCGCATTCTCATGCACATGTGCTCGGCTTCGATTACCACGGCGACGCCGAGCGGAGCGATCTCCTCCATGATCGTGTGCGCGATTTGAGTGGTGAGCCGTTCCTGCACCTGAAGGCGGCGCGCGTAAATTTCGACCATCCGCGCGAGCTTCGAGAGGCCCACGATTTTGCGGTTCGGCAGGTAGGCAACGTGCGCCTTGCCCATGAAGGGCAGCAGATGATGCTCGCACAGGGAGTAGAAGTCGAGGTCCTTGCACAGGATCATCTCTTGATAGCCTTCGCCGGCGAACAGCGCGCCGTTGATCTCCGCTTTGGGGTCGCGGCTGTAACCCGCAGTCAAGAATTCCAGCGCCTTGACCACTCGCGAGGGGGTGACCAGCAATCCCTCGCGGTCCGGGTCCTCGCCGAGGTGGCGCAGAATCGTGCGGACCGCATCTTCGATTTTGCCGCGGTCTTTCGCCGCTGAATTTCCGGTGCGGGCGCCATTGCCCGCGGTATTCCGGCTCATAAGCCGTTCTCCTTGCGCCAATCGTCGAATTTCAACGCCAACTCGATCGCGAGCGACGGCC
>JBOHWK010000198.1:0-9164 GCA_050736715.1 Binataceae bacterium (SeqCode) | reverse complement strand
AGCGACGGCCCGCCTCCGCTCATGACGGTAAATCCAGCGGTCTCGCGAGCGAGCGACTCCATCAGTTCGAGATTATTGCGAATCGAGGCCGCGCGAACCTCGGCCTCGTCCATCCCGGCGTAACGGTCGAGTTGCGGCGCGGCGCCGCTTAGGTCTGCTACACGCTCCGTCATGTAACGGGCCATCGCCGCGCGCTTGATCGGCATGATGCCGAGCATCGTCTTGAGGCCGGCGGCATCCGCGCCCGCGATGAAGCGGCGCGCAACGGCGGTCTCGAACACCGGCTGGGTGATTACAAACCGCGCGCCGGCGGCGGCCTTTCGCGCGAGCAGCGCGAATTCGAGATCGAGGTCTTTGCGGTTCGGATTGGCGACCGCGCCGGGAAGCAGATTCGGCCGCGTCTTGAGCGGCGGCTGGCCCTCTCCGGTGTCGCCGCGATTTAGTGCGCCGATCATCTCAAGTAGCGCGAACGGCGTGAGATCGTGCGCCGGAATCGGCTTGCCGTCCGCGTCCGGCCCCACCCGGTCGCCGCCCAGCGCCACCACCGCGTCGATCCCGAGCGCGGCGGCGCCGAGCAGATCGGACTTGAGCGCAAAGCGGTTGCGATCGCGGCAGGAGACGTTAAGCACCACCGGAATCTTGAGCCGCTGCTTTATCATTGCGCCGAAGACCAGCGCCGACAGCTTAACCTTGCCGAGCGAATTGTCGGTCAGATTGATCGCGTCCGCATGGCCGACAAGGGGCGCGAGCCGCTCGAGCAGCGGCGCCGGATTGATCCCGCGCGGGGGAGATACTTCCACCCACAGCGCGGGCTGGCGGTCAAAAATCGGGGCCATCGCGATGCCCGGCCACGGGTGCGGCGGTCAGGCCAGCCGGCGTTCCGTCGCCTTCACTTTTTGGTATTTGCGGTAATCGTACCCGGTCGCCATCGCCATCAGGAGCGGCTCCATCCCGCCCTCTTTTTCCCGGCGCAGGACGCGGAGGCGATCGAAGAATTCGCGGAAATCCTGGTCCACGCGGGAGCGCGCATCGGCTGGCCGCAGGTAAAAATCGTGCAGGCGCGTGACGGTGAAGCGCAGCGACGAGAACCGCAGTTCGTTGGGGAAGGCGTCCCATTCCGCGAGCGACAGCGTGCGCGCCGATTCGTAGCCCGCCACCACGCAGCGGAAGCGGTCCAGCGAATAGCCGCCGTCGATGAAGCAGAGCGCGTTGACGGCGGTCGCAAGATCGAAGATGAATTTGCCGCGGCAGGCGGCCTCGAAGTCGAGCATCGCGGTCAGCCGTTCGCCGCGAAACAGGACATTGTCGGCGAACAGATCGCCGTGAACCACGCCCTTGGGCAGCTTGGTCTCCAGATACCGGGTCAGATAATCGGTTTCGTCGTCGAGCGTGCGGCAAATCTTGCGGAAGTAGCTCGGCAGCCGCGAGCGCACGCTAAGATACAGGTCGGCGATCCGCTCGAAGCTGAAGCGGTTGTCGATCCCCTTCTTGTAGCCCTTGCCGACGATGTGCAGATTTCCAAGCGCGCGCCCGATCGTCTCCAACTGCGAAACCTTAAGCCGCGCGGGCGGCAACACCCGCCCTTCCTGGAATTTGAACAGCGACACGCAGCGGCGGTCCAGCGTGCGATAGAAGCGGCCCGTCCGATCCTGAAGCGGGTGCGGGCAGGGAAAGGAATGGCGGCGCAGGAAGACCAGCAGGTCGAGCTCGCGCTTCAGTTCGTTTTCGCTTTTGACCTCGTCGATCCGGAGGAGAAACTTTCCCTTCGCGGTTTCGAGGAGATAGTTGGTGTTGACCGAGCCTTGCGGGATACCGGCATGGGTGGCGATGCGCCCAAGACCGTAATCGTCCGCGATTTCCTTGAGGAGCGGTTTGCCCAGATCGGTGTAAACAGCCATGAATTTGCAATGGGACGGCCTTCGTAAACTGCCCGCGGCAAGTGTAGGGCGTGCGTCCTGCCGCGTCAACTAGGGTGCATAAAGTCGTTGATGGGCGTGGGTTCTATGACTTCGGTATTCGGAGGATTTGCCTCCCGGGCCGGGCGCGGCTAAAAGAGTCCTCACCATGAAAGCCAAACCGTCCGCGGCCGCGAAGGCCGCAAAGAAACCTTCCGCGCCGAAATCCCGAAGCGCCGCTGCGCAAGGCGCGAGCGCCGCGCTAGCGGGAAAACGCGCGCCCGCCTTCGCCCTTGCCGGCGGCGAGGGCCGGACCGTCGCGCTCAAGGATCTGATCGGGAGCCGCAACCTAGTCCTTTATTTTTACCCGAGGGACATGACTCCCGGATGCACGGTGGAGGCGTGCGGCTTTCGCGATAATGTCGATCGGCTCCGCACGCTGGGCGCGAACGTGGTGGGAATTAGCGCCGACTCATCCGCCGCGCACGCGAAATTTGCGGGCAAGTATTCGCTCAACTTTCCGCTGCTGGCCGACCCGGACAACCAGGTCACGCGCGCCTACGGTGTGTATAAGAAAAAATCGCTCTATGGGCGCGAGTTCATGGGAATCGAGCGGACGACCTTCCTGATCGACAAGTCCGGCATGGTGCGCAAGGTTTTCCCCAAAGTAAAGGTTGACGGCCACACCGAAGAGGTCATCGCCGCGCTCAACCTGATGCCGAAAAAGTAGTTTTCAGCATCAGGTTTACCCCTCTGTAATCTCCCCCTTCAGGGGAGAACTAAAGGAAAGCAGCCAGTTTTATTACCGGCAGTGAGCGCGCCGGGTTGCCCGGCGCACTCATTTGCCTGCTACGGCGCGGGGATAACCACGCGCCCGGCATCCACCGCGCGCCGCCACGCTTTGGCGGCCTGGCCGCTCGGCGCACTGATGCCGCCCGGCGGCGGACAGCCCCCGTCGCTCGGACTGGGCGGCGGCGCCGTGGGAATCATGGCATTAAGCGACGGCGAACGATTGAAATTAAACAAGTCTTGCAGCGTATTGGCGTTGGCGTCGCGCAGCGTCATCGCCGGATGCGGCCCACGCCCGTGGCGGGTCATAAATCGCTCCTCGATAAACGCCAGCATCGACGAATGGCTGGCGAGTTTATGCGAGACGTAGTGCGGCTTTGAGAACGGCGATATCACCGTGAACGGAACGCGGAAGCCCAATTGATTGAAGCTGGGGCAATCGCGGGGGTACGGCCCGTTCGGCGTGAAATCGGGGCATAGACCGGCGGCATCGCCCATACTGATGCTGCAATTTGCGCCGCCGCCGGGCAGCGTGCTGCCGGGCGGATTCGAGAGATCCTTGCATTGCCCCGGGAAAATTCCGTCGGGATTGCGCGCGTTGCGTTGCGGCGCCTTGGGCGGAGCGACATGATCGTAGGCGCCGCCATGCTCGTCGTAGGTAAGGAAGATCACCGTATCCTGCCAACTGGGGCCGTTGCGGACCGCGTTCACCATTTGCGAGACGAAGTACTGGCCCGCGCGAATGTCGCTGGGCGGATGCTCATCGGTTTCCGCCGGGCCGGAGAGAATTCCGAAGTTGGGATCGACAAACGACACTTGAGGCAGCGTGCCCGCCGCCGCGTCGGTCACGAACTGCGCGATCGGAACCGCATTCGGGTCCCCGGTCGGGCGGAATTCAAACGAATTCGGGAGGTCCGAGTAGTAGTTCTTCCACGATACGCCATACTTGTCCATCAAGTCGAAAAACGAGCCGGTGAGCGGCCGATAACCGGCGGGTATCGGCGGCACGGTTTCGCTGGTGGTGGTGTGGCCGAAAGAGGTCGCCGCCATCGAATACAACCGGTTCGGCAAGGTGGGGCCGATTATCCCGCAGTGGTACTCGTCGTCCATGGCGAAGGTCTCCGCGAGCGTGTAATAGAACGGCAAATCGTCCTGATTGTAGTAGCCCATTGTGTCGTGAGCGGTTGGTTGAGTATTGGGGAATGCCACATCGTTCTGGCGCACGAAGCCGTCGTTGGGACTGGAGAACAGGCTGTCCGCCGGCTGCTCCCAGTTGGCCTCGTTATGGCTTCCAATCCATCCATGATCGAGGTCCGACGCGGTGCATAGGCGCGGATCGTGAAACGAATAGATCGGATTGCCGCTTTCGTCCGGGTTCGAGTTCGAGCAATCCAGGTTGCCACCCGAACCGACGGCGCAGGCCAGGCCGTTAACGCATTGGTGGTCAGTGCGCGCGCCGCGGCCAGTGCACGGATGATACGGGCCGTCCGGGACATAGGGGAGAACGCCGAAATAGTTGTCGAAAGAATGATTCTCCTGAATCATTACGACGACATGATTCACCTTGCGAAGGTCGCCGTTGGCGCGAGCGGTGCCGGCAGCGGCCGCTATCGAAACAATCGCCAGAATGGCGCCAGCCGCAAAGATGCTCCTTACCTGCATGATGTCCCACCTCCCGCTGTAACACAGCCGTAACTAGGCCGTCATGCAGACGTAATATGGGTTTCACACCGCCATTGCAAGCGGCGGGAGGCAGGCGCGGGGAGAACGGCTAGTTGCAGCCGTCGTCGCTGGAACTTGGTGGCGGTGCGGTTGGAATCGTGGCGTTCAGCGACGGCGAATGCTTGAAGTCGAACATATCCAGCGGGATTTTTGCCTTAGCATCCCGGAGCGTGAGCGCCGGATGCGGGCCGCGCGCGTGCGGGGTCATGAAGCGCTCCTCGACCAGCGCGACCAGCGATGTATGGTCGGACAGGGTGTGCGAGACGTAATGCGGTTTGGAGAACGGCGATACCGCAAAGAACGGGCAGCGTGGGCCGTACTGATCGAAGGCGGGGCAGCTCTTGGGATACGGTCCCGTTGGCGTAAAGCCCGGACAGGTCGAGGCGGCATCGCTCATGCTCTGGCTGCAATTGGCGCCGCCGCCCGGGAACGTGCTGGCCGGCGGGTTCGACAGGTCCTCGCATTGGCCGGGATAAATTCCGTCCGGGGTGCGCGCTCCGTACTGCGGCACGTGTGGCGGGGGAACATGATCGTAACAGCCGCCGGGATCGTCATAGTTGACGAAGATAATCGAATCCTTCCAGTACTGGCTGTTACGGATGAGACTGATGTTCTGCTGCACAAAATACTCGGCCAGGCGGATATTATTGGGCGGAGATCCGTCGCTTTCGGGTCCGGGGGGAATAATGCCGAAATTGGGATCGATATACACCACGTCGGCGAAATGATCGGAGTCCAAATCCGCGGCCAACTGCGAAATCTGCTCGATATGTGACGAAAAATAGGGGCGGAGATACGCCGACGAGGGGATGTCGGAATAATAGTTCGTCCAAGTCACGCCGCGCTTCTCCATCAGGTCGAGCAGCGTGCCGGAAAGCGGCTGATAGCCGGCGGGGAACGGGGGAACCGCCTCGCCGGTGGTGGTATGGCCGAACGAAGTCGCCGCCATGTAGTAAAGACGGTTCGGCAACGTCGGACCCAACACGGAAACATGGTAACGGTCGTCGATTCCAAATTCTTCGGCCAGCGCGTAGTAGAAGGGCATTTCCTTCCAACTGGAAAAGCCGATCGTGTCGTAATCGACGTTCTGGTTCGGATTGTCGGATTCGTTCTGGCGGACGAAGCCGTCCATGGGGGTGGAGAAAAAGGTGTCGCCGGGATGTTCCCAGTTAACTTCGGCATGGACCGCCCCCCATCCGTGATCGAGGCCGGAAGCGTCGCAAATGCGCGGATCGTCAAAAGCGTGGATTTCCTCGCCTTGGTCATTGAGGTTGTAGTTGGCGCAGTTGAGGTTGCCGTTCGAATCGGCGGTGCAGGTAAGGCTATCGACGCATAGATGATCGTGCAGCTTCTGCTGATTGGTAACGCATTGATGATACGGGGTGCCGGGCGCGTATGGCAGCGCCCCTAATTGATTATCGAAGGTGCGGTTCTCCATCATTATGTAGATGAGATGCTTGACCTTCATCAGGCCGCTCGCCGCGCGCGCCGGGCTTGAATACGCGCCAACCGTGGCGATCGCCAGGATAAAACTCGCTGCGGCGAGGATTCCCGATCTCATTGATTTGTCCTCCATTGTCATGCTGCTCTCCGCCCCGCGCGCGCCTATTCGCCCGCCTCCGAACTGTTGAACGGACAGCCGGGATCGGTTGGACTCGGCGGCGGGGGTAGCGCGGGCAGTGTCGCATTTTCCGACGGCGATGCCGAGAAATTGAACAGGTCCTCCAGCGTGTTCGCGTTAGCGTCACGCAAGGTCATCGCCGGATGATGCTTGCCGCGTCCGCTCCGGGTCATAAATCGCTTTTCGATAAAGGCCAGTATCGAAGTGTGATCTCCCGCTGTGTGGGAAACATATTGTCGCTTTGAAAACGGCGATATCGCAATTATCGGCACGCGGAAGCCGTACTGATCGAAATGCGGGCAACTCTTCGGATACCGCCCGGTTGGCGTGAAATCCGCGCAGATCGCGGCCGCATTCTCCTGGCTGACCGTGCAGTGGACGCCGCCGCCGGGCAGTTCGCTTTCAGGCGGATTCGACAAATCCGCGCATTGGCCCGGATTGATGCCGTCGGGATTCGACGCCTTGCCCTGACGCGCCTTTATCAGGCCGGCGTGATCGTAGAATCCGCCGTTCTCATCGTAAGTCAGAAAGATCACCGTGTCCTTCCAACTGGGGCTGTTGCGCACATCGTTAATGATTTGCGAGACAAAATACTGGCCAGCCAGGACGTCGGCCGGCGGGTCTTCGTCGTTTTCTTCCGAGCGCGGACCGAGAATGCCGGCGTTTGCTTCAACCATCGAAAACTCGGGAAGCGTACCCGCCGCCGCATCCGCCGCAAACGAGGAGATCGGGACCAGATGCGGTGAGAAAAACGGACGGAAAAATCCCGAGCTGGGTATTTCGGAATAGTAGTCGGTCCACGATACGTTGAACTTGTCGAGCAGATCGAAGATGTCGCCCGTGATCGGATAATAGCCCGCCGGCAACGGCGGCTCGGACTCCGCCGTAGTAAGATGGCCGAACGAAGTCGCGGCCAAGCTATACGACCGGTTGGGGAACGTCGGTCCGGGGATGGCGGCGTGGTAGTTGTCGTCGATCGCGAATTCTTGGGCAAGACTGTAATAAAAGGGCAAATCGTCCTGCGTGTAGTAGCTGATGGTGGTGTCGGTTGGATCGGCCGATTCATTCCACCTGACGAAGCCGTCGTTGGGGCTGTGCAAGAGCGTGTCGTCCGGAAAGAACCAGTTGGCGTCGTGATGGGCGGCGTGCCAGTCGTGGTCGGGACTGAAAGTGCAATAGTCTGGATTGCGATAGGCGAAGACCGTATTGCCTTCGGAGTCCGGGTTCGAGTTGAGGCAGTTGAGGCTGCCGTCGGGATTCGCGGTGCAGGTGAGGCCGTTCACACATCGGTGATCGGTTCGCTTTCCCGGTCCCGAGCAGGAGTGGTACGCGCCTCCCGGAACATAGGGGAGCACGCCAAAGTAATTGTCGAACGAATGGTTCTCTTGCATGACCAGGATCACGTGCTTTACGTTGCGCAGATTGCCCCCGGCGTTCGCCGTACTCGCACCTGCCATTATGACGACCGCCAAGAACAACGCTCCGCCGTACGGAATCAGTCCACGCTTCATCGATCGGAATAGCCCCGCGCCATTGGCGTCTCAACTTACTCGCGCGGCATTCCAATTGGAAGCGATTCCCCGGTTAAATCGCCATGAGGTCGAAACAAACCGGGCCGCGCCCGCATTGAATCCATCGCGCCGTTGGCCGATACTTGACGGTTCGCGGCGAAAGGCCGCGGTGAATTCATGGCCATCCAAGCTTTATCGGAGATCGATTTCGAAAAAGGCGGTGGCATGGTCCCGGTTATTACCGTGGATTACCAGAGCGATCGTGTTCTGATGGTCGCCTATATGAATCGTGAAGCCTTTGAAGAAACGATTTCCACCGGGCGCGCCTGCTATTTCTCGCGCTCGCGCAACCGGCTCTGGCGCAAGGGCGAGGAGTCGGGCAACTTTCAAGTGGTCCGCGAAATCCGGCTTGATTGCGACGGCGATACGATTCTCCTCGCGGTGGAGCAGCGCGGCGACGGCGCGGCGTGCGCCGAGGGCTACGAGTCATGCTTTTTCCGCCGGCTCGACGGTGAAACTTGGCGCATCGCGGATGAGCGCAAAGTCGATCCGGCCAAGTACGGCCCCGGCTACGGCCACCAGAAAAAACCGGCCTGACGCGGCCGCGGAATCGGAAAAAAAGACGATGGCGGCCGCGAAGACATTCAAACAGACGCTCAAATTCGGCATTCCCAAGGGCAGCCTCGAGCAGCAGACGCTCGAACTGATGCGCCGGTCGGGATGGCGCATCGCCGTCGGCTCGCGCTCGTACATTCCGACGGTGGATGACCCCGCCCTAAGCTGCCGCATCCTGCGGCCGCAGGAGATGCCGCGCTATATTGCCGACGGTTCGCTCGACGCGGGAATCACCGGCAGCGACTGGATCGTCGAGAACAACGTCCGGCTCGAACCGGTAGAGACCTTCGTCTATGCCAAAGCGACTCTAGCGCCCTCGCGATGGGTGCTGTGCGTGCGCGAGGATTCGCGCGTGAAGCGGCTCGAAGATTTGCGCGGGGGCAGAATTGCGACCGAAATCGTGGAATTTGTGAAGCGCATCCTGAAGGAACGCAAGGTTGACGCCGAAGTTGAATTTTCCTGGGGCGCGACCGAGGCCAAAGTTGCCGAGGGAATCGTCGATGCGGCCGTGGATGTGACCGAGACCGGCTCCTCGCTGCGCGCCAACGGCCTGCGCATCGTCGAAGAGTTGCTGGTCTCGACCCCGGTGCTGGTCGCCAATCCGGCGGCGTGGGCGGACAAATGGAAACAGGCAAAAATCCGCCAAATCGGCGTGCTGATCCGCGGTGCGCTCGACGCCGAGAACCGCGTTGGGATTAAGATGAACGTCGCGCGGACGAATCTGGATAAAGTGATCGCGCTCCTGCCGTCGATAACCGCGCCCACGATTTCGCAGCTTTATCCGTCGCCCGCGCTCAAGGGCAAAGAATGGTGCGCGGTCGAGACCGTAATCGCGCAACCCACGGTGCGCGAACTGTTTCCCAAGCTGCTCGAAGCCGGCGCGGTCGGAATCGTCGAGTTCCCGCTCAACAAAATCATCTAGTGTCCTGTCCCGTAATTATCTAGCATAATTCTTGCTTGCATATCCGGCATCTTTTCGGGTTAAGGAGAGTTGCCGATGCGAACCGGGAG
>JBOHWK010000197.1:0-15329 GCA_050736715.1 Binataceae bacterium (SeqCode) | reverse complement strand
CGTCCGTCCCGCGCATCCCCGCTTCCTCCTCAACCCACAACGGTCACCTATCTATCTACCTCGGTGCGGAGCGAAAAGCGATCATTTTTCCGCACCCTGCTAGTGCTCCGAAGGTCAGTTGCCGGCTGGGCGCCAGATTACTTCTCGCTTAGCGAGGCGGAGCGAGGCTATTTCAAGGCGTTTATTCCTGCGATTTATGGCTGGAACAGGACCGTCTATGCCAACATCAGCAAGGAGAAAAGATTCACCCCGTTCTACCGGCAGAAAGTGGAATCCTTGCGGCGGGAGATTGCGGCGAATCCCTATAAAATTGAGATTGCCACGTGGAATGCGGGTAAATTCATCAGCACCACTCACACTGGTTACGATCCACGGAAAATCGAAGTGGCCGCGATTGAATCGCTTATCGGCGCCCGATCAGAAGCGACGCTGAACTGGGCTGTCAATGCCGCTAAGAGCCAAGACCCATATGCGCAGGGCATGGCGGTCGCGCTGTTCAGGCAAATTGCGGGATGGGGCGGAAATTACGCCACGGAGGCCACGCGGCATCTTAAATTTCTTGCTGCGGACTCCAATTCGGGGGTTGCGCTGGCCGCAAAGATGGACCTTGCAAGCGCGAATGAACGAACAGCTAAAACGAAACCGCCCGCTCAGCCGCACCAATTCCACCAATTCCTCAACGGCGCAATCGTCTCGCCGCCGTAGTGATCTTCGCATCCCGCCTTACTGCGTCGCCCGGTTGACGCCGGGCTATAGCTTCGCTTGCGCGCGGACAACTGAATGTTGTCCCTTCTCAAGATTTAATTCGCGCGATTTTATCTTGACCTGCACCCCAAGTTTGGTCTGCGGATGATGTGGGTCTTCGGTCAGTTGCGCCGTAATTTACCAACCGCCCGCTACGGTTCGTGCTGGAAGCAGGGGAGTTTCTTCACGAGGACGTAGCTGTAGGATCGGCCGCGCCATTGGAACGTGCCGATTCCGGCGCCGAACGCCTCGGTCATCGTTTCGATCTTGGCGCTGTCCGAAGGCTGCCTGACATCGGCGGGCGCATAGGCAAGGAATCGCGGCGAATCGTAATCGACTTGGCCGTAAATTTCCGGCTTGAAGCCGAGACGCGAAATGTTCGGCTTCGGCATCCAGCCGTCCAGGGGCGCGCCCTGCTCCGGCGTCATCGTCCAAATCGGCGCGCCCTTGCGCCAGGCGATATTCCACTGCCGGGTGGAAATTATCCCGTCGCCGCCCTTGCGCAACTCCTGGACTCCCGGCGGCGCGCCGGCCAATTGGCCGCATCGATCGGTCTGTTCGGCTTTGCCGATATCGCTCCCCGTCTTTTGCGACGCCGCGATGCTGGCGGTTTCTATGACGCCCCCCGCCACGGCGGGCGCCATGCTGGCGATGCCGGCGCCCAGGCATCCGGAGCACGCGGCGGCCGCCGCGGCGGCGAGAAGAACGGTTCGTACGGCTTTCATGATTCGGAACTGGGAAGAATTATATGCGAGTGGCATCCCCGCCGCACTATCCCCTGCGCTTTCGGTTAATGCGCGTTGGCGGCGCGGGGCCGCGGGGTGGATTCGGCGGGTTGCGAGACTTTGCCGGACGCCGGCGCCGCGCTTCGGCTGATTTGGTACAGGCGCGCGAGAATCGCACTCAGAATCGACAGGAGCAACAGCCCGGCGCCGGCCTTGAGTATGCGGCGGCGGCGCGCATTCTTCGTGGACGGCAGTTCGATAATTTTGGCCGGACCGCGATGGGCACGGCTCGGCCCGATCGGGCGGTGGCGCAATGTGGATGCTCCGCGCATCGTGGAACTCCTAAGCCGCCGCCGGGATGGCTCGGCACTGACGCCATTCGCCGCGCGGCTTCCTGCCAGAAGGAATTTTCCAGCATCGCGCGGCCGGCTGTCAACGCGAGGAATGCTTGCTTCGTTTGCACCGTTTTACTTCCCGGCTTTGGGTGGCGTGGAGACGGCCTTTATGTTTTCATCGCATCCGGGCAGGATTGAACGGTCCAAGAGCACGGCAGAGACGAAAGATGAAGGAACAACTCGAAGAGATCGGGCGGCGCGCGATGGCCGAGTTGGCCGGCGGCGCAACCGAGGCGCAAGTCGAGGCCGTTCGCGTTCGCGTGCTGGGACGATCGGGAGAGCTGACCGAAATCATGCGCGGGATGCGCAAGGTGCCGGCCGCCGAGCGCCCCGCGCTCGGCCAGTCGATCAATCAAATCAAGCGCGAAGTCGAGGCGCGAATCGAGGAACTGTCGGCGAAGCTCAAGAACGACTTGCTGGCGCGATCGCTCGCGGAAAAAAGCCTCGACGTGACGCTGCCCGGGCTGCACATCCCGCGCGGCCGAATCCATCCGATTACCCAAATTCTCGAACGGATGCTCGGAATCTTCGAGGAGATGGGCTTCGAGGTAGCAATCACCCAGGACCTCGAGGACGATTTTCACAATTTCGAGGCGCTCAACTTCCCGCCCCATCATCCCGCCCGCGAGATGCAGGACACGTTTTTCGTCGAGGGCGGCCTGCTCCTGCGCACCCACACCTCCAACGGCCAGATTCGCGTGATGGAAAAGCGGCGGCCTCCGCTCGCCGTCGTCTGTCCCGGCAAATGCTACCGGCGCGACGAACTAAGCGTGCGTTCGCTGCCGATGTTCACGCAGATCGAGGGCTTCATGGTCGATCGGCGCGGGCGCGTCACGATGGCGCATCTGAAGGGCGTGCTCTCGGAATTCCTGCGCGCGTTCTTCGGCCCCGAAACCAAGGTGCGCTTTCGCGCGAGCTTTTTCCCGTTCACCGAGCCGAGCGCCGAGGTCGATATCCATTGCGTGCTGTGTAAGGGCGCGGGATGCCCGGTGTGCAAGAAATCGGGCTGGCTCGAAATCCTGGGCGCGGGGATGATCCATCCCAACGTGCTCCGCGCGGTCGGCTACGATCCCGGCGAGCATCAGGGCTTCGCATTCGGCTTCGGCGTCGAGCGTCCCGCGCTCCTGATGCTGGGGGTGGACGATATGCGCCTGTTCGTCGAGAACGATCTCCGCTTCCTCGCGCAATTCCCGGCGCTCAGCGCAGGTGCGCGATGAAACTGCCACCTCGACGGGCGGCGGCGGGTGGATTAGAATCCTCAATATGCGGGTCGCCGGCGGCAAAATCGTAAGCGGGAAGGTAGTAATCGACGGTGCTCCATTCGAAGAAGGCGCCGCAGTTACTGTAATTGCCGCCGAAGACGCGGAGACGTTCGAGCTTGGTCCCGAGGATGAAGCCGCGCTATTGGCGGCAATCGAGGAAGCCGATCGCGGAGAAACCGTTGACGGCGGCAAGTGCCTCGCCGGGTTGGGTCCGCGCGCTTGACCCGGCCGCGCCGCCGAGTTCTCGTTGTACGCCGAGCGGAAGGTGAAATCACCGAAGCGGCACGCTGGTGGAGGCAAAACCGCTTGGACGCGCCTGAGGCTATCCGTGACGAGTTGGCGCGCGCATTCGATTTAATTTCCGTTCATCCGGAAGCCGGCGCCAAGGCACTGAATCCCGTCTTGCCCGGCATCCGCCGCGTCCATCTCGCGCGGATCCGTTACCACCTCTACTATCGGGTCACGCCCTCGGCCATCGAAGTTCTCGCGTTCTGGCATTCCAGCCGCGGTTCCAATCCCTCGCTCTAGCCGCCGGGACCGCCACGGCGCCGAAGGACTCGGAGCCAGCTTTGCACGGTCGCCGGTGACACGGTAAGGTCAGCGCGATGAAACTGCCGCTTAGCTGGCTCAACGAATTCGTCACGCTCGATGCGGACGTGGCGGAAATCGCGCGGCGGCTCTCTTGCGCCGGGCTGGTCGTCGAGACAATCGAACGGCTGGAGCCTTCATTTTCCGGCGTGGTTGTGGCAAATGTGCTCGCCGTTGAAAAGCACCCGAACGCCGACCGCTTGCACCTATGCGACGTCGATGCGGGCGCCAAGGGTCAATTCAAAATCGTTTGCGGAGCGCCGAACGTCACCGCTGGGATGCGCGCTCCGCTCGCTCTGGTTGGCGCGAAATTGGGCAAAGAGCCGCCCCTTTCCGCAGCGACAATCCGGGGCATCAAGTCAGAAGGGATGCTCTGCTCGGGGCGCGAGCTTGCGCTATCCGACGATCATAGCGGCATAATCGCGCTCGGCGCGGACGCCAAACCGGGCGCGGATGTGGCCGAATATTTGCACCTCAACGATACCGTGCTGGACGTGGAAATTACCGCGAATCGCGGCGATTGCCTGTCGATTATCGGGCTGGCGCGCGAGGCTGGCGCGCTATTCGATGCCAAGCTCCGCGTCCCGAAGCCAGCCGCGGCGCGCAAGCCCGCGCCGTCCGATGCGCTGAACTTCACCGTCAAAATCGAAGCACCCGACTTGTGCCCGCGCTACGCCGCGCTCGCGATGACCGGTGTCGCGCTTGGGCCGTCTCCCATTTGGATGCGGCGGCGGCTGGAACTGTGCGGGATGCGCGCGCTGAACAATATCGTGGACATCACCAATTACGTGATGCTGGAGATGGGCCAGCCACTCCATGCGTTCGATTGGGCGAAGATCGCCGGCGGCGGAATCGTCGTGCGCCGCGCCGGCCGGGAGCATCGGTTCGTTTCGCTGGACGGTGCCGAGCGCACGCTCCATCCCGACGATCTGATGATTGCCGATCCGGAGAAGGAGCTTGGCATCGCGGGCGTGATGGGCGGCTTCAATTCGGAGGTCGGCGATTCGACCACGGCAATTTTGCTCGAAAGCGCCTACTTCGAGCCCATGTCGATCACGCGCACGGCCCGGCGGCTGCAAATCCGCAGCGAGGCGGCTTACCGCTTCGAGCGCGGAATCGACCGCGCGGGACAGGTGAACGCGATTCTGCGCGCGGCCGAATTGATTCGCGAGATTGCCGGCGGCCGTGACGCTTCCGCCGTCACCGACCTCGAACCGCGCAAAGCCGAAGCGCGCTCGATTATGCTTGACCTGGACGCGGTCGAATCGCTCCTCGGCGCAAAGATTCCCGCCGCGACTGCAAAGCGCCGCCTGATTGCGCTGGGCGTGAAAGTGGCGCCGCGCGGCAAAGGTAAATTCGCCGCGGAGCCACCGCCGTTTCGCCCCGACCTTAATGAACCGGCTGACTTGATCGAGGAGGTCGCGCGGCTTGGCGGCCTCGAAGACATCCCCGCCGTCCTCCCGCCGCGCGTCGCCGCGCCCGCCCCGAAGCATCCAGAGCGCGAATTTATCCGCGCAACGCGCGAGGCGATGCTGGGATGCGGCCTGACCGAGATCGCGACGCTCGCGTTCGTTGCGCTCGCCGACAACGCGCGCTTTCCGGGCGCGAGTGTGCGACGCGAGGCGGTGCGGGTGACGAATCCGCTCTCCGCGGAGTTGAGCCAACTCCGGATGAGTCTACTTCCGGGCCTCATCGCGGCGCTTAGGTTCAATCTCAATCGCGAGGCGGCGGCGATGCACGCCTTCGAGATAGGCAAGTGCTTCGCGATGGAGAACGGAACTCCCGCCGAACGCAATCGGATCGGATGTGTAAGCTACGGCGCGTACGCGATGGGCGCGGTCGGGGCGCCGGGCGTGAAGGCGGGATTCTTCCAGATGAAGGGCATTGTCGAAGCGTACTTGGGCGCGATTGGCACGGGCGAGCACGCTACCTTCAAGCCGATCGAGCCGGCGGAGGCTAAATTTCTTCATCCGGGGCGAGCCGCGATCGTGACGCTGGGGGACACCATGATCGGTTACGCGGGCGAGTTGCATCCGGCAGAGGCGATGCGGCTCGATCTGGCCGAGGCGTGCGCGGTGTGCGAACTTGACTTGGGAAAACTCATCGAATATGGTTTTGCGCCGCGAAAAGCGGTGGTTGCCCCGCCGAAATTTCCGGCCGTCCGGCGCGACTTGGCGTTGGTCTTGGATCGTAATTTTCCGGCGGATATGGTACTTAAGGCGATTCGGGAGTGCGGAGGAACATTGCTGGAAAGCGTCGAAGTGTTCGACGTGTACGAAGGAACCGCGGTGGCGGGCGGCAAGAAGAGCATTGCGGCCGCCTGCCGCTATCGGGCGAAGGATCGCACGCTGACCGATGAGGAGGTTAATCGCGTTCACGCCGCCTTGGTGGAAGAGGCGCGAACGCGGCTGGGGGCGGAGTTGCGGCAGTAAGGCGTGCTCGGGACGAGCGGGGAAACGTTACGCCGCAGGGCATCACCAAAGCCGATCTCGTGGACCTGATTCACGAGCGAGTAGGCTCCTCGAAGAAGGAAGCCAGTGACGCGGTCGAAGCGGTGTTTGCGATCGTCCGAGGTTCCCTGTGCAACGGCGGCAAGGTGAAAGTGTCAGGCTTCGGCGCCTTCGTCGTGAACGAAAAGAACGCCCGCCGCGGCCGCAATCCGCGCACCGGGCAGGCAATCACGATCGATTCCCGCCGCGTGTTGTCATTCAAGCCCAGCCAAGTTTTGAAGGAGCGCGTCAATTCGGGCGCCAAATCGCGATCATGACCGGGCCGAAGCGAACGGCCCCGGCCCGGCGGCGCAACCGCCCATCCGGAAAGAAAGCGCCCGCCCGAATCGTGGCGATTCCGGAACGCGGCCTCAAAATCGGCGAAGCGGCGCGCGTGCTCGGCGTGGAAACTTTCGTCCTGCGCTTCTGGGAGACCCAGTTCCCGTTTCTAAAGCCCAAGCATTCCCGCACCAAGCATCGCTTTTACCACGAGCGCGATCTTCAGGTGCTGCGCCTGATCGAGCGTCTGCTCCATCGGGACGGGTTCACGATCGCGGGCGCCAACAAGCACATCAAGGAAGCCAGCCTCGGCGCATTGCTCGCGGGCGGGCCGGCCGCCAAGCCGCATCCGCCCGCCGCTTCCGAGGCCCCATCGGCGCCGCAACCAGTGGCTGATCGGGGACAAACGAAGCGGATTCTAAGCGAGGTCCGCCGCGACCTCGAATCGATTCACAAGATCCTGGAGCATTAGGCGGCACTCTCAAAGGCATAGATGGCGCGATCGCCAACCGTCGCGTAAATGGTTCCGTCGCGGTCCGCCGCGATCGGGCCGGCGGCGTCCGGCGCCGCGAACGACCACTTGAGCGAGCCTTCGTTGCGGATCGCGTAAATCTTTCCGCCCGCTCCCGCATAGACGATTCCATCGCTTCCCGCCGCGAGGCCGCGGACCGGATCGCCGGCCGCATATGACCAGCGGAAATTGCCGTAGGCGCCGATCGCATAAACGTTGCCGTCATCGGAGCCGGCGTAAATTGCGCCGTCCGCGCCAATCGCCATTACCATCAGGCGCGAACCGCTGATGAACGACCATTGGCGGGAGGCGTCGCCGCTCAACGCCACCGACCAGCGCAAATGGCGCGAAGTCACGAACGACCATTTGCAGTTGCCGCTTTCGGCCTCGAGCGCGTATATCAAGTTCGCCGAGCAGGCATAGACGCTTCGTCCATCGGGTCCCACCGCCACCGCGGAGATCGGGCGCGCGGCCGAAAAGGACCATTTCTCCGATCCCCACGGCGGCTTGATCGCGATGACCTCGCCGCCCTCGCTCCCATCCTCCGCCCCGCCCGCGGCATAGACGATCCCCTCCGGCCCAACCGCAATCGCGGTGGCGGCGTATGCCGAGGCAAAGGACCGCTTCGGGCCGCCCTGCATTGGGGTGAGCGCATAATGGCTTCCCTCGCGCAATCCGCCGCCGGCGATTCCCGCATAGACCGTTCCGTTCGGTCCGGGCGCGAGCGCGGCCACGGCGGCATTCGCGCCGAACGACCACTTGAGCCGGCCGCCGGCCGCATCGATCGCGCAGAGGCTTCCGTCCAATTCTCTCGCGCCCGCGAGGCCGGCATAGACCGCGCCGCCGGCCGCCGCCAGCGCGCGAATTTCGCCGTTGGCCGAGAACTTCCACCGAACGTCAAGCCGGGCGGTTTTCGCTTTGCGCTCGGTAAGCTCCTTCAGGTCCGCCCTGCAATAGGTGCAGTAGCGGACGGCAAGCGCCACCGCGTGGCCGCACTTCGGACACAGAAGCCGCGGGATCGAGACGACAGTCGGCGCCGTCGAGAACCCGGCCTTTTTCAGAGTCGGTTCCGATGCGTCCGCAGCGAGAGTTTTTGGCGCGGCGGGAGCGGAAGGCGCACCCGCCAGCCGGATCATCGCCTCCAACGCGCGGCGGAACGCGGCGGCGCTCGATACCCGCCGGTTCGGATCGAGCATTAGCGTTTCGGCAAGCAGCGCGGCCAAGCCCGGATTTAGGTCCTTGCGCAGCGTTCCGATCGGCGGAATCATGAACGGCGCATGATGGCCGGGATCCCAGCCGGTCAGCAGATGGTACATCGTCGCGCCGAGCGCATAGATGTCGCTGCGCGGCTCGGCCTTGCCTTCGTACTGTTCGGGCGGCGCATAGCCGAGCGTGCCGACCATCGTCGCGGTCTTCTTCGGCACGAACAGGCGCGCCACGCCGAAGTCGATCAGCTTGACGCCGCCGGCGGGCGTGACCATCACGTTGGCGGGCTTCAAATCGCGGTAAACGATCGGCGGAGTCTGGCCATGCAGATATTCGAGCGCGGCCAAAATCTGGAGCGCCACCTCGATCACAAATTTCTCCTCCAGCCGGCCGGCCGGCGCGGCGGTGAGCAGCTGGTCGAGCGTGTCGCCTTCGACGTGCTCCATCACCAGGTAATGGCGGTTCGATTCGCTGAACTTGTCGTAAACGCGGACGATGCGGTCGTGGGAAAGCTGGGCGAGCAGATCGGCTTCGCGCGCGAAGGCCAGCGCGGCGGCTTGCGCTTCGGCGGGATCGGGAAAACTGTCGATCATTTCGGCGAGCGCGCAGCGGCGATTGGCAAGGCGGGTGTCCTCGGCCAGATAGACCTGTTTCATTCCGCCACCGCCGAGCGGGCGCACGATGCGATAGCGAGCGCCGAGAATAGTGTTGGGATCGATCATCGGGCGCCGCTTCCGCTCCTCCCGCCGTGCTCGCGCCGCCGTGCCACAGATCGTCTATAGCACCGAACTGGGCGGAGTTCTATTTCTCTATTCTATGACGGGCGCCATTTCGCGCCGTTGTGGGACTTCGGCGGCGAAAAGACCGGGGGCGAATGAACCGGGCGCGTGGAAGGCTACCGCGCCGCGCGATTGGAACCAGCCGCAAATTGCGGCGCGGCGGCGCACACTTCGATTGGCGCCGGGGCAGGCGCGCCGGAGGGGACTGCGGCCGGCGGAGCGGCGGGCGCGCGGAGCGGCTTGCCCAGCGGAATCAACTCAAGGCCGGCGGCGCACTCCTCGATTGCACGATAGGCGATTCGCCCGGTGTCGATCATTTCACCGATCAGGCAAATCGCCGCGGCGATCGTCAATGCTCCCGTGCCCATTGCGATTTCGGGCAATCCCGCTGCGGCGAAGGCCGCCGCGCCGATCGCGCCGGCGGCGAGCGCCCCCAATGCCATCGGGGTCAGCTTGATGCGGACGGCGGCGTGATTTTTGAAACGGCCGCCGGGATGCTCCTCGTCGGCGGTTTTGATCTCCGCGCGGGTCCACGGATTGGCCCGCAATTCGAGGTCGCAATCGTTCCAGCCGCGGTTCACGAGGGCCGGATAGCCTTCGCGCGTGAACAACTTGAGCAGGCGTTCGATTAGCCGGTCGCGCGTGACGCCTGCTTCGTTCCAGTAGGCGAGCCGGAACGCTCTGGAGAGCAATCGGAGCGCGGGGCGCTGGCGGATTTTTTCCGTAGGCGGCATTTCGGTCATCGCATTGGCCCTCGTCTTGTAGCGTGAAATCGCGCGAACCATCGGCCCGGCATAGGCGAGATAGGCGACGACGCTCCGGGCCGCAAGGCGGTCGTGGCAGCGTTCCAGCGGCGCGTGCCATGCATAATAGAGCGCCCACGCCGGACCCATCGCCAGCATCGCCGCCGCCGGCAGGATCGGCCATCCGAGCGCGAACGACGCGATTAGCGCGAGCGCGGCGAGCAGGTTCCATTCCAAGGTCTGCGGCAGCGTTTCGGCCAGCGTGAGCGGCGAATCGAACAGCGTTTGCGCGGAGGCGTTCGCGGCGGTCCACCATATGCGCTTGCGGCCCGCGCCGGGAATCGTGCGCGCGATTCCGGGAATCGTGCCGCGCCATCCGATCTGACCCATCGCGTTGAAGCGCGCGGCGTACCGCGGATAGAGGAGCGCCTCGGCGCGGCCGTAACCGCGCTGCTGCCCGTAGTAGGCCTTGATCGTGTTGCGGCGGAAGTGCCATACGAACGCGGCGGGACAGAAGCCGAGCTTGAATCCGGCGTCCAAGAGCCGCCAGCAGATGTCAACGTCGTCACCCGCGGCGGTGAATTGCGGATCGAACCCGCCAACCTTCAGCAGGGCATCTTTCGTGAAGATCATGTTGCAGCCCGCCAGATGCTCCGCGCGCTCATCGCCGGTCAGCACGTGGGAGGGCGCACCGGGCGACGCCGCGCAACACGCCGCGATCCATTCTTCCTCGTGCGGCGCGTAATTGGGGCCGCCGCAGCCGTCGAAATTGGTCTCGGTCATCGCGCGGACCATCAGCGTGAGCCAATGCGGATCGACGACGCAATCCGAATCGGTGTAAGCGATGATTTCGCCGCGCGCGGCGTGCAGCCCGACGTTGCGCGCCTCGCTCAAACCTTTGTTGGGTTGGCGGATTAGGCGAAATTCCGGGAACTCCGCCGAAATTTCCGCGGTCCGATCGCGCGAACCGTCATCGACAATAACGACTTCGTAGTTGGGGTAATCGAGCCTGCGCAGCGATTCCAGGCAGGCGCGCATCGTGCGTTCCGCGTTGTAGGCGCAGATAACGACGGAGACCATCGGCAGCTTCGCCGGCGGCGGCGGACACGTGCCGTTGAGCGTAACGAACGGCATCAGTTCCGCGGCACGAATCATTCGCACGTCCATCCAGCCGGGCGAAGCCGGCGCGGGGATCGGAGGGGCAACGACGCCGGCCGCGCCGGAGCCGAAAGCGATTGCAACCGCCTCGTCCTGTCCGGGCGAAGCCTGCGCAAATTCGATCATGACGGGGCGGGCTTCGGCCAGATTGTGAAGCGCGATAACGAAGCCGCGAATCTCCGCCGGTTCGAGCGCGGGAATTTCGCCGTAGAGAAAGTCGTCTTCCAAAAGCGATAGTGCGCGAGTTTCGGGCCGCAACTTGAGCGCCGCCATTGCCTCGGGCGCCATGGCCCTGACCGCCTTAACGATGGCGCGCAGACGCTGCCGCGTCCGCTCCAATCCGGCGGCGCGTACCTCGCCGGGATCGATCGGACAATCGATAAGGAACCCGGCAAGGGCTGGGTGCCGTCCGGTGCGATGCGCGGCTTTGGCAATCCGCGAAAGCGCGGCGTTGAAATCGCGGTGGTGAGCCAATTCCGATGGAGCGACCTCCAACTCGACGAGCGCAGGCAGACCGGCTTGTGCTGCCAGGTCAAGAATCGTTGGTGCTTGAGTCTCGGTCAGAATCAGCCCGGTGGTGTGGGCTTCCTTGAGGTCCTCCAACCGCGCCCGCAATGCCAATTGGGCGGCGAAATCGAGCGATTCGCCCGCATCGGCCAGCCGCATCGCCTTGAAAAAGAACTTGCGTCCGTAGCGAGAGAAGAACTTGCCGTGGGCAATGACTCTTGGTGACGGGCTGGATTCGGTAAGCATCCTGTTCGACGCCTTCGGAATATCGCCAGAGCCAAAGCCATGCCACTGAAAAATCCGTGACAATGCTTGGATCGTTGTGAGAATCGGGATGCGCCGCCAACCAATTGGGATGGGAGATGTAGCTTTTGCTACCGTCTCGTTGCGGGGCGGGCTAAGCACCGGAAATTTGCACGATGCAAAAACCGGCTGATCTGGTCACCACGGCACTCTGGATTGACTAAAATGCGAATGCTAGTCTAAATTGTCGGTGGTGGCAAAAAATCGGCGGTGTAATCGGACGGCAATGCCATGAATTTATCGCGAGCCTGCGGATGTCATCGTGAAGCAAAAGCAAAGAAGAGGACTGTCGCTCCGCGCGTCCCAACCGACGCGCCTGCCGCAGCGACTCCCGATGAGTTGCGCGCGATACGGGCGCAATTGGCCACGATCGAGGAATCGCTTGAGCGGCTATTCGGTCCCTCGGTCTGGAGCCGCGATCCGAAATGTCTCTCCGCACGGGGACAAGCCGCCGATTTGATCGAGCGCCACTTCGCCGGCATCGCGGAGCAATGGACGCAGGCGGTGATGGCGATCTTCTCCGGTCCTCCGCAGCCGCATTACGAGGGCAAGCGCCTCGACCAATTGCGAATCGATCTCGCAAATGCGCTCGCGCGGTTGGCCGATCACATCCGCGCTCCCGGCGACATCCGCACCTATGTCCAATTACGGCGGCATTGTCAGGAGGGGATGCTGGCGCGGGCCACGCCCTCCCAATTCAACACCATCCATATCGCGCTCAAACAGGTGATTCTGCGGCACGTGAGGTCGCGGATGACGGAGCCGCGGATGGAACGGGTGCGCGAGGTGGTAGTCGCGGCAATTGACGAACGGCGCTTGATGGTCTCGCAGTTTTATATCGAATCGCGCGAGCGGATGCTGCGCGAATCGGAGGAAAAGTACCGCAACTCGATCAACCATGCGCCCGATCCGATGTACGAAGTCGAGCCGCACACGTGGAAGGTGATGGCCGCCAATTCCGCCGCGGAAAAATTACACCTGGAGACTCCGGGCGAAGAAACGCTGCCATTGATCGGCCGCCCGCTGACCGATTTCGTGCCCGCCGACCTGCGCGCGGGAACGCTGAAGTTCCTCGAAGAAGTCGTCGCCACTGGCTTTTCGCACGCCACCGATCTGCCGCTCGGCCGGCCGTTCTTCTATGACGCCAACGGCGCGCTCATTTCGTACGGCGACCATTGCTTCGTCCAGGTGAGCCTGCGCGATGTCACCCAGCGCCATGAGATGCTCGATTCGCTGCTCAAGGCCGAGCGGCTCGCCGCGGCGGGAACCTTTGCCGCGGGGGTGGCGCACGAGGTCAACAATCCCCTCGCTTCGATTTCTTCGCTCGTGCAATCGCTCCTGTCCGGCGAGGAGGATGAACGCCGCCGCGAGCCGCTGCGCACGATCCTTTCCCAGATCACGCGGATTTCCGGCACGCTCAAGGATTTGACGAATTTCGCGCGCCCGGCATCCGGCCAGCGCAAGCCGGTCGATGTGAACGCGCTGGTCGATGAGACCCTGCGGCTGGCCGGCTACAACAAGCGCTTCAGCGGCATCCGGGTCGAGCCGGTGCTGGCGGCGGACTTGAAGCCCGCGTTCGCGGGCGACAAGGAGATTCAGCAGGTGCTGCTGAATCTCCTGCTCAACGCGGCCGACGCTTCTCCAGCCGAGGGCGGGACGATTCAGGTGCTTACCGAAAATGGCCGCAACGGAAAGGGTGCCGAACGGATGCCCCACGTCACGATTAAAGTCGTCGATAACGGCACGGGCATCCCGCGCGACCATCTGGAACGCATCTTCGATCCTTTCTTCACCACCAAGCCGGCCGGGCTCGGCTCGGGGCTGGGCCTGCCGCTTTGCCAGCTAATCGTGCTCGCCAATCGCGGCACGATTCGCGTGGACAGCGAAGTTGGCCGTGGCACCGAGGTCACGATTACCCTGCCGGTGGATGAGGCCGAAGCGGCCGCCCGGAGCGCGGCGGCATGATCGTCGGCCGCGAATCGCCAACGCCGTGGACCGGAACCGAGCGCGGTTCCTACCGCATCATGGTGGTCGAAGACGAACCGCTGATGCGGTCGATTATTGTTCAACTGGCGCGCAGCGAAGGCTACGAAGTGAGCGAAGCGCCGTCGGCCGAGGCCGCGCTCGCGATCTTCGAAAAGGAAAAAATCGACCTCGCAATCCTCGACCTCAATCTCACCAGCGGCGGCAGCGGCCTCGATCTGTTGGGCAAAATCCGCGACCTCGACCCCGAAGTGATGGGGATAATCGTCACCGCCTACGCGAGCGTCGAGTCCGCCGTCGAGGCGCTGCGCAAGGGCGCCTACGATTACATCACCAAGCCGTTCGCCAACGACCATCTGAAAAAGGTAATTCGCAACGCGCTGGAACAGAAGGCGCTGTTCCACGAGAACCGCTTCCTGCGCGGCGAATTGCGCGAAAAATACCGCTTCGAGAGCATCATCGGCAAAAGCGACCCGATCGAGGCCGTGTTCAAGATGATGGAAAAGGTCGCCCGCACCGACACCAGCGTTTTAATCACGGGCGAATCCGGCACCGGCAAGGAATTGGTGGCGCGCGCGATCCATTTCACCTCCGAACGCGGCGGCAACCGCTTCCTGCCGATCAATTGCGGCGCGCTGCCGGAAAATCTGCTCGAAAGCGAACTCTTCGGCTACAAGCGCGGCGCCTTCACGGGGGCGGGCCAAGACAAAGTCGGATTGCTAAAGGCCGCCGACAAGGGCACGCTCTTCCTCGACGAAATCGGCGAATTGCCGCTGGCGCTCCAGGTGAAGCTGCTCCGCGCCTTGCAGGAGCGGGAATGCTACCCGCTCGGCTCCAACGACCCGATCAAATTCAACGTCCGCGTCATCTGCGCGACCAATCGCAATCTGGAGGCGGAGGTCAAAGCGGGCCGCTTCCGCGAGGAGCTGCTCTACCGAATCAACGTCATCAACCTCAATCTGCCTCCGCTGCGCGATCGCAAGGACGACCTGCCGCTGCTGGCCAATCATTTCCTGCGCAAATACGAAAAGCCGCTCGGCCGCGCCGCGATGCGGTTTTCCAAGGGCGCGATGCGCGTGATGCTGAACTATGTGTGGCCGGGCAACGTCCGCGAACTCGAAAACACCGTCGAGCGAGCCGCGATTCTGGCCGAAACCGAGGTCATCCACTCCCACGACCTGCCGGAAAAGCTGCGCAGCCCATCGCCCGAGATCGCGGCGATTGAAAATTCCGGCGTCACGCTCGAGGAATTGGAACGCGAGCATATCAAGCGCGTGCTCGACAAAGTCGAGGGCGACAAGGTAAAGGCCGCGCAGATTCTGGGTATCCATCTCTCGACGCTGTACCGCAAGACCCAGCGCTATCATTTGGACGACGGCGCCCCGCCGCCGATGCAGACGCCAGCCGCGCGCCCGTAAACGTCTCATTAGAACCTATCTCATAAATATCGATCGATGTGAGCGAAAATCGCACGAGCAAAGTTTCGCTCGGGAGCGGCGATCTCCGGGGCGCGCCAACGGCGCGCCGGGATACTAGTGTCCTGTCCCGTAATTATCTAGCATAATTCTTGCTTGCATATCCGGCATCTTTTCGGGTTAAGGAGAGTTGCCGATGCGAACCGGGAGACCCAAGGCGGAGTTGGTGTTGAGCGCGGAAG
>JBOHWK010000196.1:0-9743 GCA_050736715.1 Binataceae bacterium (SeqCode) | reverse complement strand
GAACTAATCATCATGCCCCGACCCGAAACCCAAAACTTAATTCCTTCACAAACTCTCAGTGGAGCCCCCTATGCCCCGCAAACCCTTGACTCCCAACACAGTCCCTTCCCCTTCTGGGAAGGGGGAACGCGATGCGAAATTTTCTTTCTGGTCCCCTCTCCTGAAGGGAGAGGGGTTAGGGGAGAGGTCGCGCGTTACGCGCTGAACGACGACCCGCAGCCGCAGGTGCGGCTCGCGCGCGGATTGTCGAAGCGGAAGCCCGCGCCGTGCAATCCCTCGACATAATCGAGCGTGGTGCCGGCGATGTACGGCAGCGAAGCCTCATCGACGAGCACGCGGACGCCGCCGAAGTCCGCGATCCGATCGCCGTCCTTGGGCGCGTCGAAATTGAGCGAATACTGGAAGCCGGAGCATCCGCCTCCGGTCACGCCGATGCGCAAGCCTTGCTCGGGGCCAAGCCCCTCCTTCTCGTGCATCTTGCGCACCCGGTCGATCGCGAGCGGAGTGAGCTTCACGTCGGGAAGATTCGCGATATCCACGGGTCGGCCGATTTCGGCTTCGGGATGTTCATGTTCGTGCGCTTGATCCATCGTCGTCTCCGGTTAAGCAATGCTAACGCGCGATTCACACGCGCCACTATCAAACTAATCCTACCAGAATTGTGGAGTCAATGCATCCGTTATTGCGGGTCAAGAAGCATAGGAAAATGCTAAGATTTTTCCAGGTTCTCGTGGATTCGCTCAATGAAAGCGTAATCGAGGCGGCCCGCGAACAGGGGTTTATCCTGGTTGGATTCTCCCGGCTCCGGCGGCTGCGGGAGCGCGAGGAATATTATCGCGAATGGCTGGCCGGGAAGCATCACGCGACGATGGCCTACCTTGCGCGCGAGCCGGAACGCCGGTTCGATCCTCGTGTGCTCGACGATCGCTACCGTTCGGTTGTGAGCCTCGGCTACCCGTACGACGCGCCGGTGGTTCCCAAAATCGACTGGCGCGCGGAATTGCGCGGACGAATCGCCGCCTACGCGCTCGGCCGCGACTATCACGATTTCGTGCTGAAGCGCGCCCGCACCGTGGGCGATGCGATCAAGCGGATGCGGCCCGAGACGGTGACGCGCTCCTACGTCGATACCGGGCCGATTTTCGACCGCGAATGGGCGGCTAACGCCGGAATCGGATGGTTCGGCAAAAACACGATGATTCTGAATCGCGACCACGGTTCGTATTTCTTTCTCGCGGAAATTTTCACGAGCCTCGACTTCGGTGCGCCTCCCAAGCCCTATCGCGACCATTGCGGATCGTGCCGGCGATGCCTCGATCTGTGTCCCACCAATGCGCTTGGTGACGGGCGCGTGATGGATTCGCGGCTGTGCATCTCCTACCTAACAATCGAAAATCGCGGTCCGATCCCACGAGAATTGCGCCCGAAGATCGGCAACTGGATTTTCGGCTGCGACATCTGCAACGAGGTCTGCCCGTGGAATGAATCGCCTGCGGCGGAGACCTATCGCCATGACATTGTGCCCTACTTGCCGGAACTGCTCGCGCTGGATAACGCGGGATTCAGCCTCCGCTTCACGGTCAGCGCGATTAAGCGCGCGAAGCGGCGGGGACTGCTCCGCAACGTGGCCGTGGCGCTGGGCAATTCCGGAAATCCCGCCGCGATTCCGGCGCTCGCGCGCTCATTGGAATCGGAACCGGAGCCGCTAATTAGATCGCATGCCGCATGGGCGCTCGGGCAAATCGGCACGGCCAGCGCAATTCGCGCGCTCGAACGTGCGCTCCTGCGCGATCCGGATTTATCGGTGCGCGAGGAAGCGTCGATGGCGCTTGGAGAAAATTGATGGGAGCGGTTGGCTGACGGACGCCGGTTGCAGTAGGCTGCAAGTGCCGCACCGGTTCGAATTTAGCTGGAAAGGAGAAATGCGATGCAACTGGGAATGATCGGTCTGGGACGCATGGGCGCGAACATGGTGCAACGCCTGCTCAAGGCGGGCCACGAGTTAATCGTATTCGACAGCCATCCGCAGGCGGTCCAGGAGATCGCCGCCAAAGGCGCCAAGGGAGCGGCGAGCCTGAAGGAGTTTGTCGAAAAGCTCGCCAAGCCGCGTGCGGTGTGGCTGATGGTGCCGGCCGCCGCGGTCGATTCGGTCCTGGGATCGCTCGCGCCGTTGCTGGAGCGCGGCGACATCGTGATCGATGGGGGCAACTCGTATTACCGCGACGACATCCGCCGCGCCGGGGAATTGAAGGCGAAGGGCATCTATTATGTCGATGCCGGCACCAGTGGCGGCGTGTGGGGCTTCGAGCGCGGATATTGCGAAATGATCGGGGGTGAGGACTCGGCGGTGAGGCAGCTCGATCCGATCTTTAAGGCGCTCGCGCCCGGAGTAGGCTCCGCACCGCGAACCGAAGGCCGGACCGGGGCGCCGTCGCCGGCCGAGTGCGGCTATTTGCATTGCGGACCCAGCGGCGCCGGCCATTTCGTCAAGATGGTTCACAACGGAATCGAGTACGGGCTGATGGCGGCCTATGCGGAAGGCTTGAACATCATCAAAAACGCCAATGCGGGCCGGGCCAAACGCGAAATCGACGCCGAGACGGCGCCGCTGCGCAATCCCGAGTTTTACCAATATGAAATCAACCTGGCCGACGTTGCCGAGGTCTGGCGGCGCGGCAGCGTGATCGGTTCATGGCTGCTCGATTTGACCGCCGGCGCGCTGCGCACGGACCCCGGACTGTCCAAACTCGAGGGCCGCGTGTCGGACTCCGGCGAGGGACGCTGGACGCTGCAAGCGGCGATCGACGAGGGCATCCCCGCTCCGGTTATCGGCACCGCGCTCTTCACTCGGTTCGCATCGCGCGGCGCCGAGGATTACGCCGACAAGGTGCTGTCGGCGATGCGCCTCGCATTCGGCGGGCATCTGGAAAAACCAGCAGGCAAAAACGGATGACCGCTTTGACCGGCGCACAATTCGCGGCCGAGGTGATCGGCTGGGCGAAATCCGGCTGCGATTGCCAATGGCCCCAACCGCGTTGCATCCTAAAAATTAATTGCGGAGGCGCCCAACTGTGAAAGCGACACAAAAACTGCACGATCTCGGACAGAGCCTGTGGCTGGATAATATTACGCGCGAGATGCTCACCAGCGGCACTCTCAAGCGGTATATCGACGAACTCTCGGTCACCGGCCTTACCTCGAACCCGACGATCTTCGACCACGCCATCGCCCACAGCGGCGCCTACGACGAAGAGATTCGACGCCTAGTCCGCAGCGGCCGGTCGGGCGAGGCGCTATTCTTCGAGTTGGCGGTGGAAGACCTGTGCCACGCGGCGGAATTGTTCGCGCCCGTCCATCGGCGCACCGGCCAAGTCGATGGCTACGTTTCGTTGGAAGTGTCGCCGCTTCTGGCGTACGACACCGCAAAGACCGTGGCGGAAGCCGAGACGCTTTTCAAAAAGGCCAACTGTCCGAATCTCTTCATCAAGATTCCCGGCACCAAAGAGGGCGATCCCGCTATCGAAGCGGCGATCTTTGCCGGCGTTTCGATCAACGTCACGCTGCTGTTCAGCCGCGATCAATACCTGGCCGCCGCCGATGCCTATATGCGGGGACTGGAACGGCGCATCGCGGCGGGATTAAGTCCCGACGTGCGCTCGGTGGCCTCGCTGTTCGTCAGCCGCTGGGACAAGGCCACGATGGACAAGGTTCCCGCCGCTCTGCGCGACAAGCTCGGTCCGGCCATCGGAAGGCAGCTGTACAAGGCTTATCGCGACCTGCTCGAAAGCGATCGATGGCAGCGGCTTGAGAGTCTCGGCGCGCGGCCGCAGCGGCTGCTGTTCGCCAGTACCGGCACCAAGGACCCGAAGGCTTCCGACGTGCTTTACATCGAGGCGCTCGCCGCGCCCAATACCATCAACACGATTCCCGAAGAAACGCTGCTGGCATTCGCGGACCACGGCCGCGTCGGCGACACCATCCCTCGCGACGGCGGCGATTGCGAGCGGGTGCTCGCGGACTTCAACCAAGCCGGGATCGATACGGACGCTTTGGCCGCGCAACTGCAATCCGATGGCGCCAAAAGTTTCGTCGATTCGTGGCAGGATTTGCTCAAGGCGATCGAAGAGAAGAGTGCATCTCTGAAGTGAAAGGAGGGAGGGCTTCCACCATGCCGGCCGCTCAGCGTCCCGATGAAACCCCCGCGTGGCGCGCGCTCCAAGCGCACTACGAAGAAATCAAAGGCTCGCACTTGCGCGAGCTCTTCGCGCAGGACCCGCGCCGCGGCGACCGCTTCACCGCCGAAGGCGCGGGCCTGTTTCTCGATTACTCCAAAAACCGCATCACCGACGAGACCATGCGCCGGTTGCTCCAACTCGCGGAGGAACGCGGCGTCGCGGCGCGGCGCGATGCGATGTTCCGCGGCGAGAAGATCAACCGCACCGAACAGCGCGCCGTTCTCCACGTCGCATTGCGGGCGCCGAAAGGCGAGCAGATCGGCGTCGATGGCCGCGATGTCGTCGCCGGGGTTCACGAAGTTCTGGACCAGATGGCTCGGTTCGCCGATCGGGTCCGCACCGGGCAATGGACCGGCCACACCGGCAAGCGCATCAGGAATGTCATCAACCTCGGGATTGGCGGATCGTATCTGGGTCCAGAGATGGCGTATCGGGCGCTGCGCACGTTCAGCGATCCGTCGATGAATTTCCGGTTCGTCGCGAATATCGACGGCGCCGCCTTTCATCAGGCCACCGCCGATCTCGACGCCGCCGAGACGCTGTTCATCGTGTCCTCGAAGACCTTCACCACTCTGGAAACGATGACCAACGCGCACACGGCGCGCAAATGGCTGCTGGACAAACTGGGCAACGAAAGCGCGGTCGCCAAGCATTTTGCCGCGGTCTCGACCAATGCCGAGGGGACGGCCAAGTTTGGAATCGACCCCGATAATATGTTCGGATTCTGGGACTGGGTAGGCGGCCGCTATTCGATGGATTCGGCGATCGGATTGTCCACGATGATCGCGATCGGCCCGGACAATTTCGGCGAAATGCTGGCCGGCTTCCATGCGATGGACGAGCATTTCCGCACCGCGCCGCTGGAGCGCAATCTGCCGGTAATCATGGGGCTGCTCACGGTTTGGTATAATAATTTCTTCGGCTGCCAAACGATCGGTGTCATGCCTTACGCCGCCGATCTGGCGCGCTTCCCGGCTTATCTCCAGCAGTTGCAGATGGAGAGCAACGGCAAGCATGTGGACTTGGATGGCCGCCGCGTATCCTATCAAACCGGCCCGATTATCTGGGGCGAGCCGGGCACCGACGGCCAGCATTCCTTCTATCAACTCATTCATCAGGGTGCCAAGCTGATTCCCTGCGACCTGATCGGTTTCCTGCAACCGCTAAGCCCGCTCGCCAACCATCACGATCTGCTGATGGCGAATCTCTTCGCCCAAGCCGAGGCGTTGGCCTTCGGAAAGACCGCCGAGGAATTGACCGCAGAAGGCTCGCAGGCGTTCCAGACCCCCTTCCGCGTCTGCGAAGGCAATCGTCCCACCAATTTGATTCTCGCCGATCGGCTCACCCCGCATACCTTGGGCAGTTTGGTGGCGCTTTACGAACACAATGTATTCACTCAAGGCGCAATCTGGGGAATCGACTCGTTCGATCAATGGGGAGTGGAACTGGGCAAGATCCTCGCCAAGCGGATCGTCGGAGAGCTGGAGAGCAAGGATGAATCCGCCCTCAAGCACGACAGCTCCACCAACGCCCTCCTCCGGCGCTATCGCCAAAGCCGCGCGCGATGACATCGCGTTAGCCACAGATTTTGTACTCACGTACCGCCGGCGGGGTGGTGCCGGGGGCGGGACTTGAACCCGTACGGTGGAATAACCACCTGAGAATTTTGAGTAATCAGTAGGTACGCGTAATGCGAAGGAGACTGGCATCTATCGCTGTTTTCCGGCGATAGAGCTTCGTTTCCTTCGGATTATTTCTTTAGTTTCAGGCTGGCTCGTCTCTACACCCGCGGCGGGACTCGGCCCCGGTTGATTCAAAAAGAGTTGGATTACTCAAGTTCATCCGGCGATGGTGGTTCAAACAATTGTATCCACTGCTTAAGTTTGGCTTCGGGTATATGAAAGGCGCCTTTGGGAGGCTCAGCATTTCTGGTCTTGATGCGATCTAACAGCACGTCTTCGGACACGTCGGTAAAGTGGATTCTGAAGTCAGCACCCAGGCCGCGGGCCTTTGAACGAAACTCGTCGCGTTGACTTCTGACCCAACAGCCAAAATCTAAGATAACATCCACACCAAGAACTAGAACTTTCGCCGCGATCTCCCACATGATGGATTCCACTGCGTCGTGTCGAACATTGTGTTTCGCGAGGTCCGATTCGTCGATGCCGTCATGGAAGTCATGCCCGAATAAGCGGATGTGCCATTCATCGGGAGTAAGACGGAGCGCGGAATATCTCGTTTCGAGTTCCCGAGCCAAAGTAGTCTTACCGCTGCCGGGGAGTCCAACCATCAGGTGAAGTGTTGCCACGGCTTTTATCTCGTCCACGTTATTTCCGCTTCAGACTACGGCGAGTCGCACCACTCGAGGACGCTCCGGCCACGTCTCCAGCGTAGGAATTTGCCCGCCTTGTTGGAATCGCTGGAAGCCCTGTCCGCGGAGATCGGGCCGGTGCCGCCGGTGACGACGATCTTCATGGCTTACCCTCCATTGCCGATGACTGGCGACCCTTAAATGGGTTCGAATGCAAGTAAAGTACAACACCCGGCGGAGCAAAAATGCAGAGCCCCCATGCTTTAAATGAAACAAAATACGCTACTCCCCGCCAATCTGGGCTCCCTTCTCCGCGACCGAACGGCGCATCAACAGGACGAAGAAGACCAGCATCACGCCAACCGCAGCCGAGAACGAAAACACATCGAAGTAGGCCAGTGACAGTGCTTGCCGAGTTCTTGATTCGTCGAGCACGCCCAACGCCATCCGATGCGATAAGACCACGTCGCCGTTGTGTTGCAGGAAAAACGCCTGGCCCCGGGTCAACAGATTGTTGACCGCAGGGTTCAGCGTATCCAGGCCTTCATTCAGCCGCAGGGCGTGAAACTGTAGGCGTCGTTCCTGGATGATTTGGGCGGCCGAGGTTCCGACACTGCCGCCTTCGTTCCGTAGCAGCGCGAGCAGACCCACGGCGGCGCCGCGGATCTCCTTGGGGAGATAGATGAAGGCCGCGACGTTGAGCGGCGCGAACAGCATCGACAATCCCACGATTATCACCACTCTCGGCCACACCACTTGCCACGGGCCAATCTCCAGGTTGAGATGGCCCATCCAGTAATTTCCCAGCGCCATTGTGATTAGTCCGGCCGCCATTAGGTAGCGGGCATCGGCTCCGCGCGATAGCGCGATTCCGACGACCAGCATCGTTGCAATGGCAAAGATTCCGGCCGGCGATAGGACCAAGCCCGAGACCGTGGCATTGTAGCCGAACAGAGACTGCAGCAGGGCGGGAAGGGAAACCGTGTTAGCGTACAGCACGCCGTAGGCACAAAAGATAATTATACAGCAGGCGCGGAAGTTCCGGTCCGCCAGAGTCCTGAGCGCGATCAGCGGATTGCGCAGATGCAACTCGCGATAGATCAATCCTCCCAAGCCCAGCACGAACAGTATGAACAATGTCTGCACCCGAAAAAACGGATCGCCGAGCCAGTCCCACTGCTGCCCCTTGCTCAGCATCACCTCCCAACAGACCATCGTCACGCTCAACAAACACAACCCCAGTGTATCGAAAGACTGACCCCGGCTTTTGGCGCGCTCCACCTTCAGGTATTCGGGATCTGCCACCAGCGCCCGGCACATGAAGAAAGCCAGCATGCCGATCGGCACATTCAGATAGAAAATCCAGCGCCAGCCGTAATTGTCGGTGATATAGCCGCCGAGCGTCGGCCCGATCACTGGTGCGAGTAGCGCAGCCATGCCAAAGATGGTCATCGCCGTGCCTTGTTTCTCCTGCGGGAACGCATCGAGCAGCACCGCCTGACTACAAGGCTGTAATCCACCGCCCGCTACCCCTTGCAGCGCGCGCGACGCGATAATGAAGCCCGGGCTGCCGGCGACGCCGCACATCGCGGAGGCGAAAGTGAACATGGCGATCGAGGCCAGGAAATAATTCCGCCTGCCGAGCCGCGTCGCGAGCCATCCGGACATCGGCAGGATGATGGCGTTCGCCGCAAGGTAACTGGTAATGACCCAGTCGCTGTCGATTTCCGCGGCAGACAAGCCCCCCGCGATGTAACGCAGGGCAACATTGGCGATGGTGGTATCGAGGACCTCCATGAAAGTCGGGATCACCACCGCCAATGCGATCAGCCACGGATTGACCGTTCGCCGGGCGGGCGACACTTGCAGTGCCGCTGCACTACTCATCGCGGGGCTGATGCGGACGCTGGGGATAGTCCCGTCAGCGCCGGCTGGAGAATCTTGCCGGCATCGGGGCCGGTAGGCTTCTCGTAAACGTACACGTACGGGGTAACCGACAGGCCGATGAAAAGCGGCCTGACTTTAGGATTGTAATCGATCAGATCGATTCGCACCGGCAGGCGTTGCACGACCTTGACGTAGTTGCCCGTGGCATTTTCGGGCGGAAGCAGGGCCAGCGTCGATCCGGTGCCCATCGTGAATCCGGAGATGCGGCCCTTAAAGAGTCGATGGCGGCCGTACATGTCCACATCGAGGTCGGCGCGCTGTCCAATGCGAAGCTGCGCCAGTTGCGTCTCTTTGAAGTTGGCATCGACCCAAATATCGGTCAGTGACCGCAACGCCATCAGTTGCTGCCCCGCGAGCACCTGATCCCCGGGGTTCACATCGCGCCGCGTCACGACGCCGTCGATAGCGGCGGCCACGTCGCAGTAGCTGAGGTTCAGTTGCGCTTGACTCAGCTTCGCCCGAGCCTCAGTTAGCGCAGCGTCTGCCTGCACTACGTCCGGAGACGTTTGAAGCAACCGGGCTATAATTTTATCGAGGTTGCCGGACGGATCGCGCTTGAGGAAATTCGCGATCATCGTGTCGGGCGATTGTTCAAAGGTGGGCGCCACACCAAGCTGCGCGACAGTCTGCTGAAGGCGCGCTTGCGCTGCCTTGACCTCCGAGAAGGTTTGGTCGAGATCCGGTGGAACCTTGGCAAGGTCTTCACCCCTTGCCGGCGGGGGAAGTCCCAGAGCGGCACGAATCCGGTACACGTCTTCCCGGGCTTTTTCTTGTTGTGCCTGGGCGACCGAGTAGGATTCCTGGAACGCATCGTACTCGTTAGCCGAGATAACCTGCTGTTTGAAAAGCTGGCGTTCGCGCTCAAAATCCGCTTTGGCCTTGATCAGTCTGGCATTCGCCGCTTGCAGTGCGGCGACCGACGCATGCAGCTCGGCAACCTGGTTCTGGAGATCCTCCATCGCGTGGGCCAAGTCATAGCGTTCGCTGTGGGCCAGCCCCGCAAGGCTCTCATCTTTGGCCCGCGCGGCGATCAGACTGGATCTCGCGACCCCGACCTCGGCTTGCGCGATATCGACCTTGACCTGATACGGCTCCTTATCGAGCTCCACGAGCAAGTCGCCTTTTCGCACCCGATTGTTGTCGTCCACTAGCAGGGTGCGGAAAAATGATCGCTTTTCGCTCCGCACCGAGGTAGATAGATAGGTGACCGTTGTGGGTTGAGGAGGAAGCGGGGATGCGCGGGACGGACG
>JBOHWK010000195.1:0-11856 GCA_050736715.1 Binataceae bacterium (SeqCode) | reverse complement strand
CTGAACATCCCGCTCTGCTGCTCGTCCGTCCCGCGCATCCCCGCTTCCTCCTCAACCCACAACGGTCACCTATCTATCTACCTCGGTGCGGAGCGAAAAGCGATCATTTTTCCGCACCCTGCTAGTGGAGATAAAACCGGCTTGAGCGCACCGGCTGCTCTGGTATTGGATTCGAGCGGTAACATTTACGTGGCTAACGGCGGTGGCCAGAATTCCCCCGGCAGCATCACGGTCTATCCGCCGGGCGCCAACGGAGACGTCGCGCCGGTTAGGACAATCACGGGCAAACGTACCGGATTTGGCGTGCCGAACGGCATCGCGATCGGGCCGATGGCGCCGGGGCGCTAATCCGTTGAGAGCGGCATTGCTCGGGGCAGGCTCCGCGCGGAGTGAATCCCGCCGCACCGGCGGCCGCGGCTACGCGGCGCGTTCGTTGAATGCCGCCTCGATCTCGCGGGCGAGCTTGAAGTCCTTCTTGGTCACTCCCCCTTCGCTGTGCGTCACGCAACTGAATCGCACGCGCGTGTAGTCGATCGCGATGCCGGGATGATGGTCGGCGGCCTCGGCGATTTTCGCAATTTTCGAGACGAATTCGATTCCGTGCAGGAATTCCTTGAAGCGGTAAAGCTTCGTGATGACGCCGTCTTTGTATTCCCATCCCGGCAGTTCGTTTAGTTTCGCCGCGATTTCTTCCGAACTCAGCTTGGCCATCGGCGCGTCCTCCCGAAAATCCGGTCTTTGCGCTCAAACAATCGTAGTCCCGTGCGCGCGTTCGATCCATGCCGATGCGAGCGCCGCCTCCGATATGGTAAAAATGGCGCAGCGGGAACGTGGTGAAGGCCGGATCGAGCGCGATGGCGGATCGAATCGATTTTTGCGGGGAGACGGCGGAGTAGCGCGATGCCGATTCGGCGCGAATTGCCGCCCCGTTCCCTCGATGCCGGCGCAGTGATGGCCGGCCGCGCCGAGCCGCATTACCGCAAAGTCCTCGCGCGATTACTCGCCGCGCACGCGCTCGCCGAAAAGCTCACCGCGCTCGGCTACGAACGGATAATGGAGGCGCTCGGCGATTCCAGCTTAAAGCCCGAAATCGAAAAGAACCTCCGCGAGGAGCGCCAGCATGCTCACCTGATATACCGCTTGCTCGAAGAGTTGGGCGTCACCCAGCTTGCGGCGGATCGCTCGATGGTTTCGGTGATGAAGTCGCCCTCGTTCGAAGCGCCGCGCCATTTCGCCGGCAAGGCCGCGAACGAAATGGACCTGGCGATGGGGGCGCTCAGCCTCGACATGACCGGGATGATAATGATCGGCGCGAATTATCAGGATTCGAGCTACGCGCCGCATGCGCGCGCCGCGGAGATAATTCTTGAAGAGGAGTCGGGCCACGAAATTTTCGCCGCCGAACAGCTCGGCCGCGCGACCGAACAATTCGGCGCGGAGGCCGTGGAAGCGGCGCTCCACGAATGGCTCCCGCGCGCGGCAAATTTCTTTGGCCCGCCCGGCAGCGGCTTCAGCTACGATTGCATCCGGTACGGCCTGAAGTCGCGCGACAACGCCGAACTGGCGGAACTTTACCTCGCGCTGGTGGCCCGGCGCTGCGAACAATTGGGCCTAAAAATGCCCGCTCTCACGCCCATCTACCCGCACGCGCTCGTTTGAATGACGTCCGAATCCGGCATCGCCCCATCGAGCGAAAGTCAAACGGAATCTTTGTTGCGGCGATTCCTCGCACGATTCGGCGAAGGTGACGCGCGGACGGGCGCATGGCTCGCCGCGATTATAATTGGCGCCGCGCTGATTTATCTCCGCAGCCTTGGCAACGAGTTCGTCTTCGACGATCTGGCTCAGATCGTTCACAACCCGCATCTCAGCGAATGGTCGTTCGCGCCGCGATCGTTCGTTAACGATGTCGTCTGGTTCCGCGATCCCTTCCACCTGCCGCAAAGCCCGTATTACCGCCCGCTGCACGACCTTTGGCTTTGGGTCAATTTTCAACTGTTCGGATTCCATCCGACGGGCTGGCACGCCGCGACGATCGCGCTGCATCTGCTGACGCTGTGGCTGGTCTTTCGGGTCGCCGTGAAATTGTCGGGCGATCGTTCGGCGGGGCTGCTCACAACGGCATTGTTCGCGACGATGCCGATTCATGCCGCCGTCGTGGCTTATCCGGCCGCGGTTGCCGCCGCGCTGTGCGCAATGTTCGAACTGGCCGCGTTCGACTGCTATCTGCGGTGGCGATCGAGCCTCAGTGCGGGGGGGCCGCGCCATCGATCGTTGGCGCTGTCGCTTGGATTCTTCGCCGGCGGGCTTCTGAGCTACGAGGCCGCGGTCGTTTTCCCAATATTGGTTTCGGTTCATGCGTATATTTTTGGCCATGAGCGCGATTCAGGCAAAGACGCAACCACTGCAATAGCCAGGCGGGCCGGTGCAGCAGTTGCCGCTGCGTGGCCCTACGCATTGGAAGCCGCCGCCTATCTGGCGCTACGCGAATGGGTGTTGGGATTCGCGGTTGAGCCAAATTTTCGGATCCTGATGACCCCGGCCCAAGTTGCACTCACGATTCCGGCTGCGCTTGCAATGTACGCGACCTTGCTCGTTGCGCCATGGCAGGCGGGACCCGCACACCACTTGGGAATTGTCAGGAGCGCCGCCTCGCCGGAATTCTATCTTTCAGTAGTCGGATTAACCTCGCTGTGTGCGGCCGGCTACTTTGCGCTCCGGCGCAATTCCCGTTACCGCATCTATTTGTTCTCAGCCGCCTGGATTCTAATTTCACTTGCGCCCGCTCTGGACGTGGGCCGGCTTGTGATCGGCGTTCTGATTCAGGATCGCTACGTGTACCTTGCGTCGTTCGGCTTTTGCCTGATGGCCTCCGATTTGATCGTGTCTCTCGCGCAATTTTACAGATCGAAAGCCGCCGTTGTTTGGCTAGGTGTCGCCGCGGCATTGATCGGGTCCGCAGTGCTGCTCGCCGCGCAATTGCGCTACTGGAAAGACGGCGTCGTGCTGGCCAAGCGTTGCATCGAAGAGTCGCCGGACGCGGAAATGTGGCACAACCAACTCGGTATCGCGCTACGATCGCGCGGCGATCTGTTGGGAGCGCGCCGCGAACTTGAGCGGGCGGCGGCGATCGCGCCCGACGATGGATTCAACCTCTACCAGCTTGGACGCCTCTATGCCCGGTTGGGGGAACCACGGCGCGGAGAACGCGTGATGGCCGTGGGACTCAAGCAGTTTCCCTATCCGCCTCCGGGAGGGGACGCCGAACTGGCCCTCGTCGCGGACGCGGCCGGCGACGCGAAGGGATCCGCGGCGGCGATCGCACAGGCTGAAAAGGTGCCCGGTGGGGCCGATGCGGCCGATTTGGCGCGCGCTCGAATCGAATTCCGCCGCGGCGACGCTCATGGAGCGGAAAAGACGCTGCGCGGATTGCTCGCGCGCAGCCCCAATAATGCCGAAGCGCTGGCAATTTTGGGCGCGGTCCTGTCCGCCGAGCATCGCTACGTTGAGGCGCTCGCGGCCGTGCGCCGCGCCGCCGCGATCGATCCGCAGCAGCCGCTGCTCCATTACCTGATCGCGCTCGCGCTGCATCAGATGGGCCACGACCCGGAGGCGCGCGCCGAATGCGCAATCGCGCTCGCCGGCGCGCCGAACGATCCCGGCGCCCGCGGATTGATGGCGATTCTCCGGCGCGTCCCGGCGCGTCCCGATTCGGCCCGGTAATTTTTATCTCCGCACGACGCGCCCTAGCCGCTGAAATTTGCGATAATCTCCCCGCGATGGCTTCCAAGCGACACCAGCGCGCCGCGAACCGCGAGCGGCGCCGTACCGAGGCGGACGCGAACGCCGCCGCGCCGGCGGAATCGAATGCTCCGCCGCCGGCTCCCGCCGAAACCGGCGGAGCCGAGGCCCGTCCCTCGCTCTCCGAGTGGCTGCGCGAAATGCTCGATCCGATCGAACCCGCGCTCTCCCGGATCGGCGCCGGCGACGCGCGCGTTGGCGCGGCCGTCACCCTTACGCTCGCCGTGACGGCGATCGTCTTCGCGCGATGCCTGCACAACGGCTTCGTGTTCGACGACGACAACATGATCGTCCTGAATCGCTCCATCGGAAGCTGGGCGTTCGCATGGAAATCCTTCGTGAACGATTCGTGGTGGTTCCGCGATCCGCTCCGGCTGCCGCAGAGCGGCTACTATCGCCCGCTGCAGGACCTCTGGCTGTGGCTCAATTTCCATCTGTTCGGGCTTGAGCCGCCGGGATGGCACGCGACGGCGATCGCGCTGCATCTCGCCGTGGTGTGGCTGGTTTTTTGGGTCGCGTCGCGACTCGCGGCTAATCGCTGGACCGGAGCGCTCGCCGCCGCGCTGTTCGCGCTGATGCCGATTCATGCCGAGCCTGTTGTGTGGGCGTCCGCGATACCGCTGCCGCTCGCCGCCGCGTTCGAGTTGGGTGCGTTCGCCTGCTACCTGAAATTAACCGCGGGCGGCGAATCGGAGCGCGGCCAGCTCGCGTGGCTTGCGCTCTCGATCGGATTATTCGGCGGCGCGCTGCTCAGCCATGAAAGCGCGGTGGTATTTCCGGCGCTGGTTGCAACCCACGCCTTTCTGATCGGACCCCATAGAACCCATATGTCCTATAGGTCCCATGAGCCGGCGCCTGCGATGCCGGATCGCATCGAAGATGCTGTCGCCGCGGTGCGCCCCTACGCTTACGAGGCGGCCGCGTACTTCATAATCCGGCTGGCGGTGTTGGGCGCCATCGCCGGGCGGCAGACCCAGAACCATATGACCGTCATCGAGACCGCGCTGACGATTCCCGGCGCAATCCTGAGCTACGCGGCGCTGCTGGCGGCGCCGTGGCTGGCGGGGCCTGCCTATCGTCTCGATGTTGTCCATCGAATCGCCGCGCCCGGTTTTTGGATCCCGCTTATATTAATCGCAGCCATCGCCGCCGTGGGTTATCTCCTGCTCCGGGACAATCCTCGCCGGCGGTTGTATCTCTTTTGCGCCGCATGGATTCTGATTGCGATCGCGCCGGTGCTCTATTTGCCGGGACTCTTTCCACAGGCGCTGATTCAGGATCGCTACCTCTATCTCGCCTCGTTCGGATTCTGCCTGATAGCGGCGGACTTGGCGATCGATTTCACGCGCACCGGCGCCGCAATTCGCAAGTACGCCGTGCTGATTGGCGGCGCGGCGGCGGCGATCGCCTATGCGGCGATTCTCTTCCACGTGGAGGGCTTCTGGCACGACGAGACCGCATTGTTCACGCGATGCGTCGAAATCACGCCCGAATCGGCCTTTTACCGAAATCATTTGGGAATGGCGCTGGAGGGACGCGGTGAATTGAAGCTGGCCCGCGAGGAATTCGAAATTGCCGCCAAACTCGATCCCTCCAGCGGCTGGAACCTCTACGATTTAGGCCTGGTCTATCTCGGCAGCGGCAACCATCGCGCCGCCGAGCGGGCGATGGCCGAGGGGCTGGCGAAATTCAAGGACCCGCCCGCGGGCGCCTACGCGGAATTGGCGATCGTCGCCGACGCCGCCGGCGACTCAAAGGGGATGGAAGCCGCGCTCAAGCGTACCGCCGCGCTGCCCGGCGGAGCGGGGCTGGCCGCGCTCACCCGCGCGCAAATCCGCTTCGCACACGGCGACAAGACCGGAGCGGAAAAGATGCTCCGGGATCTCTTGAAGCGCGACGCCGATAATCCCGACATGCTCTCAACGCTCGGGGCCGTGCTCGCCTCCCAAAAGCGATACGGCGAGGCGCTCGTTGAATTTCACCGCGCCGCCGCAATCGCGCCGAACCTCCGCAGTCTCCATTATCAGACCGCGCTCGTCCTCCATAATCTCCACCGCGACCGCGAAGCGCATACGGAATGCCAAGCGGCGCTGGAAGCGAACCCCGGCGATCGCGGCGCGCAGGCGCTGATGACCGAGCTAAACCGCAGTGCGATCCCGCCGCCATAGGCTTGGCCGGCCAATTCAACGCCGATCGTGCAAGCGCGCCGCCCCCGTCAAGCCGCGCGCCGCGCTCCTTGCATTAAGTCCAAATATGTGACAATCGGTATAGAAGCGATGCCGAGGGACCGGCATCGGATGGGTAGGTTGGCGGTAAAACTTTTATCCAGGAGGCCGGCTAATGAAACGGTCCAACATCGGGGTTCCGAGCATCGCGCTCCTCGCCGCCGCGGCATTCGCGGCAACCATATCGTTTCAGTCTTCGCAGGCGGCGGTATCGCGGAAATCGCAGCCCGCGAAAAGCATCTTCACTTCCGGTTCCCCTCTCCCTTTAGGGGGGGGTTAGGGGAGGGGTCGCTTCCGCCGCTGCCGCGCGCGCCTCCTTCGCGCGGCTGCCGATGTATTTCGAGGCGAACCGGGGGCAGACCGGCGCGCGGGCGAAGTTCCTCTCGCGCGGCGCGGGCTACACGTTGTTCATCACGCGCGATGGCGCAACGCTCGCGCTGCGTGGTTCCTCGCCCGCATCGTCTTCCCGCCCCTCTCCCGTTCACTTACGGGAGAGGCGGCCCACCTTAAAAGCGGAGCGCCGTAAAATCGACGGCGGTGAGGGTGCAGGAGCGCTCGCTACGCAAGAAGTCGTCCTGCGGATGCGGTTAATCGGCGCGAATCGCCATGCGCGCGCGATCGGCCTCGATGCGCTCCCCGGCAAGGCCAACTATTTCATCGGCAACGATCCGAAGCAGTGGCATACCGGCGTTCCCCTCTACGCGAAGGTCGAACTGAAGGACGTCTATCCGCGAATCGACCTAGTCTATTACGGCAACGAGCAGGGCCGCCTCGAATACGATTTCATCGTCGCGCCGGGAGCGAATCCCAACGCGATCAAATTGAGCTTCGCCGGCGAGAAAACCCTCAAGCTCGCCAAGAACGGCGATCTAATCGCGAGCGTCGGCGATGCGAAACTAATCGAGCACGCCCCAGTGATTTATCAAGAGGATGGCGGCAAGCGGCGGACGATCGCGGGCGGATGGAAGCTGCGCGGCCCGCACGAAGCGGTATTCACGGTGGCGCGATACGATCGCACGAAGCCGCTCACGATCGATCCGGGACTGGTCTATTCGACGTATCCGGGAGGCAGCCGGTACGGCGGAGGATACGCCATTGCGGTTGATTCAGCAGGCAACGTCTATGTAGCGGGAGAGACTTCGTCCACCGATTTTCCCACTACCGCCGGCGCCGTCCAAACCGTTAACCGCTCAACCTCTGTTGCCCGCCTCAATGTATTCATTACGAAACTAAGTGCGAATGGCGCTGCGCTCGCCTACTCGACCTATCTGGGCGGCAGTTTTGAGGACATGGGCACTGGCATTGCAATCGATTCTTCGGGCGATGCCTATGTGACTGGACAAGCCAATTCCTACGATTTCCCTACCACCGCCGACGCCTTCCAGACTGTTAACCGCTCAACCGCTGCTGATGGTTATAACGCATTTGTGACGAAGCTAAATGCGAATGGTTCCGAACTCGGCTACTCGACCTAATTGGGTGGAAGTGACTACGACTACGCCGCCGGCATTGCGGTCGATTCCGCCGGCGAGGCTTTCGTCACGGGGGGCAGCTCTTCGCCTGACTTCCCCACTACCGCAGGAGCATTTCAGACCCAGATCAAATCATACGGTACGGGCTTCGTAACGGAATTTAACGCTGCAGGTACCGGCTTGGTGTATTCGACGTTCCTAGGCGGCAGCAAATCTACCGCCGGATGGGGCGTTGCTGTGGATTCCGAAGGGTTTGCTTATGTAGCCGGGGGCACCGGATCGCCCGATTTCCCGACAACCCAGAATGCCTTTCAAGCGAGTTTGGCTTGCAGAAATGATGACGCCTTTATCGCGAAGCTCTCGGTTGATGGCTCTCTCCTTCTTTACTCGAGCTATCTGGGGGGAAGTTGCAGCGCGAGCGGCCAAGGGACCGCGGCGGATGCGCTCGCGGTCGATTCGTCTGGCCTCGTGTACATCGTAGGAGCGACGGCATCGGTTGATTTCCCCGTCACAGCCGGCGCATTCCAAAGCGCCAAGGCCGACCCCGACAGCCAGGATGACAATGCATTTGTCGCAAAATTCGATATGTCGCGATCGGGCGTCGAGTCACTGCTATACTCAACCTATCTTGGCGGCGGCGGATCCACCAATATAGGTGGTCCCGGCTTGGGCGGCGATGCGGAGTATGCGGCCGCGATCGCAATCGGGCGGGGCGGTAATGCCTATGTCGTTGGTCCTTCGTTTTCGATTACTAACGATAGTTGCAGTGGAGACGGCTCTCCCCAACCATGTTGCACAGGATTCGAGACCGGCAGCTGTATTGGGTTCCCAATTACGCCGCACGCATTTCAGACCATTAATAACGCCGCTTCCGTGGGGGGCAGCAATCTTTTCGTCGCGGAACTTAATGCGATGGGAACGGCACTGGTTTATTCGACATACCTGGGCGGAAGCACCGGCGATGCTGGGTACGGCATTGCAGTCGATTCATCCGGAAATGCGTACATAACCGGGATCACCTATTCGAGTGATTTTCCGGCTACTCTCGGGGCCTTCCAGACCGTCAACAACGCTGCAGGGAACGGCGGCAGCAACGCCTTCGTGACGAAGCTCGACATGAGGCCGATCACCGGTGGGATTTTCGTTGCGCCGCGCCAACAATCGTTCGGACGGAAGAAGATTGGCTCGCAAACGGAGAAATCCTTCACCGTCCAGGCAGGGCTATCGAACGACTCCGCGATTTCGATCGAGGCGCTCAACGTCAACAGCGCAAGCGGGGATTATGCCTTCGATACCGCCGCATCGACGTGCAAGGCGGGCGAACTGCTCGCCGCTGGACAGAACTGCACGGCGGTGGTCGATTTCACGCCGTCAAGCGTGACAAAAGGCACCAGCGATTACGGGACGCTGACCGTCGTAAGCGACGCCCGCGCCGCCAAACCGCACGGCGGCGTGGTCCGGCTCAAGGGCGGAGGCAGGGCCACCGGCCGCGAACGGTATCGCCTGTAAGAAAAAACCACCAAGGCACAAAGACGTTCTCTGCGGGATTTCCCTTAGCGGCGAAGGGGAATCCCGCAATTTTTCCCGGCTTGGTGTCTTGGTGGTTAGCCCTTCCACTTGGCGATCGCCTCGGCGATCGACCGGTCCGCGGGGGTGGTGATTTTCAAGTTGAGCGCCGAGCCTTCGACGATTGCGACGCGCCCACCCGCCCGCTCAACCAAGTCCGCGTCGTCGGTGGCGGCGAATTTCGCCGCTGCCGCATCGCGATGCGCCGCGACCAGCAAATCGCGCCGGAACGCTTGGGGAGTTTGCGCCTGCCACAGGTTCGCGCGCGCGACGGTCGCCACGATCGTGCCGTCCTCGGCGCGCTTTAGCGTATCGCTCGCCGGGATCGCCGCAATCGCCCCGCCCGATCGCGCCGCCGCGGCGATGCAAGCCTCGAACAGCTCCGGCGTCGCGAACGGACGAGCCGCGTCATGGACAACGACGATTTCCGCCTCGGCGCTAATCAGTGCGAGCGCGATTCGCACCGAATCCTGGCGCTCGGCGCCGCCGGGAACAATCTTGACCGGGATTTCGAGACCCGCCGCCGACACTTCGGCGCGCGCGGCGGACTCGAATCCGGGCGGCACGGCAATCACGGCTTCTTCAATCGAAGGAACTTGCGCGATGGCTTCCAGCGAATAGGCGAGCAGCGCGCGGCCATTCAGCTTGACGAACGCTTTCGGTCCGGCGGAACCGAGCCGCGTACCGCTGCCAGCCGCCACGATTATCGCCGATGCTTTCATTGCGTTGAAACAGAACGGCCGGTGAGGTTTTCTCACCAGCCGTTATTGTAAAAGTTGCAACCCTTTCCGGCCTCTCCCCATGACTGGAGAGGGGAGCTTGAAACAATCTTCGCTAATTCGCGAACATCGTCTTAAGCTCTTCCATGATCTTTTCTTCGGAATGGGCCTTCGCGATCGAAAGCTCCTTGACCAGCAGCGATCGCGCCGTATCGAGCATCTTGCGCTCGCCGAACGACAGCTCTTTGTCGCTCTTGAGCACCAGCAGATCGCGCAGCACCTTGGCGATTTCCAGCGGCGAGCCGGTCTTGATCTTTTCGGTGTACTCCCGGTAGCGCCGATTCCAAGTCTGCGTATCGACTTCGACCTTGCGCTGGCGCAGGATTCGGTAGATTTTGTCCACCATGTCCTTCCCGATCACGCGCCGGAGACCGACCGAATCGACGTTTTCGGTGGGAATCATGATCGTCATCTTCTCGGTGCCCAGAATTTTGAGCATATAGAAGCGCCGCTCGGTGCCGGAGATGGCCCGCGTTTGGATGTCCTCGATAACCGCCACGCCATGCGCCGGGTAAACGACCTTTTCGCCCTTTTTGAACGTCAGACTCATTGCTATGTTGCCCCAAAATCGCAGGCGCGTGATTTCGGAACCGATTGACGGCCAACGGTCCATCACCGATCCGAGCAGCCTGAATAGTTAGGATTATGGCACAATCCGGCAGGATTTGTAAGCCGGGTCTCAAAAGATGCGCAGAATTAGCAGAACTTATGGAACGTCGTTTTACGTCCTTCACGGGGGAAAGCTCAGCCGAATCTCAATTCCATCACGATTGCGTCCTCTCCCGGCCCATAATAATGCCGCCGCAAACGGCGTTCTTCGAAGGCAAACTTGCGATAAAGCTGGCGCGCCAGTAGATTCGAGCGCCGCACTTCCAACGTGACCAGTTCCGCGCCCGTCGCCTTTGCCTCCTCAATTACCGCCCCGAGCAGCAGCGTGCCGATTCCATGCCGCCGCATCGCGGGATGGACCGCGATGTTGAGCACGTGGCATTCGTCCGCGATTAGCCATCGGCACAGGAAGCCTCCGGCTTGGACATCCGCATCGCCGCCCGCCGCAGCGATCGCCACCTTTGAGAAGGGCAGGCTGAGTTCCCGCTTGAAGGCGTCGAGGCTCCAGGGCGAAGCGAAGCAAAGCCGTTCGATTTCGAGAATCCGCGGCAGATCATGCGCCATGGCACCACGGACTGCGATTGCCATTCGGCGCTCGCTGTCCCGTGCCGGAAAATCTTGCGGCGATTCGTGCATATCGGGCGGTTTCATCATCCCGCGGGCGGCGCGGCGGCCGGCACGCGGAAGCGCGATGGCGCGCCGTCCGGGATTGCCGGTTCCGGATGCAATCGCCGGGCGCGCGCGAGCAACGCCGCCTCGCTCTCGATATTGTCCGGAGCCGGTATGCAGCAATCGACGGGGCAGACGGCGGCGCACGCCTCGCGATCGTGAAAGCCCACGCATTCGGTGCATTTCGACGGCACGATGTAAAAGATGTCCTGCGCGATCGCCGGATGACTCTCGCCGTCTAGCTCCCAAGGCGACTCGCCCGCATAGATCGCCTGATTCGGACACTCCGGCACGCACGCCCCGCAATTGATGCATTCGCTGGTGATAATCGTCGCCATTTTGGCGCTCTCGGCGCGGATTAGTTTAGATCCGGCGGCGGGCGGCTCAAATTATACATGGCTCGCCGCCGGTTCGCCCACGACGATAACCGCCGGACGTTTTCGATGTCAATCCGCCCCCGCGCTCGGCGGCGGCAAAATGGCCCTCACTCAACCGTGGCGGTCAATGGCACGTCCTGTTCCTCGCTGGGTGGCGCGCCGCTGTTGCCGGTGGCCGAGTTCACGAACACGCTCAACGTTCCGTCGAGCGGCGTCCCGCTCAAATCGCCTGCGTTCGGCGTCAGCCCCACCGTGATCGTGCAGCTCGCGAGCGTTCCCACTCCGCCCGGCGCCGCCGGACAGGTCGTACCCACAATCGAGTACTCGTTGTTCGCCGTGTTCGCCGTCAGGGTGAGGT
>JBOHWK010000194.1:0-31052 GCA_050736715.1 Binataceae bacterium (SeqCode) | reverse complement strand
GCCGAGACCGAGGCGCGCGACGCCTCGGCGGAGCTTAAGGAACTCGGCAATCTCGACAAAGTGGATTGGCGCGAATATCTCGAAACCTATTCCAACAACTGGCAGGAATCCGCGCCCGCCGACCCCGACGACGACCATCGCGGCGCGCTCGAAAACACCTCGGCGCGCCGCAGTTCGCTCGAAGAGCATTTGATGTGGCAGCTTCGGCTGTCGAACCTGAGCGAAGCCGATCGGCGGACCGCCGCGGCGATCGTTTACAATCTTAACGGCGACGGCTATCTCGATGTTGGCGTGAGCGAACTCGCGGCGCAATTGGAAATTCCCGCCACCGACGTGGAGCGCGTGCTCGCCCGCGTGCAGCGCTTCGATCCGCCCGGCGCCGCCGCGCGCGATTTGCGCGAATGCCTGCTCGCCCAGTTGCGCAACCTGGGAATGGACCAGTCGCTGCCCGCGCGAATCGTCGACCGCCACCTCGATTTGCTCGAGAAGCATCGCTACGCCGAAATCGCCAAACTCCTGGGAACGACGGTCGAGACGGCCGGGCAGGCGGCCCGCGCGATCGCGGAGTTGGAGCCGAAGCCGGGCCGCGATTACGGCGGCGCAGAGGCCGTCTATGTCGTGCCCGACGTGTTTATCCAAAAGGTCGGCGGTGATTATATCGTGACGCTCAACCGCGAGGCGGTGCCGCGGCTGCGCCTGGCGGGATATTATCAGCGCGTGATGAGCGATCGCGACGTCGCGCCCGCGACGCGCGAATATTTGCAGGAGCGGCTGCGATCCGCGCGCTGGCTGGTGAAGTCGATCTATCAGCGCCAGCAGACGATTTTCAAAGTCGCCACTTCGATCGTCAAATTCCAGCGCGACTTCTTCGAGCACGGCGTCAGCCAGTTGCATCCGCTCGTGCTCAAGGACGTGGCCGAGGACATCGGGATGCACGAGTCCACCATCAGCCGCGCCACCGCGAACAAGTACGCGCACACGCCGCAGGGAATCCACGAGCTTAAGTTTTTCTTCACCTCCGGCGTCAAGGGATCGAGCGGCGAGGACGTGAGCGCCGAAACCGTCAAGGAGCAAATCCGCGGACTGGTGGGCGCCGAAACCCCCGGCACTCCGCTCTCCGATCAGGCGATCGCGGAGTTGCTGCGGGGGCGGCAAATCAACATCGCGCGGCGCACCGTCGCGAAGTACCGGCAGGCGCTGGGCATCCTGCCGTCGGCCACGCGCAAACAGGTTGGATAGCCCGGCATTGGGAGGAGAGGGAATTTCGATGGCGAAAAATATTGGCGCGGGCAAACGTTCCCGCACGATCGCGCGCAAGGCGCGCGGGCGCGGCGGCGCGGCGGCATCCACCAATGTCACCGTGACCTTCCGCCATGTCGATCCGAGCGACGCGATCCGCCAGTACGCCGAGCGCAAGCTCGCGCACCTCGGGCGGCTCGCCAATTCCCCGTGCGATGCGCACCTGATCTTGTCGGTTGACAAATTTCGCCAACACGGCGAAGTTACCGTTAAATCGGGCCGGCTCTCGATCACCGCCCAGGAGGAAACCAAGGACCTCTACTCGGTAATCGACCTCTTGGCGGACAAGGCCGGCCGCCAACTCAAGAAGCGGCTGGAAAAGCTTAAGGCGAAAAAGGTCCGCTCGCCTTCGACCGGCGCGGTGCTGAGCGCCGCCGAAGAATCGTGACGGAGGCGGCGCCGCACGGGCGCTTTCCGTTGCGCGATCGAGCGCGCGCCGCGAATTGTACGGAGACTTGGACTGAGTAATGAAAATCACCGACATCCTTAGCAACGATGCGATAATTCCCGATCTGAAGGGCGCCGACAAACCGGCCGTGCTGGCGGAGTTTGCGCAATTGCTCGCCGCGCGCCATCCCGAAGTCCCCCTCGACGATCTGAAGGCGGTGCTCGCCGAACGCGAGCGGCTCGGCTCGACCGCGATCGGCGACGGCATCGCGATTCCCCACGGCAAGTTGCGCGGCCCCACCGCCATCATCGGCGCCTTCGGCCGCCACATTGAGGGCGTGGACTTCGAATCCCTCGACGGCGCGCCGACCCATCTGTTCTTCGTGCTGATCGCGCCCGAGGATTCCGCGAGCCTGCACCTGAAGGCGCTCGCGCGCGTCTCGCGCCTGTTCAAGGAGAGCACGTTCCGCGAGAAGCTGATGGCGGCGGCGGGTGCGGATGAATTGTACCGCCTGATCAAGAACGAAGACGCCCGCTACTGAATCGCGCCGCCGCTTCACGCTCTACGGCGCTATGCTCGGGCCGGAGACCGAACTGTTCTTCACGGGGCCGGCGATTTCAAAGTTGAGAAGGAGCGAGCGCCGTCTTAACAGCGGCCAGCGAGGCCAGGTCTTCCAGCGGATAGACCTTGAATGCGCGATCGATCCGGCGCATCAGGCCCGCCAGCACGCGGCCGCATCCGAACTCGATCGCCGCGGTTGCGCCGCTTTTTGCCAGCACATCCATCGATTCGGCCCATCGCACCGGAGCGGTAATCTGTTCCAGCAAGAGCGAAGCGACGCGGGCCGGATCGCGATTCGGCGCGGCGGTCACATTCGCGATAACCGGAAAATCGAGCGGCTCGATTTCAATCTTGTCGAGCACCGGCCCCATTCCAAGCCGTGCCGGCTCCATCAGCCGGCAATGGAAGGGCGCGCTGACCTTCAGTTCGACCGACATCGTGGCGCCCCGCTCCTTGGCAATCTCTATCGCCTTGCGCACCGCGGCCGCATCGCCGGCGATGACGGTCTGTGCGGGACCGTTGAGATTGGCGGGAGCGGCGGTTTCAGCGCCTTGGGAAACTTGCGCGCAGATTTCCTCCACTTGCGCCAACTCGAGGCCGATAATCGCGGCCATTGCGCCCCGTCCCGCCGGGACCGCCTCCTGCATCAGGCGGCCGCGTTCGCGCACCGCACGAATTGCGCCGGCGAATTGAATTGCTCCGGCGGCCACCAGCGCGCTGTATTCGCCGAGGCTATGGCCCGCCGCGATTACCGGCTCGATTCCGATCTCCTTGCGATAGACCCGGAGCGCGGCGATCGAGGCGGCGACGATCGCGGGCTGCGTGTTCGCGGTCAGCCGCAATTCATCCTCCGGTCCTTCGAAGCATAGGCGCGAGAGCGGAAATCCGAGCGCCTCGTCAGCCTCGGCAAACGTATCGCGCGCGACTGGAAAGTTGTCCGCGAATTCTTTGCCCATTCCGGGCCGTTGCGACCCCTGCCCCGGAAAAAGAAACGCGAGCTTCATGTAAACAGGCGCCGCGCCGCTTCAGTCCCAATCCTTGGGACCGCGCGGCGGTTCCACGGTTCCATCGTCAGGATCGAGCTGGGGGACCTCCTGCGCCAATTCGGCCTCGGGGATGGCCTCGGCGGGCGCCGTTCCGTTGAGCGAATGGGCCGCTTCGGCCGGAGCGGTGTTCTCGGCGGGCGGCGCTGGTTTGAGCAAGCCGCCAGTGGAGGCCGGCGGCGCCGGAGCTTCCTCCTCCGGCTGGGAAACGGGAACCGGCGTCTTGGACGCGACTGCGGCCGGTTGCGGCGGCCATGCCGAGTGCGGCGCTTCGGCCGACTTGGGCGGCGCGGCTTCCTTATCCTTGGGATGGCGCGACAGCCGCTCGCGCATCTTGGAGAACAGCGCGCGGATACCCTTGCCCGCGGCGGGCTTGGAGGGCGCGGCGGGTTGAATCCGGGCGATAATCTCTTGAATTTCCGGGTTGACTTGATGGACCAGCGCATCGTCGGCCGCCGCCCGGATCGCATTGCGAATCGCGTGCGCATTCGAGGAGCCGTGCGCGATTATCGCCACCGAGGTCAGTCCCAAGAGCGGTGCGCCGCCGTACTCGTGCGGATCGAGCCGCTCGCGCATCGCGGTGAGCCGCTTTCGAATCATCAGGTAGGCGAGCCGCGTGCGCCAGTTCGCGCCGAACAGGTCGCGCAGGTTGCCGAGCATGAACGCGGCGAAGCCTTCCATCGTCTTCAGCACGGCGTTGCCGGTGAAGCCGTCGGTCACAATTACGTCCACTTTGCCGCGGTTGATGTCGCGGCCCTCGACGTAACCGATGTAATTCACGTAGGTCGGCATCTGGACGAGCATCGCGGCGGCGGCGCGCGTCAGGTCGGTGCCTTTGGAGGCTTCCTCGCCGTTGGAGAGGATTCCGACCCGCGGGCGCGAGACATTGCGCACGTGGCGCCAATAGACGCTGCCCATCACGGCGAATTGCACGAGATTGATCGGCTTGATGTCGGTGTTCGCGCCCGCGTCGATAAGCAGCGCGTGGCCCGCGGCGCCGGGCGCGAGCGCCGCGATCGCCGGGCGATCGACGCCGGGCAGGTTGCCGAGAATCATCATCGACGCTGCCATCACCGCGCCGGAATTTCCCGCGCTGACGAATGCGTCCGCGTCGCCGCGCTTCACCAGGTCCAGCCCCACATGCATCGACGAATGCGGTTTGGCGAGAACGGCCTCCATTGGAGAATCGTCCATCAGGATAGTCTCCGGCGCGTGCTCGATATGAATCGGCAGCTTGGCGGCTTTGTGTGCGGCGAGTTCCTTGGCGAGCAGGTCGCGGTCGCCGGTCATCACGACTTCGATTCCGAAGTCGCGGGCAGCCAGCACCGCCCCTTCGACCGCCGCCTTGGGCGCAAGATCTCCGCCCATCGCGTCAAGGGCGATTTTCACCTGGATAACCCGCGGTTAGCCCTTCACTTCGGCGAGCCGGCGGCCCCGGTAGGAGCCGCAATGCGGGCAGACGCGATGGGGCATCGCGGGCTCGCCGCAGGAGGGGCACGCGCCAGGATTCACGGCGCGCAAGGCGTCATGGGCGCGGCGCTGGTTTTTCTTGGAATGAGAGGTACGGCGTTTTGGTGCTTGCATGGCTAATCACTTCCCGGCGGCTGAGTCTATCAGGTACGCCGGAGCTTAAGCGACAGGAGCGCGGTCCAGCGCGGATCGTGGTTTTCGGCCCGGCAACCGCATTCGGCGCGGTTGAGATTGACCCCGCAATGGGGGCATAGCCCGCGGCAATCCTCGCGGCACAGCGGCCGGGTCGGCAAGGCCAGGAGAATTTGCTCGCGGACGAGCGGGCTGAGGTCGATTTCGTCCCCCGCATAGAGCGAAAATTCCAGGTCGTCGATGCGCAACTCGGAATTGGTGTCCGCTCCCGCGGCCTTGGGCGACATCACGAGCTTAAACGGCCTTCCGCCCGGTGCGGCGAATTCCTCCGCACAGCGCGCGCAGACCGCCATCGCCGGAGCGCGCAAATCCCCGGAAAGAAACAGGTCGAAGCCGGCCCGATAGATCGACATCGAAACGGCGATCGGTCCCTCCAGCCGGTATTCGCGGATTGGCCCCGCCGCAAGAATGCGGTTAATCTCCGTTTCCGGTTCGGCGAAGGAAAGCTCCCGAGCCTCGGCCGTTATGTGATCGATCCTGATCTTCACGGCTTAAGTTTGCGGATCGCGGAATATTGGACGATTCATTATTGCATTTCACGATGCCGGTTCAAATATGTGCTGGAAAGTTCGGGATGCGCCCAAGGGTCGCCGGATCGCTTCCGCCGTCCCGAACCGCGACAGCCTCGCGTGTCATATATGGCCCCCCCGCGCGTGGCGGCCGCGCGAGAGCCTGTCCCGAGTATGCCGAGGGAAATCCCGGATCAAGCGCCGCCGCGCCTCATTCCGCCCCTCGCCCGTGATTTTACGGGAGAGGTCGCCGACCTTACGCGAAGCGGATAAGACAACCGGCCGGTGAGGGTGCAGGATCGCCCGCATCGCCCCCCCCTCTCAAAGTGTCATTCCCGCGCGCGTGGCTGCCGCGCGCGAGGAATCCCGGATTCCTTCCTTCTTACCCGGCGCGGCCGCGATGCGGGCAGCAGCGGTACAGTCAGTTTTTCATAGAGCGCGAAGAGATATTCGACGCGTTGGCGATCGTTGTCGAAACGTTGCGGCCGGTAGCACAGGTCAACCGCGCGATCCAAATCGGCGTGCGCTTTGACGAGGGCCGGTGGCATCGCCAGCGGATCGTAAAGGTCGGCAAGCGTGTTGTCCGGAAATTTCTTGCGGGCATCCAGAACAGATTGCGCGGCGGCTTGCACAGCCGCGCGTTGCTTGTCGGTCGGCGCTTTCGGCCACGGAAAATTGTTGTAAACGAGTTTGTTCGAGTAGCGATAATCTGACTTCAATCGCCCACAGACTTGGCGAACCCACGCCATGTGCATCGCCGAAGTGAGGACGCCGAAATGGAAGAGCGTGGCGTCAGGAATGATGAGGCAGCTATCGCCCGCAAGGACTTCCGGCTCGACATATCCAATCGGGAGGTATTTTCGCCGTTCGGAGCTGTGGCGAGGGATGAGGAGGTAGGGTGCCGTGGGCATATTCTCAACGTGAAAGCGTGTTGGAATCGCTGCCAGTTTTTTGGTTGGGGCGCTCTTGCTGTTCTTGCGAAATTCCCTAACCGCTTCAATACGCTTCATGACTTCAGGCATCTGACGCAGGCCTTGCGGCGAGCAATCACCGAGCCATAAGCACCACCGGGGTTGGCCTTGAAGAAAATCATCTGCGCCGAAGAACCCACGAAAATATTTTCCCGCTGCGGGCTCGGTCCTTAAAAATTCGCGCTTCTGGTCGGTAGTAAACAGGAAATTGCCATCGTCGATTGGTTTATTGCCAATCCCCATTTCCGGCACATCGCAAATTGGCTTGGGTCGATTTACGATTGTCGTATCTGGGCCCTCAACGAGGTATGGGCTAATGTTTTTGACCTCGGTAACCGTTACGTTCTCACGTTCATAATCATAGATACGCTTGTTGGTCGCTTCGAATACGGCAAAGCCGATGACGACAACATGAACGTGGGCTTTGCCGCGCGCTTCGCTTTCCCACGGAAAAGTGCGGTGAGCAAAATGAATTTTAAGATTGTAGCGTTGAAAGAGCGGTGTCCACAGCACGCCTACCTGTTCACCCTGAGTAATTGAATTTGTGGACACAAAACCAACCTGTATCCGTGTGCCTCGAATGTACTCTGCGGCTTTGAAATACCACGCCGTTACGTAATCGAGCAGCCCGCCGTTCTCAATGATAGCCGTGATTCGATCCATGTCGCGTTTCTGTTCCGCATTCAAATGTTTCGCTCCCACAAACGGGGGATTACCAAGCACGTAACTGCATTCATCCGGCGATAGTATTTTCTTCCAGTCCAGCCGCAGCGCGTTGCCGAACACGATGGTCGGGGATTTTTTGAGCGGCAGGCGCACGAAATATTGGCCGAACGCTTCCGAGAGCCGAAGGTTCATCTGGTGGTCCATCAGCCACATCGCGACTTCGGCGATGCGCGCGGGCCATTCGCTGATCTCGATCCCGTAGAAAGCGTCCACGTCCACGAGTGAGAGGCGCTGGATGTCGAGTTCCCGCTGCGTACCATAGAGGGACTTAAGAACCTCGATCTCCAGCAAGCGCAACTCGCGATAGGTGACGACGAGGAAATTGCCGCAGCCGCAGGCGGGATCGAGGAAGCGGAGGTGGGAAAGTTTCTCGTGGAAGCGTCTCAGGTCGGCTTTGCTGGTTTTGGCGCGCTCGAATTCCGCGCGCAGATCGTCGAGGAAAAGCGAACGGATGACCTTCAGAATGTCGCGCTCGCTGGTGTAATGGCCGCCGATTTGACGGCGCTCTTTCGGCTCCATTACCGCCTGAAACAACGAGCCGAAAATGGCGGGGGAGATGCGCGACCAGTTGAAATGTGCGCAGGCCAGCAGGGCGTTGCGCATGTCGCGGTCGAATTCGGCGAAACCGAGAACTTCGGCAAACAGGTCGCCATTGACGTACGGGAACGCGGCCAGCGATTCGTCGAGATTTTTCTGCCGCTCGCCGGGCGGCGTGTTCAGGACGGCGAACAGGTGCGCGAGATGCTGGCCGAGGTCGGAGCCGTCTTCGGCGGTGCGTTCTTGCAGGTAAAGCAGAAACGAGTCGGGTTCGAAGATGCCCGTGTCTTCGCCGAACAGGCAGAAAAGAATTCGCACCAGAAAGCGTTCGAGTTGGTGCCCTGAATAGCCGCCCGCCTCAAGGGCGTCATGGAGGTTGCCCATGATTTCGACGGCGCGAATATTGATCGGGTCCTGTTCCTCGAACTTGTGCTGCTGGTAGCCGGCGATAAACGCGAAGCGATGAATATGTTCGCGGAAGTCGGCAAGGGGAAATTCGAGCGATGCGACGCGGCGGCCCGCGAAGAGCGGGAGATCCTTTGGCTCATCGGGTTCGAGATCGTAAAGCGCGAGGCGGGCAAAGTCGGAGACGATAACGTAGCGGGGGATTTCGTCGTCGCGGCCTTCGCTGACCAGCGCCTGAATGTAGTCGAACGCTTGGGACTCCGCCTCGCCAAGGTCTTTGCCGAAGCTCTTGTGTTCGACCAGCAACGTGCCTTTCCAGAACAAATCGATCGCGCCGTAGTGGCCGGAGAGTTTTTTGACCGGCTCTTCGAAGCTGGCGAGCGCTTTCCTGCTTCTTCCGAAGACCTTGAAAAAATCGTTCCAGAAGGTCTGCTTTTCCGCCCGCTCGCTCTTGGCGCCCGCCCATTCCTTTGAAAAGGCAATCGCGCGGTGGCGGATTTCATTCCAAGAAAGCGGCATGGGCGGATGATAGCAAAATCACGGCAGGTATTAAGGATGGGACTCTGAAGCCGAAAGGCCGGCATTCGGGATGCCTCGCGCGGCGGCCACGCGCGGGCATGACACGGGGAGGGGGGTGCGGGCGCCATGCGTACGATCCTGCACCCTCACCTGCGCGTCACGCCGCTTGCGAAAAAGACTCGCAAGCGCCGCGCCGCGCTTTCCTCTCCCGTAAAGCTTGTCCTGAGCGGAGCCGAAGGATAACGGGCGAGGGGCGGAAGGGGGCGGCCGCGCGCCCTTCGGCGTTGCTCAGGACGGGCTCCGGAGGCAGGGGACGTGCCACCGAAAGAACCGGATTCCGTGTAATCGGCGAAATCTGCGGATGCTATCCGACGATTCAGTTCAGGGCTGAACTAGGTCATCCATAATGCTGGGATGGCACGCGGTGTAGAATCGGCCCCATGATGACGGCAACGCTATCCGCCGGTTGTGCCGCGCCCAAGAAATGCCGGCACCCTGAAATGGCCGAGCGGTTTGTAGCGGCGAAAAAGAATGAAAATTGCCGAACGAACCCAATTTGCGATCGAAATTCTCCAGCATTTTCAAGACATTTTCCAAAACCGGGGCTGAAATTCGAACAACGAAAATGAGCAAACGAACCCATTATTAGGTGGGCCGCCTCTCCCGTGGAATAACGGGCGAGGAATTTACGGAGCGGGCGCATTGGTTCAGGCTGAAGCGGCTAAGTGGCCGATCGTCGCGGCCCTTTGCTTACCTCCGGCCGTCACCCCAGCCGCACTCCCGATGGATGCGAAAAGCCGCTATCCTTATTCCCTCGATGGCTAAAACCTCGCTCTCGTATGGCGAGAGTCCGATCCGCCCGTGCAAGAATATCGCGACCGTCGGTCCGCGGCGCTTGGCGTAATGAGCGGATGCCGGCTGACGAATCGAAATTTCTCGAGCGCGGCAGCCACGCGATCCGGAAGTTCATACCCTCCAGCCGCACGATGCTAATTGCGGCGGCGATCGTCTTGTCGATCGTCGCGATCGTGCGGACTGCGCATCGCCTCCATGAGTCGCGCCATCGCTGGGCGGCGGGAAACTTCGCGGTCTATTACGCATGGGGCGCGATGAATGAAATCGGCGAGCCGCTATGGGGACCGCGGGCGGCAACCGGTTTCGTCCGGCCGGGACTCAAACGGCCCAAGCGATGCAACTACACGCCGTTTTTCATCGAATGCTTTCGGCCGTTCGCGCGGTTCAGCCAACCGGCCGCATTCTGGATGTGGGAGGCGCTGCAACTATTGAGCCTCGCCGCCGCGATTTTCCTTCTTGCGCGAAACACCGGCCCGCCGCTGGATTGTGCCGCAACCGCAATCGCGATTGCGCTGGCCTTCATCTTCCGGCCGCTTGCGGTGACGATTCATTACGCGCAATTTTCTCCGTTCCTGCTGCTATCGATCGCCGGGTCTTGGGCCAGTTCTCGGCGCGGACATCCGGCGTGGGCGGGGTTATGGCTCGCGATCGCGACGCTGCTCAAGCTCTATCCCGGCGCGGCCGGAGGATATTATCTGTTCACCCGGCGATGGCGCGAAGCCGGATGGGCGGCGCTGTTTACGATTGCCGGAATCCTCGCGACCGGCCCCCGCGATTGGTTCGAGATGATCCGCCACGGCGCTCGTTATTCGTTCGGGTTGGTCTCGCCGCTTCAGATCAACGTGCGCGGCGCGGTTTATCCGGCGATCGTTCGGATAACCGGCGCGGGCGGCCATTTCGAGGCCGCCGCATTGACGGGTGCGCTCACTCTTGCGATCGGCGGGATCCTGCTTGCCGCCGCCGCGTTCGTGACGATGCGGGCGAGCGGCGCGGCGAATTCGCAGGGACTGGCACTGGCATTGTGGATCGCGCTGGGGCTGGAAATGTCGCCCGTCGCGTGGCCGGACGAATTGCCGCTGGCGCTTCCGATCTACCTGTTTGCCGCGCTAATCGTGGGGGAGCTTTACCGCCGCGGGCACCGGGCGACATTGAGCGGGTGGTTCATCGGCGGCGTGGCGCTGGCGGGCGGAATCGGAATCCATGACTTCACCAGCATCCTGCCGGGGCTGCATCCGCGATTTCTCGCGCTGATCCTCGTGTATCTCGGCGCGGCGATGATTCTCCACGCGCGCAATCTCGCCGATCGCATCGCGGCGGCGGGATGAAGCGAATTAAGTTGCGGCGCGGCGGGCGATCTGCCCGCGCGTGAAGCGCTCGACTTCATCCCGCTCGCGCGCGGCGTCCCAGCCGAGTTCCGCCGCCATGATCTTCGCCGCGATTGGCGCCGCCGCGATTGCCTCGCCGGGCCATCGCCACGAAATCGACGCGCGCCGCACGATGAAATCTTCCAGCGATTGCGCCATTTCCGCGCGCGCCGCATAGGCCGCCTCGGCGCCGATCGCGCCGCATCCGGGCGCAAGCGGATTCGCCAGTTCCGGGCGTTCGGCAGCGACTCGCGCGACGATCGCTGCGCGCGTCCCGTGCCGTGCGATCAAAATCGCCCGCGATTCTTCGGGAAGGCTCGCCATGACCGCCTCGTCATCCGCGCGCTGCCCGTCAATTTCCGGGGGGCGCGCGCCGGGGAGCGGAGTATCGAGGGTTGGGCATCGTCCCGCCGGGCGGCCAAGCCTGGCGAGAACCAATCCGGCCACCCGTTCCGCGATCTCGCGATGGGTAGTCAGCTTGCCGCCCGCAATTGCGATCAACCCGGACGCGCTTTCAACAATCACCTCTTCGCGCGGCACGGAGGAGGGCGCGTTCGCACCGTTGTCGGTCCTGATAAGCGCGCGCAATCCGGCGAAACTTGTGGCAACCTGTTCCGGCTTGAGCTTGATTCCCGGAAGGCTCTCCGCCAGCACCTGAAGCAGATAGCCAACATCGGCGGGTTCGGCCGCGACGGCGGCCGGATCGCCCGCGTAGTCGGTGTCCGTCGTCCCCGCCAGCACGTAGCGCTCGTGCGGCATGGCGAACACGATTCGTCCGCCGGCGGCGCCGAGCACGAGCCATTCCCGCACCGGCATCGCGGCGCGCGGGAAGACGAGATGGACTCCCTTGGTCAGCCGCACGGACGGGCGCGCGCCGGGATCGTCCATTCGCCGGATTTCATCGATCCACGGGCCGGCGGCGTTGACGAACACCTTCGCGCGCAATTCAAACGTGCCCCCGCCGATCGAATCGCGCACGCCCGCCGCCGCGATCCGCCCTCCAGCGCGGACGAATCCCTCGACCCCCGCGTAATTCGCGATCGCGGCGCCGTGCAGGTCCGCATCGAGGATGTTCTCGAAGGTGACGCGGGCATCGTCGGCCCAGGCATCGTAGTAGGTTGCGCCGCCGGTGAGTCCCGCCGATGCGAGCGCCGGTTCGAGCGCGAGCGCGGCGGCCGCGGAGAGGCTATGATGGCGCTCCGCGCGGGGAGTGCGCGCGAAGATATCGTACAGCGACAGCCCGATCGCCATCGCGAGGCGGCCCGCTCCCCGGCCCCGGTAGATCGGGAACAGAAAGCGCGCCGGACGCACCAGATGCGGCGCGGTCAGGCGGCGCAATCGTTCGCGCTCGCGCAGCGCGGAACGCACCAGCTTGAACTGAAATTGCGGCAGGTAGCGAAGCCCGCCGTGAATCAGCTTCGACGATCGGGACGAGGTCGCGCCGGCAAAATCGCCCCGTTCGATTAGCGCGACGGCCAGCCCGCGCATCGCCGCGTCGCGCGCGATCGCCGCGCCGTTGATTCCGCCGCCGATTACGGCGAGATCGAATTCCTCGGCGCGCAGCCGCGCCAGGCCGGCCTCCCGGTTGAGAATTCGAGACAACCCCGGCGACCGTCAATCCCCGCCGTCCTCTTGGAAGGAGTACCGCTCCTCCTTCCACGGATCGGCGCGATTATCATAGCCGCGCACCTCCCAAAAGCCGCGCCGGTTTTGGTCGAGAAACTCGATCGCACGCACCCATTTCGCGCTCTTCCAGGCGTACCGCTTCGGGACGACGAGCCGGAGCGGCCAGCCGCGATCGGGCGGCAAGTCGCACCCGTCATGGCGATGCGCGAGCATCGCGTCGGCGGCGAGGAATTCCTCGAGCGGCAGATTGGCGCTGTACCCGCCGTCGCAATCGACGATCGCGAAGCGCGCCTCGGGTTTCAGCTTCACCAGCTTCATCAGATCGGAGACTTTGACGCCCTCCCAGACATTGTCGAGACGCGACCACGCGGTGACACAATGGAAATCCGACACTTGGCGCGATTGCGGCAGGGCGCGGACTTGCTCGTAGGAAAGCTTCAGCCGCTCTTCGACGAGGCCGAAAACCCGGAAGTTCCAGTTGTTCGGGTCGAACCGCGGCGCAGGCCCGTAAGACAGGACCGGAAACTTCCCGGTCACCGTCTGGCCGGGCGGAACGCGCCGCTCAGGCTCCCCGGCTGTCAGCGCCTTTGCCATCGGGGCTGATTATTGCCGGGCGGAATTGTGCGCGAAAGGCCCGCCCTCCGCGCCGGTCAATACCACGCCTGCCACGCCCTCGTCTCGACGACGCCCACGTCGTTGCCGACCGAAATCTGCACCTTGATGGCTCCCGGAGCGGGCGTTTTGAATTTCTTCCCGGCGATCTCGGCTCGGAGAATAAACGAATTGTTTTCCACCGGGATGATTTCAATTTCAACCGCGTTCCCGCCGATCGTTCCGGAATATGCGAACCATCCCAAATCGGTTTTGCGGAAGGAATTGGGCGGAACGGCAAACAACAGCTTATCGAGCCTAATCGTGGCCGGCTGGGTTATCGGATCGATCCCCTTGCTGTCCTTCCCAAGGGTAAAGCCCGCGCCGACCCGGACTTCGTGGGGTTCCGTCCGCACCACCGCGGACAGGCGCGAAAAAGGGACGGCCTTTCCCGCGGCCAGCGCGGGCATCGAAGGGGCAGCCGCGATCGCAAGGATGGCGGCCAGAAAAACACGCAGACGAAGATTCATCGAAACTCTCTCCTTTCTTCCTGCAAGATTGGCATTAGCAATTATCGGATTCGCAACCATTTTTCCATACCTGGCAACCGCGCCATTCATAGCTCCGCGCAAACGGCTTCGCTTCATGCCAGCGGCTAGTTTATCAATCCAATCGCGAGATCGCCCGCGTTGGCGCCCGTCGGTCCGGTGACAAACAGCCCGCCCGCGGCCGCGAAGAAATTGTAGGCGTCATTGTTCTTGAATGCCGAGGCGGCGTCAATTTCCGCCCGCGCCCCCGATTCGACCGTCCCCGGCGAGGCGAACGCACCGGCCGCATCGGTAGGCCCGTCGATTCCGTCGGTCCCGGCACAGAGGATCGCGATCCGGCGACCCGCCGCCGTCCGCGCCATTTCGAGCGCCGCCGAAAGGGCGCATTGCTGCGCGCGCCCGCCTTTTCCGTTCCCGCGAACGGTAACAATCGGCTCGCCGCCCGCGATTAGGCAGACGCGATCGCGATCGATCGCGGCTAGATCGGTTGCGAACGCGCGGCCTATTTCGTCCGCCTCGCCGCGCAATTCGCGCCATCGTTCGGGAGCATAGTCGAGCGCGGCCGCCGCGCGCATCGCGCCCGCGATCGCCGTCTCGTTGTCGCCAACGACAACATTGGTGACGCGCGCGAACGCCGGGTCGCCGGGCTTGATCGTTTCGGGAATCGCGCCGGCCGCGCCGCGTTCCAGGTGCCCGCGAACGGCCTCCGGCGCGCGTCCCCACAAGCGGCGGCGCTTCAGGACCGATATCGCCTCGGCATACGTGGAAGGATCGGGCGCGGTCAGCCCGGAGCCGATCGTCGCGAGGTCGTTGCCGGGAACGTCGGAAATAACGATTCCAAGCACCTGCGCCGATCCGCACGCGCGAAGCAGTTGCCCGCCCTTGACGGCGGACAAATGCTTGCGGACGAGATTGAACTCCCGAATCGGCGCGCCCGAATTCAGGAGCGCCCGCGTAATCGCGATTTTATCGGATAGTTCAAGACCGGGCGCCGGCGCCGCGAACATCGCGGAAGCGCCGCCGCCGATCGCGATAATTATCAGGTCGCCCGCGGCCGCGCGTCGCAGCATCGCGAGCGCCGCGCGCGCGGCGGCCGCCGACGATTCGTCCGGGATCGGATGGGCGGCGCGATATGCCGTGGCCGCTTTCGGCAGGTTCGCGACTTGAAGAGATTGCGGAATCACTGCGATCGCGCCCGCCAGCTTAGACTCCACGCGCGGCGCGATTCCCGCCGCCATCCCGGCGGCCGCCTTGCCGATCGCAAGAACAAAGATGCGGTCCGCTTGGGCAACCATCGCGGGAATCCGCTCCGCGTCCGCCACAGCGCCATCCATCGCGAGTCCCGCGAGCCGCGCGGGATCGACCGCTGTGACGGCGGCGCGAAAAATCTTTTCGAGGTCCTCCAGCGCGGCCACTTCGGCGTTTTGCACACTCATCGGTCCACGATTCGGGTCAACTCACTGCCGGACGGGCCGATTCAAAATAACCGGCCATCTCTACTCGATGCTGGTGTCTGACGGCGGGCTGGGTTGGGCGGATTTTTGCGCGGCGGGCTTCTTTACCGGCTCGTTCTTCTTGTGTTCGTATTTATAGGCGGAGTAGGCGGCGCCCGAAAGCATCATCGCCGGGCAGCCCGAAGCCGCGATTGCGGCGGCCGCCAGCAGAATCGCCCCGGCGATACGCCCCGCGGATCGCACCGCGGCGCGCTTCATTCGTCTTTTCCCGCGCCCAGGCGCGTTTCGAGCGCACGAAGGCGGCGGAGCAGTTCAGGCAGGCGCGCCCGCGCGGCGGTGTAGCGGCGCCACCGGGGCAGGTCGAAGGCAGGAATGCCGCCAAGGATTGAATCGTCCTTCACGTGGCCGTGAACCGCGGCCTTCCCGGCGACCAGCACCCGATCTCCGACAATTGCGTGATCGGCCGATGCCGACTGGCCGCCGAATTGGCACCATTTGCCGATTCGCGTCGAACCGGCGATTCCAGCTTGGGCAGCGAAGCGGGAGAACTCTCCGATTTCGCAATTGTGCGCGATATGCACCTGGTCGTCGAGCTTGACGCCGCGATGGAGCACGGTCGCGCCGATCGTCGCGCGATCCACAGTCGAGTTGGCGCCGATTTCCACGCCGTCTTCGAGTATCACCGCGCCGACCTGCGGAATCTTGACCAAGCCGCCCCGGTCCTCGACGAAGCCGAAGCCGTCCGCGCCAATCACGGCGCCGCCCATAATCGTTACGCGGTTTCCGATCGTGCAGCCCTCGCGAATCGATGCGTGGCTGTGGCAGATGAAATCGTCGCCGATCGTAACGTGTGGATAAATCACCGCGTGCGGATGAATCGTCGCATTGCGGCCGATCGTCACCCCGGCGCCGATCACGGCATAAGCGCCAATCGAGGCATCGGGGCCGAGGTTCGCATCGGGCGCGATCTTAGCGGTGGGGTCGATTCCGGCGGGCGGCCGCGCGGGCGGAAAGAAAATTTCGACTGTCCGCGCGAAGTCGGCGAGCGGATTGGGACTGATGAGCACCGGGCACTTCGCGCCAGCCGCCATTTCCGCCGTGGCGATTGCGGCCGCTACATTCGATTGCAAAACGGCGGCATACTTGGGCGCGGCCACAAAAACGATTGTGCCGGGACCGGCGGCATCGGCGGTTGCGGGCACCGCAATCTCGGCGTCGCCGTTGCCGCGAAATTCGAGCCCCAACCGCGATGCGAGTTCCTTTAGCTTCATCGGCATGAGTCCGCGGCGCGCAGCGCCCGTATCGCATCGGCAACTTCAGCCGGAGCGATCTGTCTAAGGCAATTGTAATGCCCGAAACGGCAGGTTCGTGCCAGACACGGGCTGCATTCGAGTTGACGGTAAATCACCCGGGTGCGCGGGCCGAGCGGTCCGGTACGCGAGGGATTGGTCGAGCCGAAAATCGCGACGGTGGGAATTCCGAGGGCGCCCGCCAAATGCATCGCGCCCGAATCGTTGCCGATAAACCCGGCGCACAGCGAGAGCAACGCAATCGATTCTCCGACATTGGCGTGCCCCGCCGCGACGATCGCGCCCGCGCGGCTCGACTCGGCAACGGTGGCGCACTTCGCGCGCTCGGACGGCGCTCCGATCAGGACGCATTCCGCTCCGTCGCGCTCGGCGAGCAGATCGATCAGCGGGCCGAAGCCCTGCCATTCCTTGGCGGGACCGTATGCCGCCGCGGGCGCAATCGCATAGAGCGGAGCGTCCGGGCGTTTGCGATTAGCGGCGAGCCATTCAGTCATGCGTTCGCGATGCTTCGCGGCCGGCTCGATTGCGAATTCATCCGCGTTGCCATTGGCGCCCAACGTCGCGCGGACCATCGCAAGCCAGTAGTTCACCTGATGGGCTGACATCGCCTCGGGCGATGGCGCGGCCTTGAGCGTGAGCATCGCGCCGCGCGCGTCGGCGACAAATCCCGCCCGGCGCGGCACGCCCGCCATCGCCAGCCAGAGCGCGGAATCGAAACTGTTCGGGAACGCAACCCCCAAGTCGAATCGGCGCGAGCGGATTTCGGCCGCGATTCGCCGCCGGTCGAACAGCCCGGCAATCCCGCGCGCGACGAGATAGGGAATCACCTCATCGATCCACGAAGCGCCGGCGAAGAAGCTCGCGAGTTCACGCTTGATAACGACCGCCAGATGCGCATCCGGCCACGTGCGCCGAATCGCCCGGAGCGCGGGCAGGCTCATCACCAGGTCGCCCAGCCAATTGACCTCCTTCACGACAATCCGCCGCGGGGCCGGATCGAGCGATGCGTCCCCCTGTACGCTGTTGAATTTCACAGCGGATGCTCCGGCTTTTGATTCCATCGTCAGAAGGCCTTCGGCAATCCGGCCTGCTTGAGCACGCCATTTGCCCAATGGCGTGACGGGATATTGCTGTCCACCGGGAAGTTCTTCCCGGAGTGCGGACTATACCAGATTTCGTGGTCGCCCTTGCCTTGCCGGACGAAATAACAGCCGGCCGTTCTCGGAATTTTCTTGAGCCGCGGCATGAACCCGTAGCTCGACACGTTCAGGCGTCCGCGTAAAGCCGGAACCGCTCGCGGTCCTTGCTGGCAAGCAGTTCAAACAAGGGCTTCGGCTTTCTTGCCGCCGGTTTGCCGTTAAGTTCCAGCAATTCCGGAATCAGCACGTGGAGTTTATCGATTAGCGCGTCAATCGTGGGCGCGCCGGTGATGAGGCCGGGAACATCGTCGCTCTCCGCCACCCAAACCTCCGCTTCGGGGTCCCATACGGCTTTAATTACGTATGCGCGGCTTCTCATTCGATAAAATTACGCGCCGCGAACCCGCAAGTCAAAACCGAAGGCGCGCATTGGCAAGGCCATTCAGATCGCTCCCAGGACATTGTCCGGGAGGGCGTCCCAGGCGCGGCGCTCTTCGTCGCGCGGCGCGTTCTTCGTTCCGGTTTCCTCGCCGAAAATCATCGTTGCGCGCGCGGACTCATTATAGCCGGGCCATTCGCCGATACTCTCGCATCCGGGATTTCCGGTGCGGGCGAACGCGAGCCATGCATCCTGCATCTGCGCTGCCAGCCGCTCGACGGCGGGTCCGGTCCCGGAAAATTGGCCCATTCCGGGCAGGTGATTCACACCGAAGACAAAGCTGAGTTCGAGCGCATGGCACGAGCCGAGCATTCCGCCGATCGCGGGCGATTTCCAAGTGAACAGATAATCGTAGCTGCGCGGTTCGTGGCGCGCCTGCGTCTGGGCGAGGCGAACGGCCGGGATGCGGAAGTGGCGATCGGTTTCGATCGCCGTGAACAATTCCGGCGGAGTCGCCGGTTCGCCCCGTCCGGCACGCGCCGTTTCATACGCCGAAATGAGGCCGTCGGCTGCCTCCGGCGAGAGAGAGCGCCCCAGCCGCGCGGCAAGGCCGTTCCGATCGAGCTTCGCGGCGCCGCGATCCATGATTGCGAACAGTTTCCATTCCTCAAGGTTCGTCCCGGCCATCACCGCGATTCCCGCGGCCACCCCGTCCGCGACCATATCGATCGGGCGGCGCGGAAGAATCGTGCTGTCGATTACGGGACGATAGGGAAGCATCAGCTTCGGATCGGGCGTGATGCCGTCGGCGAGGAGGACGCCCTTGAGCAGTTGTTCCGGTTCGGCCGCGCGAATTGCATCAATGCCGCTCGCGGAAATGCCAATGGTCGAGAGCACCCGCTCCGCGATTCGATTTGCGCGTTCTGCGGGAGCGGTGGTATGACACGCGCCGCTCTGCGCGATCGCCTTATGGAAAAGTCCGCGCGCGGCGGGCATGGCGAGCAGGGTTCCCACGCTCATGCCGCCGGCGGATTCTCCGAAAATCGTCACGTTGGACGGATCGCCGCCGAATTCCGCGATATTGTCGCGAACCCATTTGAGCGCCGCGACCTGGTCGAGAATCCCTTCGTTGCCGGTCGAGGGAATCTTGCCGCCGGTCGCATCGCACAGCCGCAGAAACCCCAGCGGCCCCAGCCGGTAATTAATCGTCACGATTACCGCATCGCCGCGCCGCGCGAGCACTATGCCGTCATAGATGTTCTGCGAGCCGGCCCCGATCGTGAAGCCGCCGCCGTGAATCCAGACCATCACCGGCCGTTTCGCACCGCCGAGGCCGGGCGTCCAGACATTGAGGTAGAGGCAATCCTCGGAGCGCGGCCCCTCGATATTGAGCGCGGCCAAGGGACCGACCGAACGGTTGCTCTGATGCGAGACGGGGCCGAAGCGGCGGGCGTCGCGCGTACCGGTCCATGGAGCGGGCGGCTCCGGCGGCATCCAGCGGAGCGGGCCGGCGGGCGGCGCGGCAAACGGAATGCCCTTGAACACACAGAGTTTGTCGCTCTCCTCGCCTTCGAGCCGTCCGCATCGAGTCGTTACGATTGTTCCCATAGGAATGCCTTCCTCACACTGAAATATCGCCGATTGTGGCAAAATTACAGCACAATTAACAACCGGTCGCGGTCGATGCCCGCGACGGAGCGTCGCCCTTGAGTTGAACGATGCCGCCGGGCGCCGACTCGGCCGACGGGTGCAGCAATGCAACTAATATCGGGGTCATTTGCTGAAAAGCGACCTAATCGCGGCGGCTATGGAACCGAGCAATTCGATCGCACGCCGGTATTGTAAAAAAAGCCGAGTGAATTCCAAGAAAATGACGTTGGTGACAGTCGCGATGCAATCAGGCTGCGGAGGAGATCGCGAGCGGCCCGGCTTTTGCTGTAATTCCGTGTAGCAGCGTTCTACGCTAACGGGGGCTTTGGCCCGGCGGAAGTAGGCGGAGGGTTTTAGGATCGGCTAAGCGGCCTCAGGTGGCCACGTCAGGCGAAGGCCGGACGGCGGGGGGACATATCGCAAGGGGGGATGCGTGCGTGGTGTCTTGGGGGATGGCGGCTACGGCGCAGCCAAGGCGGGGGCAGGCTCGGCAGTTCCGAGCCTGCAATTTTTTTTGCCCGGGTCTGCGCACAATCGAAATCACCCATCCTTCATCCGTTATCGCCGTGATGATAGGCTTGGCGGCGGTCATCGCGACGGTGGCTGCGGCGGCGACTAATGGCGGGAGGAAAGATTCGACGGCGAGTTCTTGTGCTGGCCGCGGGCTTACTCGTAGCTGCCACGGCAGGTTCGCTAATAGCCGCCGCCAAAAGCGGCGGAATTACGGCTGCTCCGGCCGGGTCCGGCTTCGCCGGAGTATTCGTCTATCGCAACGATAACCAGCACACCGGGCGGAATCTAAACGAGACGATTCTTTCCCCCGCCACGGTCAACGCGGCGACGTTCGGATTATTGTTCACCGATCCGGTTGACGGCCAGCTATATACGCAGCCGCTCTACGTTCCCAACGTCGCGATTCCGGGGCAGGGAACGCACAATATCGTGATCGTTGCCACTGAACTTGACAGCGCGTACGCCTTCGACGCGGACGCTCCCGGCGCGCCGCTTTGGCATGCGAGTTTCACCGATCCCGCCGCCGGCATCACCGCGGTTCCGTCCAGCGACACGCTGAGCGGGGACATTAATCCCTGGATCGGGATCACCGCCACGCCTACGATCGATCCCAACACCGACACGCTTTACGTCGTGAGCAAGGTGAAGATGCCGGGGCCGGTCTATCGGCAGCAATTGCACGCGCTCGACATTACGGCCGGCCTCGAACGCCCGGGCAGCCCGGTAACGATCGCGGCGAGCTATCCGGGAACCGGAGCCGGCTCCTCCGGGGGAGTGCTGACGTTCGATCCGCTCAAGCAGAACGATCGCGGATCGCTCGCGATCGTGGGCGGCATCGTCTATTTGGTGTTCGCCTCGCATGGCGACAACGGCCCCTATCATGGCTGGGTGCTCGGCTATGACGCGGCGACTCTGGCGCAATCGATCGTGTGGAACGATACTCCCAACGGCACCGAGGGCGGCATCTGGCAGAGCGGATGCGGTCCCGGCGTGGATTCGGCCGGCAACTTGTATCTGATTACCGGCAACGGCAGCTTCGATCTGCCGCCGCCCGGCGGCCCCGATTGGGGCGATACGTATCTCAAGCTCGCGCCCGCCGCCGGCACGCTCTCGGTGGCGGACTATTTCACGCCCGCGAACGAGTCATTTCTCGATCGAAAAGATCTCGATCTCGGCTCCGGTGGAAATCTGATTCTGCCCGATCGGCCGGGACCGAACCCGCATCTAATTGTCAGCGCCGGCAAGCAGGGAACGATCTATCTGGCGAACCGCGACGATCTTGGCGGGTTCAACTCCTCAACCGACAATATCGTGCAGGAATTACCGGGCGCGATCGGCGGATTGTTCGCCACCCCGGCCTATTGGGAGGGGACGGTGGCCGGAAACTTCCGGAGCATGGTTTATTTCGTCGGGCAACAGGACGTCCCCAAGATGTTCACGCTTTCGGGAGGAATGCTGTCAACGGCGCCGGTCTCGCAAGCGGCCGGAGCCGCGTTTGGGTTTCCGGGCGCGTCGCCGTCGATTTCGGCCAACGGGACGAGCGGCGGAATTTTGTGGGCGGTCGATTCGTCGGCATACGCGGCGCCGGGGCCGGCGGTCCTGTGGGCATTCGACGCAACCGATCTTTCGGTTCAGTTGTATAACAGCAATCAGCTTGCGAGCGACGCTCCGGGGCCGGCAAACAAGTTCGCGGTTCCGACGATCGCCAACGGCAAAGTTTACGTGGACACGCAGACGCAGCTCGCGGTGTATGGAGCGCTCGCGACGGTGCGCGCGACGCCAACCACCACGGCGGCCGCAAGCCCGACCGCTACGGCGACGCCATCCGCTACGCCAACCCTTACTACGACCCCGACGGCGACCGCGACCGCCGTGACCGCGACCTTGGAGGTGCGCCCCCGGTCGATCGAGTTTTCGAAGACCGTTTTTGGCGACACCGGCGCGCAAAGCCGCACGAGGACGGTGACGGTGCGCAATCTCGCGGGCGGCGGCGCGATGCCGGCCGCGTTCGGTTCGCCTACAATTGGCACGGGCTTTACCGTTATCGCGGATAGCTGCGTTTCGGAGCTGAATCCGGGCGGGCGCTGCACGATTCAGGTGGCGTTCGTCCCGGTTGCGGCCGGAGTTGAGACCGGGACCCTGCAACTCAACGACAACGCTTCTAATCGGCCGGAAGTGGCGCTCATGGGAACCGGCGTGCCGCCGAAAATCAAAGTGCGCCCGCGCCAGGTCCGCTTTGGCAGGATCGCGTCCGGCAGCGTCAGCGAGCCAGTGACTATCGCCCTTACAAACGAAAGCCCGGTGCCGGTTACGATTCCGGCGCCGTCGATTGCCGCCCCCTTCCGCGTCGTGGTGAATTCATGCGGCGAACTCGCGAGCGGCGGCGGTTGCGCGATGTCGGTCGAATTCGCTCCGCAGGCGCCGGGCCGGTACCAAGGCCAACTCGATATTTCCGGCAACGCCGCCGGCCGCCCCCAGCGCGTGAGGCTGAGCGGCGCCGCGCGGTAGGGCGGCACGGCGATGAGTGCCGCTTCTTCGGAATCGCCGGCCGCGCCGCAATCCGGCGCGATTGAATTTACGCGCTCGCGCCGCTATCTGGCGGCGATGTTCGCGATGCTGATGTCGGCCACCGTCTTCGAGGGCTATGACATCACGGTCTTCCATCTCTGCACCCCCGAAATCGCGCGCACGTTCCATCTGGACGATCGCGCGATCGGTGCGATCGCGACGATCGTGCGAATGGGCGGCGCGCTTTCGTTCTTTGCGGTGATGCTTGCGGATCGGCATGGCCGCAAGCGGATTATCTCAATCACGGTGCTGTGCTACGCGGTCTTCACGCTGTTCACCGCGCTGTCGTCTGGCGTCGGCACGTTCACGATCTTCCAAAGTTCGGCGCAGCTCTTTTTGGCGGCGGAATTCGGCGTAGCCGTGACGATGATTGGCGAGGAATTTCCCGACCGCCTGCGCGGACGCGCAATCGCCGCATTGCACATGGTCGCGTTTTTAGGCGTGACGGCGGCCGCGCTCGTGTATGGCGGGATGGCGGACTCGCGATGGGGTTGGCGCGGGATGTATCTGCTGGGAATCGCGCCGCTCGCGATCGTCGCGTTCCTGCGGCGCGGGCTGCGCGAGACCGCGCGATTTTCCGCGATGGACGCGGCGCGCAAGGCGGCGGGGCGTCCGCCCGCCGGAATAGCGGCCGCGCTGCGCGAGTCGCTCGCTCCGCTTTGGGGCGAATATCGCGGCCGGCTAATCCTGATCGCGGCGCTCAGCAATTCGATCGGTTTGGTTGGCGGGCCGGCGGTGACCTTCTTTTCGCTGTTCGCCCGCCGCGACCATCACTGGACCGCCGGGCAGGTCGGCGCCGCAATTATTGCCGCCTACGCGATGGGTGCCGCGGGCAGCCTCCTCTCCGGCTTCATGATGGATCGGCTCGGACGCAGGTCCACGACGTGTTTGTTCTATGTGTTATCGTCCGCCGCGATGTTCACGTTGTTCCGCAGCGGCGGGTTTCAGGCGATCTTGGGGGGCGAGATTGCGACGATGTTCGCCTATCAGGCGGCGCGCACCGCAACGTCGGCGCTTGCCGCCGAACTCTTTCCCACCGCGATCCGCGCGACCGCCTACAGCATTTGCGTGCAGGTGATCGGGCAAGTGTGCTGGATACTGTCGCCCGTTGCGATCGGATGGCTCGCGGCGCCGATGGGCGGATTGGGCAATGCCGCGTCGATCTTCGCCGCAGGCCCGATCGCCGGTGCAATCCTGGTATTGCTCTTCGTTCCCGAGACGCGGGGACTTACGCTTGAGGAACTTGCGCCCGCCTCAAGCTGAAGCGGAAGCTAACCGCACCGCGCATCTGAAGCGCGCGAAGCGGCGGCTCAGTGGAATTCGCTCCAGCCGGGATATTGCAACACACCCGTGTACACCAAGGCATTGTCGGTCAACTGAATCGGTCCGATCTGCTGAACGTACGGCAGCGTGGCGGGTGTGGCCGGCGCCCAAGTTTCGCTCATGATCGGCGGATGGCAGTGAGCTTTGGCCGAAAGTTTGCAAGCGGGCGCAGTCCGCGCAACGAGCCTTGGCATCTCGGGAGCCGGCTGGGCAATCACAATTGTGTTTCCATTCGCATGGAAAACAGCTACGGCCGGCGCGGATGGCGGCGCATTCTCGGCCATCGCCGGCAATGGCGCGGGCGCTGCCGTTTCCATAACCGGCGCGGCATTTGGACTTGTCGCGGTAACCGCGGCGGACTGTGATGGCGAGATCGGTGTTATTGCGGCCAAATTTGATGTGCCGGCAGGCTCCGCAGCGCTTGTTTGCGCGGGCTCCCCCCACTTCCATCCCTGCGGAACCGCGCTTGGGTTGTTGCTCAGAGTAAACGGAGCAGGCGCGGGAGGAGGCTGCTGTACGTTCTCACCCCATTTCCATCCTTGAGGAACCGCCGAAGGGCCAGTGGCGCATCCCATTGCCAGCGCCGCAATCCCCACGAGACCTATAAACCCGATTCGCTTCATCATTAGACCGCCCTCCACCGTCCCGAACGTAAACTTATGGCTACAATCTGTCAGGAAATCCATGCCTACGCAAGCCGCTCCTCGCGGGAGGATATTAGGACGATTTTGGGCCGCCCGCCGCGCGATTGCGGCGCGCGGGGATTCAGCCGGTGTGGACGGACAATCCCTCGTAAATCACGCAGGGCCGGTCGCTGCCGACGACATGGATGTTCGTCTCGGTGGTGAATTGCGTGCCAGGACCCCGCTTCTCCACCGCAACCAGCCGCGAATGCGCGTGAATCTTCGCTCCGGCGGGAACCGGCGCGGCAAACCGCAATTTGTTCGCGCCGTAATTTATCGACGCTTTCTGCCCCACGATTTTGAAGCCGTGCCCGGTGGCAAGCCGCGGCAGAAGGCTCAGCGTCAGGAATCCGTGCGCGACCGGGCCCTTGAACGGACTCTCGCGCTTCGCCCGGTCGACATCGACGTGAATCCATTGATGGTCCCCCGTGATGTCGGCGAAGCGGTTGATCGTCTCCTGCGTAACCTCGACCGGCTCGCTCCAGGGCCCGAACTCACCGCTAATCTTAGTACGCAATTTCTCAATATCGTCGAACCTGATCTCTTCCATCGATTATCTCCTTGTGGTGGCGGAGTGACGCCAACTCTGTGCCTACCTCAGCAAAATTCCGGGCGTGGAGCTACAGCGGCTCTGGCGCTAGAAACAGTTGACCCCGCGCGCTGGACCGAATTGCAGATGTATGATAGTAATGATGGCAATGATGGCATAAGGGGATCAGCATGTCCAGCAGCCTGAATGTCCGCAAAATTGACGGCGATCTGATCGCACGGCTCAAGCGGCGCGCCGCCCGCCATGGCCGCTCGGCCGAAGCGGAGCATCGCGAAATCCTTCGCCACGCGCTGGCGGTCGAGGCCGAACCCAACTTCGAGGATCTGGCGGCGGAGATAAGAAAAATGACCAGCGGCCGCCGGCATACGCCCTCCGAGGTTCTGATGCGGGAAGGACGAACGCGGCGATGACAAAGCTGGTCATCGATGCCAGCGTCGCGATGAAGTGAGTGATCGAAGAAGACAGCACGGCGGAGGCCTTGACGCTGCTCCGCAACGCCGAGCTTTCCGCTCCCGATCTCATCGTTGCGGAATGCGCGAACATCCTTTGGAAGAAGGTCCAAAGGCGCGAGCTAAAGAAAGACGAAGCGTTGCTCGCCGCCCGCCTTTTGGAACGGGCGGAGGTGGAGTTTCTTCCGACCCGGACTCTGCTTGAGCCGGCGGCCCGGATGGCGATCGAGCTTGGCCATCCGGCCCATGACTGCATGTACCTCTCCTTGGCGATGGCGAACGACAGGCGCTTTGTCACTGCGGACGAACGATTTCTGCGCAAGCTCGGCGAGGACCCGGAGAGCCGCTACCGCGATGCCGCCATTTCGCTCTCGCGGGCTGCAAGGGAGTTGCAAGCGGCCGGGTCGCGGCACAACGGGTAGGGACAAACTGTGGAAATAATTGCGCCGTATTGTCCGCCGGCGTCATATTAACCGAATCGAGTTGGTGGGCGGTGCGGGGCTTGAACCTGCGGCTTCCGGCTTTATAGGCCGATGCTCTACCGCTAAGCCGGCGGCGCGCCGGACAGTGTGATTGCCGCCGGGGCGGATGAAATTCGAGCAGGCCCGCGCGCCGCGCCGAACGGCTCGACAGGCGCAATTCAGGGACCTATGATTAGGCGGTGGAATCCTTGGACCTATCTATAAACCCCTCCCCCTTACCCCCTCCCCATAAATGGAGAGGGGGACCGGAAAAGAAGGTCGCGCGGCGTTCCCCCCTTCCCATTCATGGGAAGGGGGACAGGGGGTTAGGTTAATTCCTGGCAAAACTCCGACGCAACCATTTATGAGACTACTTCTTGGACGGATAAGGTCATCTTCATCGTTACCTGGTCTTGGCCTTGCGCACGAACTCTTGCGTAGGGACGGACCCGAACGGCGCGGTTAACGCCATGCGCCTGATTTCCATCGAGCTCCGCTTGCGCAACCGGGTTGCCGTGGCATCGGTGGCGGCGCTCGTGCTTGCCGCTTCGGCCTGCGGATTCATTGCGCACACAATCGCGACTGGCGGAGAGCAGAAACTCAAGCCGCCGCCGGCGGAGCCGATAGCCGCCCCGCGGGTGATAATTTTTGGACTCGACGGCGCCACCTACGATAATATGATGGCGGCGATTCGTTCCGGCAAGGCGCCGAACATTGCTTCCGTGCTGGGCAAGGACGCGGGCAACGGCCTGTTCGAGCATGGCTATAGCGCGCCCAAGGCGCTATGCGTACTGCCCGCAGTCACGATCGCGAACTGGTCCGCGATCTTCACCGGCCAGACGCCCGCGTGGGACGGCGTGCCCGGCGACGAATGGTTCGATCGCCGCACGATGCGGTTCTATGCGCCGGTGCCGCTTTCCGTGCGGGACACAACCGATCTAGCCAAGATAGTGACGGAAGACCTGGTCGGCAACGCCCTCAAGACGCCCACCCTCTACGCTCAAATTCCCGGGCGGTCGAATGTCTCGCTGCTGTCGGTGTACAAGGGCGCAACGCTGTACACGACGGTCACGCCGGCCTCGATGGTGGGGATATTCGGGGAAATGATCGCGGGCAAGGCGATGGGCGAACCCGCTGAAAAATCGCTCAGTTCCGCGGTCGATCTGGGTTCGGTGCCGAAACTGCTCGACGCAATTAACGAGCATGGCATCCCCAACCTCCAGGTGGTCTATTTTCCGGGCGTCGATACCTTCACTCACGAATCGAAAAATCCGCTCCAGTCCCAACTCCGCTATATCGAACAGGTCTCGGACCAGGGCGTCGGCGAGGTCCTCGATTTTTACCGCAAGAAGAATGCCCTTGACGGGACCTACGTGATGTTTCTTGCCGACCACGGGCATATTCCGGTGATGGACGACCACACCCATGCGCTCGCAACCGGCAACAACACGCCGTTCGCCCTGCTTCGCAAGGCCGGGTTCCGGGTGCGAAAGCCGTCGGTGGAGTTGGGTCCCGGTGAGGACGATTTTCAGGCGGTGCTCGCTTATGAAGGCTTTATTGCCTACGTCTATTTAGCCGATCGATCGACCTGCGCCGCGCCCGGCCGCAAATGCGATTGGGCGCGGCCGCCTCGCTTCAAGCAGGATGTGATGCCGGCCGCGCGCGCCTTTGACGAGGCGAATCGGACCGGCAAGTGGGTCCCCGCGCTCAAGGGCACGCTCGATCTGATTTTCGCGCGCGTCCCCGCCGCGCCGGGGCATAACTCATCCGAGTACGAAATTTACGATCGCGGCAAACTCGTCCCGATTTACCGATATCTCATGGAGCATCCGCGCCCCGATCTGATCGACCTCGACGAGCGGATGCGATGGCTTAGCGCGGGACCGTACGGAGACCGCGCCGGCGATGTGCTGCTGCTCTCGAAGGCCAGCATGGCGCTGCCGATTTCGCAGCGCTACTACTTCAGCGCGGTTCCGCATTATTCGATGCATGGGAGCGCCGAATGGCAAGACGGCCATGTGCCGCTGATTCTGGCCCGGGTCGGAGGATCGGGCGTCAAGATGCGCGCGATCGTCAGGAAAATCGCCGGTGCCGCGCCGTCGGAGCGTTCGGTCACTCCGATCGTCAAGTCGCTGTTCAAGAACTGAGCGGCGCGGCCGGGCCTTCGAACCCCGCCGATTCCGCAGTCCCCGGCCGGAGAGGGGCGCGTGGCGCGCATCGCGCGCCACGCGGGTTGTCCTCTCCCGGCGAGGCATAAAAGGAGACCGCTCATGGCTTTCCCCAATCGGTTGCGGAGCCATAAGCGGTATCCACGCCGTTAGTTGGCCCGGCTCAATTGCGGCTTACGAGCCTTGGCTGACGGTCAACTCGTTGCGAACCATCTTTACGCCCGAGATATTCTTGATCGTCTTCTGCGCATCTTGGGCCGCGGCCTTATTGGGAACGGTGCCGCTCAGGGTGACGATGCCGCCGCTGCTGGCGACATGAATCTTGGCGGCGAAATGCCGCGTGCTGCTTTGCGCGAGCAGTGCCTTCTTGGCCTTGGCCGTCAATGCGGTGTCCGCGGCCTTGTTCTTGGCGCCGCGATGGAACTCCTTGGCGCCTTGCTTCATCTGGATTCCAGCACTATTCGGCTTTGCGGCTTGCATCGCCTTCGGTGCGGAACTCTGCGGCGAGGATGAAGTCTGCGCCGCCGCCGGCATTGCAAATGCGGCCAGTCCAAGAATTGCCAGCGCAATGATCGATCCGTGCGTTTTCATAGAATACCTCCTTGCGGTATTACCCGATATGCAGCAATCCCCATGCCCGCGGAAATTCGACGATTAAGCGCGGAACTGGCGGCGTTATCATGCGATTTGTCTTCCGAGCGGGCAGGCGCCGGTTAGCCCCCGTGCCGATATGGGGGTGGCGCCGCGCCCGATCCGATGCGAATTACTGTGCGGTACAGCGAAAGTTTCTACCGCAGGGGCGGCATCGGGGTTCCGCCGTCCGCATTGCGATTGCGCGGAAGGTGCGAAAACCGCACGGACGATTGGTGGGCGGTGCAGGGATTGAACCTGCGACCCCCGGCTTGTAAGGCCGATGCTCTACCGCTGAGCTAACCGCCCGCTCGATTCGCCAAGCCTGCAATTTATCAAGGTTTTTTTCAAGCCGGTAGGGCGCCCGCAACTTGCTCGGATGCCGGTGAGTGCCCACTCACTGCCCACTTATTCTGTTCGGGGCTTTCGGTGGCGGCGACCGCTGCCGCGATTCGCTCAATCGCGCCACTGCCCTTGGCATCTTGGAACCAATGGGCGTACACCATCAGCGTGATCGATGGCGAGGCGTGCCCCAGGCGATGTTGAACCTCGGTAACCGACGCACCCGCGGCGATTAGCGCAGAGGCGCAGGAATGGCGCAGGCTATGGAATCGAACTCTCCGGAGCCGCGCGCGTTCGAGTGCAGGGTAGAACATCTTCCTTAGAACGTGTTCGCGATACAAAGGCTTTCCACTCCCGTCCGGCCGAGGGAAAACAAGCTGCTCAGTCGACGGCAGGGATTGCAGCTTCCAGCGCTTCAATGCCGCGACCAGTTCGCCCGGAATCGCGATTCTACGCAGTCCGGCCGCCGTCTTGGGCGCATAATACCTCGGGCGCGGGTCTTCTCCACGAAGGTGTGACCAACTGAGCGAACGCCGAATTAGCATGATCCCCGAACCATCCTTTGGCAACTCAAGGTCCGGCCACCGCAGCCCGAAAAGTTCCCCTTGCCGTGCACCACTCAAGTAGGCGGTTAGAAATAGCGTCCGCTCGAAGCCCGGCCGCGCCGCTTCAAGCAGCCGGGCGATCTCGGCCGGGCTAAGAAGCCTGTCCGCTACCGGGATTTTCTCGGCTCCGTCGTCGTCAAGCGTGATTTCACGGGCGGCCTTTCTGGCTCGCTCGACTCGGGCGGTGGGATCGACCATCGCTCGCCCATGCTTAATGGCAAGCTGGAAGATCGCCCCGATTATTTGAAGCTGGCGGTTTATCGTGGTGTGCGCGTACCCGGAAGCGCGAAGGTCGTCACGAAATTTATCCAGGTCTGCAACTGTGATCCTGTCCAAGCGTTGCGCTCCAAAGCGCGGCAGGAGGTGTTTGTCCAATCGTCCCCGAATGTCGGCGGTGTGCGACGGGCGATAATGGGATTTGCTGCGGAACCAATCTTCCGCCGCTTGTTCGAAGGTCGGTACCTTTGCGGGGTCGGCATACTCGCCGCGCGAAACTTTGTGCGCCGTTTCGATCTGGAACCGTTCGGCTTCCTTGCGCGTTCTGAAGCGAAGCCGCTGGCGCGGGCCGCGCAGGCCCAAGGGCCGGTAGTCCAGCATCCAGAGGCAATCGCAATCGCCGCCCGTGCAACGGTCTAGGTGAAACTTTCGAATCCTTGCCATCGGGGCTACCTAGCGTCGAGGACCTCTAGCGTGGAGCGCGGGGTAACTCCACTCCTGCCGAAGCGGCGAAATTCGCGAAAAAAATGAGGCTCATTGGCGGGCTCGTTCGGTCAGCGCCCGCTCAACTTCTGACGCCCTGAAGCGCACGTATTTTCCAAGCCGGACGCCGGGAATCCGCCCGCGCCGCTCTTCGTTCCTCACCCATGATTCGGGAATGCCAAGATGGCGGGCGAGTTCGCCGGCCGTCAGCAGCTTCTCCGCTTCCGCCGCGCCGGCCGCGTGCCGCTCGCCATCGTGGGCGGTAGCGGTTTCATCGATCAGTCATGCGGTAAGGAACGCAAGGACGGCGGGGATCCGATCGGCCGGGATGCGCCTAGCCCATTCGCTGACCGTTATGTCGCTTGCGTTCTGCATCTGCGCGGCCCGCATCGGAATTCGCTCAGAGTTTGTGAATTTTTTGGCGGAGGGATCGCTTTTTCCGTGGCAGCTGGGATGAAGGAGGCGGCGGAGGTGTGGTGATGGAAGAGGCGGTGCGGCTGCGCGAACCCAATCGTAAACAGTTGA
>JBOHWK010000193.1:0-9384 GCA_050736715.1 Binataceae bacterium (SeqCode) | reverse complement strand
TCAACTGTTTACGATTGGGTTCGCGCAGCCGCACCGCCTCTTCCATCACCACACCTCCGCCGCCTCCTTCATCCCAGCTGCCACGGAAAAAGCGATCCCTCCGCCAAAAAATTCACAAACTCTGAGCTAACCGCCCGCGTCCGCCGCGCGGCCTTGCATTGTCTCTCTCAAACCGGATGAGGGCAATCGGAGATCGGGGCCAACCGGCCCTCAGCGCGCATCCGCACGGCAATTCCGCCGTCGCGGTGGCCCAAATTGCAGCGCGCGCCGCCTGCCGTTACGAACTCAGCGCGCCTGAAACTAAAAGTGGACGATGCCCTCGCCGTCGGGATGGCGCACATTCGACGGCTTGGGCTTGCGGTATTGGAAGGACGCCCCGCATCGCGGGCATTCGCCCGCGGGCTGCTGGCCGGCGTGGCGCACCAGCTTGACGTAACGGACGGCGCCGTCGCTGCACAGATGGCCGGCGACGGGAAAATCGTACACGGTGCGAACCGCAGGCTTGTCGTTCATTTCTTTCGTTGTGGCTCCCTCGCTTTTCGGCGGTCGGTTTCTTTCGAGCCGCGCGCCGCAAATTTTTCCGCGAGCGCGTCCCCTATTGAAAACAAGATAGCGAATTTCCCGAACCAATCAATCCTCTTGGGCCGCTTCGGGGAAATATTTTTTAGCGGGCGCCGGCCGGAGCGCGCACCGCGAAGGTTGCGATCTCAAACGGCCCCATCTCGAACGCAAGCGCGCCGCTACGCGATCGCTTGAGTCCGGCGCGCTTGAGCGGGCACCCCGCCAGATCGACGAGCCGGGCGCGCCGCCCGCCGCCGAACGTGAACGCCGCCCGCTCCGGCGCCGCCGAAGCGTTCCAGACGCGCACCTGGTACGCGCCGGGGCGATCGAGCGGACGCGCGGTCGAAAACATCACGCGCGGATTGTCGCATCCGATGAGCGCGAGCCGCTCCGATTCCGCCGCCTCAGGAATGCCGCGCGTGGCGAACAGCCGCGGCGGAGCGGCATAAGCGTCGAGCCGCTGGAGGACGCCGTTATCGGCGTGGCTACCGGTGAACGCCGTTACCGCGAACTCGAAGCGATGAGCGCCGATCTCCTGCGCGCCAGGCGTCTCCAACTCCGGGCCGGCCCCGCCGCGGCGCGACGACAAGTCGGAACGCGAAAGCCATCCGACGCACCGGAGCAGCGTGAGCAGAATCGTCGCGCCGCCCGAATCGGGCCGGACTTCGGCCTCGTAAATCCCCCGGCTTAGGAGCGCCGCTGAAAATTCCGGTCCTTCCGCCGCCGTGAAGGTGCGATGGGGCCGCGCGGGATAGAAATCCTCCGTGCCTGATGGTTCATCGGAGCGAAGCGAGCGGCGCACGATGGCGAAGCTGGTGTCCTGAGTCGCGTCGGCGGCGGCAATCGGAGTGCGGAGCGCCGCGCGGAAGCGATGGTCTTTCGAGCGATTCGTCACCGTCGCGGTGAAATCGATCCGTTCCAGCCCGCGATACAGCGTGGCGGCCAACTCAACCTCGAGCTGCTCGCGCTCGGAGGCGCGGCGGTTCCGATCTTTCGACACCCCGGCCGGAAGGCCAAAGGCCATCGCGACAGACAATTGGCTGCGCGCCGGGCCAGCCTCGATCGCGCGCGAGGAAATCATAGCCGGCTGCGATATCGCGGTATCGCCGGGAACGGGATCGAAGTTGTACTCGTCGCCCCGGTCGGCATCGTCCTCGAAGTAAAGTTCCATCGTTTTTCCGCGTCTGAGGTCCGCGATTTCGATTCCGCGCGCGGAGGGCGCGAGGCGGAAAAATTCGTTCTCGATCGATTGAGACGCGGACGCGGCGGGCGCCGTTGGGGCCCCGTCCTCCCGTTCGAGCCGGTAGAAGCTGAAGCCCGCCTGCGTGAGATCGTCGGCGACGAAGCTGAGGCGGCATCGCGCCGCATCGACGGCATGGATTCGCACGGTGCCGGAATCGGGGAGCCGCGTGCGAATCGCGTGGCGCAGTTCATCCAGGTCGAGGTCGCTCGACGCGGCCCGGCTGATAAACAGCGTCACCTGCGGCGTTTCCCCCGCTGGGAGATCGAGTTCGTAGCGATCGAGCGTGAAACCGAACATCGAGGCCTGGCTGAGCGAGCCGGCCATCGACTTGATCTCACCCGCCGGCAACTCGATATCGAAAGAGCGGCCGGCGCGCGTCACCTCCGCGGCAATCGGAAAGCGCCGGCCGTCAGGCGCGACTGCGGCGTAACGCGCATCGGGATCGGGCAGGTGCGCATCGCCGGATACGAGCGCGCGGCGCGCGAAGGACGGATTGAACACCGCGAGCGCAGGCGCGCCGCCGGCGCCGGCAAGGCAGGCCGCCACGGAGCGCCGAGTCGCATTCTCCGCAAGCATCGCGGCCTGATCGAATCGGTAGCGCATATCGGTGTGGACTTGATCGACCGAGCAGCCGCAGATCGAATCGTGGGGATGGTTCTGAATTTCGGTCCGCCACGCCAGATCGAGGAACGCTTCCGTGCCGGCATCGCGGCCCATCGAATTCGCGAGCGCGGCAAGCGGATCGGCGAATCGCTCCAGCGCGCGGCAATTCTCGAAATCGCGCCGCTTGATCCACGTGCGCGCGGAGGTGACTCCGGGCAGCAGGTGGATGCGCAGCGGAGAGCGCAGTTCGCCGCGATGGCGCGGCGTGCCGTCGAGCGGGAGCGCCGCAATCCGATTCACGTAGGTTTCGAGCGGTCCCACTTCGAAGGTCATCGGCGAAATTTCGTGCGCCGCGTTGATTCGTTCCATCAGGCGCGCGTCCGGTTCGGCATGATCGGTCCCGGTCATCACGAGGATTGGCGCGCCCGCCGCGAACCCTCGCTCGCGCTCGGCGATCTTCTCGGCGCGCGTGAGAAAACTCTCGACGAATTCCAGTGGCAGGTTCGCCCCGTTCGAGTATCCATTGCGGAGGTAGATCGCGAGCACGGACGCTCCGCCGGGCGCCTCCCATACAAAACGATTGCGGTTCACGTCCGCGCCGGGGCCCCGCCACAAGATGGCGGTCTTGAGGCCGAAGCCGGCCAGAATTTGCGGCATCTGCGCGATGTGCCCGAATTGATCGGGAATGTATCCAACCTCGTTCAACCGGCCAAAGCGGCGCGCCTCCGCCATTCCGATTTCGAGGTTGCGAATGAGCGACTCGCCGCTGACCAGAAAGCTGTCGGCGAGCACATACCACGGTCCCACCCGGACCTTGCCGGCGCGAATCAGCGCCTTGAGCCGATGCTTCGCTTCGGGCCGAATTTCCAGGTAATCGTCGAGCACGATCGTCTGGCCGTCGAAATGGAAATACGGAATCGTGCCGCGCTCGACCAGCGGAATCATCCGGTCCGCCATCGCGACCAGCCGCGCGCGCATTTGCTGGAACGGCTGATACCATTCGCGGTCCCAGTGCGTGTGTACAACGAAATAAAGATGGTCCATTGTGGGATGCTTAGCGAACGCCCGGCGCGATTGCAATTGCGGCGCAAGCGGCTAACGTGATTGCGGCTATGAAGCGGCGGATCCGAAAAATTCTAATCGCCAATCGCGGCGAAATCGCACTCCGAATAATCCGGACCGCGCGCGCGATGGGTATCGCGGCGGTGGCGGTCTATTCGGAGGCCGACGCCGCCGCGGCTCATGCCGAAGCCGCGGACGAGGCGATCCCGATCGGGCCGGCCGAAGCGGCGAAGAGCTACCTCAACATCGCGGCGCTAATCGAGGCGGCGGAAAAGAGCGGCGCGGACGCGATCCATCCCGGCTACGGATTCCTGTCGGAACGCGCCGAATTCGCGCGCGCCTGCGCCGATGCGGAGATTATTTTCATCGGGCCGAGTCCGGACGCGATGGCCGCGCTCGGCGACAAGATCGGCGCGCGGAAAATTGCCGTGCGATGCGGCGTACCGATCGTGGCGGGGATCGAAACCGCCGATTTCGCCGCCGTGCAGAAATTCGCCGCCAAAGCCGGCTATCCGATCGTCGCGAAGGCGGCGGCCGGCGGCGGCGGGCGCGGAATGCGCGTGATTGCGGACCGCGCCGGCCTCGAAGCCGCGATCGCATCGGCCGCGCACGAGGCGACGGCCGCATTCGGCGACGGCCGGCTCTATATAGAAAAGTATCTCGCCCGCCCGCGCCACATCGAAGTTCAGATTCTCGGCGACGAGCACGGCGGCATTGTGGCGCTTGGCGAGCGGGAATGCTCGATTCAGCGGCGCCATCAGAAAATTATAGAGGAATCGCCCGCGCCGGGACTTTCGGAGAAGCTGCGTGCGGAGATGATCGATGCGGCGATCCGAATCGCGCGCGCGGCGAAATATACCGGCGCGGGCACGATCGAATTTCTCCTGGTGGACAAGGAGTTCTATTTTCTCGAAGCCAACGCGCGGATTCAGGTCGAACATCCGATCACCGAACTCCGCTTCGGATGCGATCTGGTCCGCGAGCAGATTCGACTCGCGATGGGCGAAACGGCCGTTGAGCCGGACGTGCCGCGCGGCGCGGCGATCGAATGCCGGATCAACGCGGAGGAACCCGAACACAGCTTTCGTCCCGCGGTAGGAACCGTGCTCCATCTGAATGTTCCCGGCGGTCCCGGCGTCCGCTTCGATTCCGCCATCGCGCCCGGAACCGAAATCACGGCTCATTACGACAATCTGCTCGGAAAGCTGATTTGCTGGGGCGCGGATCGGGAAGATGCGCGCGCACGGATGGCCGCCGCGCTGGAGGAATTCTCGCTGCTCGGCGTGGCGAACAATGCCGCCTATCTGCGCGATCTCGTGGCGAGCGAGCCATTCCGAAAAGCGCGCCTCTCAACAAATTTCCTCGAGGAGTTCTTCGCCGGATGGCATCCGGGCGCCGGCGAAATCAAGGCGGCGCTGATCGCGGCGGCGCTCGCCGCCGATGGCGCGTTTGGCGATGCGCGCGTTGCGACAGCGCCGGACGTTCAGCGAACGGTTGGCGCCGCGCGCTCGCCGTGGGACGAATTGGCGGGCTTCGAATTGTGGAGGGCGCGGCGATGAAGCTCGTGCGCGCGGGCGCCCCCGAAGAATTCGACGTCGAAGTCGTCTCGCGTGAAGCGGGTTGCGCGCGCATCCGAATCGGACATGAGGAAATCTCCGCCGATTTTTCGGCGAACGGGCGCGGCGGCGGCGCAATCGTAATCGAGGGGCGGCGCTATCGCGTTGCAATTGCGCGGCGCGGCGATTCGATACTCGCCGGCGTCGGCCCCGCATCGTTCGAATTTCAGCCCGCCGCAGGCGCCGCGCGGCGGCGGTCGCATGGGCTGGCGGCGGCGGAAATCGTCGCGCCGATGCCGGGCAAGGTGCTCAAGATAATGGTCAAAGCAGGCGACCGCGTGAAAGCGGGGCAGCCGCTCGCCGCGATCGAGGCGATGAAAATGGAGACGGTGCTATGCGCCGAGAGCGCCGCGATCGTCAAGCGCGTCCGCGTCCAGCCCGGCGACTCGGTCGATCACGGCGCGGTGCTGATCGAACTCGGCCCGGCGGTTGAAACCGCGGGCTAACGGCCGCCCAGCAGATCGATGATGCGGCGGAGCTCTGTGCTTTTATCCGCAAGCGCCTCCAGCGCGCGTTCCAATTCGTCCGCGCTGCGAATTTTTAGCGAAATCGTGAGTTCATCGGAGGCCAAATCTTTTGGGACGGCGATCGCAATCGTGGCCGGAAGCTTGAGCGCGCGAATCTCGGCGCGGAGCCTGGCCAGCGCCGCGCTTAGGCGCGGGTAGCGAATAGTCCGGAGCGCGTCGAGCAATTTGCCGGCGCGCGCCGGCGCCGCGCCGGGACCCGCGATAATGCGGCGTAACTCGGCACGATTGAGAATCGCCGCTGGAGAAACGTCTTCGCGCACGGAAATTTCCTCCAGCGTTTCGATTGCGACTGCGATTTGCGCGGTGCGCATCCGCAGATCGCGCGCAGCGGCGAGGATCGCTTCGCGCGACTCCGGCTGCATCGCGAGCCAGCGTTCGAGAATGACCGCCGGGAGCCGCTTCGATTCGGCAAGCGCCCGAATCGCCGCCGTGGAGCCGGAATCGCTCATCCGCACGCATCCTCCCGGTTCGGTTCGCGAACCAGCCTCGCGCGCATGGCATCCGCCGCACACGCGATACCGAGACTGCTCCGCGCACCCCATTCGGAGGTGGCGCGCTCCGCGATCGATTCGTACCAGTTCGCATCGTCCTCGCGGCCGCGGCGGGAAAGCCCGCGCGCGTAAATCCGGCATTTCCCGGCGAGCGTTTCGGCGGCGGCGCTGCGGCGTTCGCCGTTAAGGCAATCGAGGGCGAGCAGCTTGGTAAGCGCGAGAATCCGGAACCGGTCGAGCGCCGGCATCGTCGCCGACAGTTGATCGGGATGGCCCGCGCGGCGAATCACGAGCGGCTCGTCGAGCAAGCCAGCTTCATGGCCGAGCAGCACGCGGAGCCACAAATCGTAGTCCTCGGCGGCAGCCATCGTTTCGTCGAAACCGCCCAGCGCGTGGAACAGATCGGTGCGAATCATCGCCGCCGACGGGCTAATCAGGCAAGTGCGGAGCGAGTCGATGAAAATATCGCCGGACCGCTTGCGAAGATGCCGGGCGGGATTCACGCGCCGTCCGTTGCGCATCCAGAGTTCCCCCGTCTGCGAGATCGCGCAATCGGGATGCGCGCGCATCCAGGCGGTGTGGCGCGCGAGCTTTTCGGGCAGCCAGAGATCGTCGGAATCGAGGAAGGCGAGCAGCGGAGCGCGGGCGAGCGCCGCGCCGCGATTGCGCGCGGCGGCGGGACCGCGATGGGCGGTTCGCTCCAATCCAAACGCGCCGCTTGCCGCGAGCGGCGACAGTTCCTCGAACGTGCCGTCGTCCGAACCGTCGTCCACGACGATCAACTCGAAATCGACGCCACGGTTCGCCAGCACCGAATCGATCGCCTCGCGCACCGTCGCGCGGCGATTGTAGGCGGGAATGATTACGCAAACGGCGGGAGTCATCCGTTATCGGCGGGGCGAATCGGGGAGTTGGCGAGCGCGAGGAGAATCCGGCGAACCGCCTCGATTCCCTCGCCGGAGACAGCCGAGCACATTATCGGCGCGGCACCCATCGGAGCAAAGCGCGCAATCGCCGCCGCGCGCTCGGAACGGCGCAGTTTGTCGCATTTGGTTGCGATCGCGATGAGTTGAAGCCCACGCCGCGCCGCGAGCGCCGCAAGCTCGAGTTCTTCGGATTCGGGACCGCGCCGCGCGTCAACCAGAATCGCGAGCGCGGCGAGTTCGCGGCGCCGCTCAAGGTAGTCGCGCATCATCGCCGCGATTCGGCGCGCCTCGTCATGGGGCAGCTTGGCGTATCCGTAACCGGGCAGGTCGCACAGCGCGAGCGATTCGCCGACGGTGAAGAAGTTGAGCGAGCGCGTGCGGCCGGGCGTCTTGCTCGTGCGGGCCAGTTGCTTGGTTCCCGCAAGCGCGTTGAGCAGCGAACTTTTTCCCACGTTGGAGCGGCCGGCGATTGCGGCCTCGATGCGATCCCATCGCGGGCAGCCGGCGAGCGTCTGCGCGGACATCGCGAATTCCGCGGAAAAGCGGTTCATTTTGCGCCGCGCGATTCCGCCGCGGGCGGCCTGCGTCCCCGCCTCACCAACTGGACGCGGGAAAAACCGGCTCTTGGTCTCCCGTGTCGGTCTCGGCTGCGGTGCTGATGTGAAGCGCGTGTTCAAGCGCTTCGAGTTGCGCGACGAATATCGCGCGGATGACCTCCTTGACGACCGCTTCGGGAAACTGATTGGGGACCCGCTTCACGGTCTCGGAATAATCGATCCGCGTGCCGCCGCCGCCGCCATTCAAGACGTAGGCGCCCGCCGCATCCATCATCGGGCTGGAAAGCGTGCGGTAGGTGATTTTCCTTTGGCCGGGAAAATAATGGAACTCCATTTCGACCGTCATCGTCTGGCCGCCGAAGCCGCTCAAGTCCATCTGGACGGTCTTCGAATTGCCGCTTTCCGATACGATTTTTACCGATTTGACGTGATCGTTGTGGGCCTTCTCGACGTCGCGCATCGTGGCGAAGACGATCGCTTCGGGGGCGGGAATTCGCGCGGTGAAGTCGGCCTTCCAAGTGTCGCCCTCATGCACGATGTTCTCCGAGATCAATCCGGCCCGCCGCGCACGGAGCGACGCCTCGTGCATCCGCCATCCCACGAACGCGACGGCGATCAGGATCGCCACGCCGATTATCTTGAACCCGGTCTTCATGCTTCGCTTCCCAACCGTTAGCGGCTGAACGTGCCAATCAATTTCGCAGTGGCGATAATATGACCCGCCGCCGCGGCTTTTACCTCGCCCGCGTCCGCCTGCGCCATGAAGTGAATCCTAACCGGCGCGTCCAGGGCCATCAGCCGAAAGTGGTAGCGATGCTCATGTCCCGGTGGCGGACAAGGACCATCGTAGCCGATTCGGCCGAAACTATTCACCCCCTGCCATCCGCCGCCCGGAATCGTTTCCGCCCTGGCCACGCCCGCCGGCAGCGACGCGGAGCGCGCCGGAAGATTGTAGGCGACCCAATGGATAAAGCCGCCGCCGGGCGCGTCGGGATCCTTGACGATCAGCACGAACGCGGCCGTCTTGGCCGGTGCGCCGGTCCATGCGAGCGCGGGCGAGCGGTTCGCGCCGGAGCAGGTGTATTCGGATGAAATTGTTGCGCCTGCGGCAAACGCCGGGCTGGTCAGCGAAAACTTCGCTTGCGCCCGCGCCGTTCCATGCGAGACGATCGCAAAAAGAAGCGTCGGCGCCGCGATGAATAAAATTCTTTGTATCTTCATGGCATCCTTGCCGCTCCGCCGGTCCTCCAATGAAAAAAATTTCCCTCTAACCTGTGCGTGAAAATCCATCGGCAAGTCAAGGGATTTTTGGTAACTGACGGGGGAATCGGGTGAAAAGTATCGAAAAACCTGCTAAGCATCGCTTGACGGCCATCGCCTGTTTTGAGATATATATAGACACCATTAGTGAGCGAAGGGAGCGGATAATCGACTCGGAGAAATGCGAAGCAAACCACACAAGATCAAAAGAAAACCCAAGACTGAACCGGCCACGTCAGGAGATAGCATGGCTAGCGAGAACCACTTTAACCTGCCGCGCGTAATGACGGTCAAGGATCTCTCCGAGTACCTCCGGGTGCATCCTTCGACAGTTTACAAGCTGCTGCGCCGCGGCGAATTGCCGGCATTCCGGATCGGCACCGATTGGCGCTTCAATGCCGAGATGATCGATCGCTGGTGTGCCGAACGGAATCTGAAGGTCGAAACGGGCACCTCCACTCGCAATTGATCGCGGCGCCGGGCCGTTGCGCCGCCGCATCGCGGCGCCGCGGCTCATCGGCGCGAGCCGGGCGCGGGA
>JBOHWK010000192.1:0-33192 GCA_050736715.1 Binataceae bacterium (SeqCode) | reverse complement strand
ATGTTTATTACCCCAAACTCAGGAGGCGATCCCGCATGTTCCACAACTCCATGATCCCGATCCAGCGGACATCTCCAATGTTTATGACGCGGACATCTTTAATTGTTCGCAACAGCAGTCGAGCGAGGCCGAATTCGGGGCGCGAACCGATGGGCTGCGAGGAGCGCGCCGGCTCAACTGGACGTGGGCGCGAGGTTTGCTCTATATGTACCCGCCAGAATAGGCGATGCCCCCGCAGACTGAAAACAGCGTCGGCCTGCCGCCGCACCGGAAACTGCCGGTGCTCAAGCTAGCAGCCGAGGCAATTGCGATGCCCGCCCGTTATTTCCGGGAACTGGCGTGCTTCGGATGGGTGCCGCTATTGATCGCGCTCGGGGTGCGTTCGATTCAGATGGCGGTTCAAAGGCTCGGTTGGGAGTGGGTCGGACGAATTCCGCATAGTTTTTGGACCGTCGCCGAGGGCATGATTCTGTTTATCGTCATCACGCCCTTGGCCGTGGCGTGGACCAGAATTGCGATCGACGGCCCGGAATCGGCCGCGCGCGCCAAAAGCTTTTCTTACGGGCACGTCGAACGCCGATACCTGGGTGCGAGCCTCCTATATTTGATCGTCCTCGCCGCCGCGATCGCAGTGCCGCTCGGGGTCAATATTCACGCGCGCCGAATCGGCGATCCCTATCTGATGAAGGAATCGGGAGCGTTGATTGTCGCGGCCCTCGTTTTCGTCATGATCGCCGCAATCAGAGTGGTGTTTATATTTCCCGCGATGGCCACCGGGAGGAATTGGAGCTTGGCGGCGGCTTGGGAGCAGAGCCGGGGCTATTTCGAGAGCCTGCTGGCCCTCGATGCGATCGTCTGGCTGCCGTCCCTCTTCCTGCGCGAAATCGACGCGCGGTTATTCGAATCGATCACGTCCGGCCTGGGCATCGCTCTGCTCGATACCGTGGACGTGGCGCTGGTCTTGATCGGCTGGGTGATGTCTGCCGGCGCGATTGCTTTGGCCTACAAGTTTCTCGTCTTGGGGGAACCGGACGTTGCCGCGCCGCCACCGGCGGAATCAACCGCGGGACGGTAGGTCAGCTTCCGGCCCCTCCGCGCTTGTGCAATTCGGCCAAGGCGGTGTTCAAGTCCTGATTCACGCTTTTCCATGCCGATGGCGCGCTGTCCTTGGAATAGACGGAGAGCGCGGCCCGGAAAGCCGCGGCGGCTTGCACGAGATGTTCGGTTCCCGATTCGGACTCGGCCAAGGTGGCGAGCGCATCACCCAGGGTTGCCTGCGTATCCGCCCAAGCGGACGGATCGTGTTCGCGCGTATAAACTTTCAATGCGGCCCTCAGTGCGTCGATCGCCTGCCGCAGGTAGGTTGGACTGGACTCCTGCCTCGCCAAGTCCATAAGCGTGTTCGCGAGGTCATGCTGAGTTGACGCCCAATTGTAGGGCGAAGTGCTGAAAGTCCAGACGGTCAGAATCTGCCGGTACAGAGCGGCGGCATGTTCGAGATCGGCGGTGTCCGGCACCGTTTCTCCAATCCAGGTTAGCGCATTAGCGAGATTGGACTCGGCGAGCGCCCATATCGCCTGGTCTCGCGTGGCAGGGAAAACCCCGGCGATCTTGCGAAAGATATCGGCAGCGCGATTGAGATAGACCAGGTTTTCCTCCTGCGCGCCGAGCCGCAGCAAGGCGATGCCGAGGTTGTTTTGAATGTCGCTTCAATCCTGCGGGTTTGCTTTAACCGAGTAAACGGTCAGCGCGGCGCGATCGGCCTCGATCGCCGCCCGGTAGATTTTCGGGTCCGATTCGTGGCTTCCAAGATCGTCCAGGGCGAGGCCGAGTTGGTGCTGCGCTTCGGCCCAAAGCACTCGATTGCGCGCCGGAGTCAGCACTTCGAGGGCCAGATGCAATTTTTCCACGCCCTCCTTTAGATGCGCATCGCCCACCTCTCGTTCCCCGATACTCGCGAGCGCCTCGCCCAATCCAATTTCCGAAATTGCCCAATTGACGGGCGCGTTTTCGCGCGGCCGCACCGTCAGCGCCTGGCGGAATGCGGCTGCCGCCTGCTCGAAGTATTCCGGCTTGAATTCCATCGCTCCGGCCGTGTCGAGCGCCTGGCCGAGGTTGTTCTGCGCGTCTCCCCAAAGTGAAGGGGCCTTCGATGCCGCCGCGACCACGATTGCGTTGCGAAACGCGGTTATGGCCTCATCGAGCCGCTTCGTGTCGTTTTCGCGCTTGCTTAATTGCACCAGCGCGCCGCCAAGATCGATCTGTTCCCACGCCCAGGTTTCGGAATCGCTCGTGCGAATCGTCTTGTCGATCGCCGCTTGGTATGTATTCACCGCCGCCTCGAAGTCTTTGGTTCCGGATTCCCGCTCTCCCAGCCGTTCCAGCGCATTGCCCAAGCCGATCTGCCGATCTTCCCAATCGATCCGATCGCGATCGGGCGGATATTGCTTGAGCGCATCCCGATAGATGGCCACTGCGGCCTTTAGCCGCGCGGTGCCGGTATCGCCCTCGCCCAGAGTCTTGAGCGTGATGGCGAGGCCGTTTTCCGCCATCGCGCGCTTGAACGGCGCCGACTCGTGCGGCCATTCGGAAATCGCTTCGAGGTAGTACGCCACCGCGATTTGAAGCGGCTCGTCGCGCCCGGTCCTCCACCCCAGCACGTCGAGGGCGGCGGCCAGCTCGAAATTCACGCTGGCGCGCGAATCCGGGCCCCAATCCGGTCCGGCGGCCTTTTTGTCCGCCAGCTTTCGTACCCGGCCGATGCGCGGTTCGAGCAGGCGCGTAACGGCCGGCGCGCTGTAACGGGAGATTCTTGCCGCCTGCGTCGCGACGAGAAGACCGGCGACCGGATCTAGGTCTTCGATCGGCAAGTCGGGGAGCGTGAAATCGAGCGGGATCGTGGCGCCGTCGATGCTGGTGCGCCGGCTCGCCGTGGTGTCGTTCAACCGAACGAAATATTTGCCGCCGGATTCCGAAACCGCGCCCCACAAAATCACCCAACTGTGCGATTGTTGCAGGTAATCGAGCGCCTGCAGATGCCCGAGAGTTTCGTTTTGTCCCGATATTCGAATCGTTCGATCCAAGCTCACCGGTTCGACGTAATAATCGGCGCTAAGCTGGGTGAGCGTGCGGCTAAGCTGTCTCTGGACCCGATTGCCGGGGTCGCCGTCGAAACGGCAAACCGCGATGCCGACGCGATCCTTGCGGGCCACGGGAATCCCGTTGCCCTGTCCCGCCAAGCCGATCCGCACTTGCTGTGACGCGTACCGCGCACCGAAAAGCGACAATCCGATAACGGCGGCGATGGCCGCATCGCGCCTCACGCTCTTGTAGCGCAACCCTTGCCGCCCGATTTGAACGCGCGCCTTGGCCCAGAACGTAAGCCCGAAACCAACCGCGCCCAGCAACCCGGCTGCGGCGCTCAAGTCCGCGAGCGTGGCGATCGCCTCCGCGCCGGGCCGGATGACGATCGCGATGGACGCGATTATCCATGCTGCGACGGTGGCCACCCAAACGCGGTTGATGGGAAGCGGATTGCCGTTCTCCGGGTCCATTAGAGAATCTCTGCATAATGGCCGCAACCAAGGCAACCCTCATCCGGCGTATGGAAAACCGGCAGCGCGCCGCCGCCCAGCGCCGATTGGCGATCGGTCCAACGCCTGATAATTGTGGTTTGGGTTGAATTTCAATGACGACGCCCGCCGCTTCACCAACCTCCCGCGCGGCGATCCTGCGGAAATGGCTCCCGGTAATCGCATGGAGCGCGGCGATTTTCATTCTCTCCACGGCGAGTTTCTCGGCGGTGGACACGCTGCGGACGATCGAGAAGGGAACGCATGCGATTATTCCGGGCGCGAGCGTTGCCGCCATCTCCGTGATTCACCTGCTGGCGCGCAAGGGTGCCCATTTCGCCGTCTATGGCATCTTGTTCCGGCTGCTCGTGCGCGGGCCGATGGCAAAGCGGCGGGGCCTCGCGCTCCTGATTTGCATCGGCTACGCGATGACCGACGAATTCCATCAGATTTTCGTGCCCGGCCGCGGGGCGTCGCTGTACGATGTCGCGCTCGATTCGTCGGGCGCGCTGTTCAGTTTATATCTGCTTAACTTCTTCCGCGAGTTCGCATGACCATCGGCGCCGCCGCTACTCCTTCGGCAGCGTCGAGGTGATGCGATCGATTCGGGCGAAGTAAGCGCGGAGATTTTTCAGCTCGGGCGGAATCTTGAGTTCTCCCGTGAACGCGAAATAGAAAAGCTGGCCGTAGAGCGCGAAATCCGCAAGGCCGATCCGCCCGGTCAAAAACGGCTTGCCCGCCAATTGCTCCTCGAACGGGACCAGCGCTGCGCGCGCGCGCGCCAAGTTCGCTTCGTGCGCGGCGATCATCCGATCGACAAAGCCCGCGCCGTATTTGCGCTCGCGAATAAGCCGCCACATCGCGGCCCGATCGGCGCCCTCCTTTTCATGGACCGCGAGCTCGTCGAGAATCGCGGCCGGGTAGAGCGCGTCTTCGAGTTGCGTGTCGATATAATCGGCGAGTGCGACGTGCGCGCCGCGCCATCCGGGCGGAAAAATCGTCGGCTCCGGGTACAACTCTTCGAGCCGCAGCGCGATCTTGGCCGAATCGGCGATCGTCTCGCCGTTGTCGAGCGTCACCGCTGGGACCATTAGCTGGCCCGACGCGCGCAACAATTCTGCGCGTTCGAGATAATCGACCTCGACGGTTTCCGTTTCGATGCCCTTGAACGCGAGCAGCTTGCGCACCTTCGCGCAGTACGGGCTGCCGATAAATTGGTACAGCTTCGCCGCCATCACGATGCTCCTTTGCGCGCGCGGGAGTCCGATTCGGCGAGGGCGCGCAGGACGTCGTCAAGATCGGTTTCGAGCATCGACGGACGCACGATCTCGGCCGCCGACAACGCTTCGGCGCGCACGGTATGGGCAATTGCGAGCGCCTTCATCCCGGCGCGATGGGCGCCATCGATCGCATACGGGGAGTCCTCGACCGCGAGGCATTCGCGCGGCTGGATCGGATTCCGATTGCGCAGGATGAATCCGAGCCGTCCGAGCGCGGCGATGAACGGCTCGGGCGCGTTTTTGCCGCATTCGGCGTCCTCCGCCGCGACGACATCCAAAAACAAATCGCGGAGCCCCGTGCCGCGCAAAGTGGCCTCCGCGTCGGCGCGAAGCGCTCCGGTTACGACGATCAGCGGAAAGCGTTCCGCGGCGGCGCGCACGAATCGTTCCGCGCCCGGGAAGAGTTTCGCGCGATGCGCGGCCATCGTTTGGAAGACCTCCGATTTGTCGGCGACGAGCGCCGCGATTTCTTCGTCGTCCGCGTGCTTCCCATGCTGCCTCAGAGCGGTAGCGAAGCAGTCGCGATCGTTGAGGCCGATGAATCCGGACGTTGGATTGAAGTAGTCGGCTTCCGAGATTCCGATTCCATGGTCGCGGAAAACCGCGTTGAAGGCCGCCAGATGGAGCGGCTCAGTGTCGGCGAGCGTGCCGTCGAGGTCAAATATGAACGCGCGAGTCATCGGAGTCTTACCGTTTAGCGCCGCGCGGGAAGGTTTGGAAGCGTGCGCCCCAGGCGTGGACGCGCTCGATCTCGATGCGGACGATCGGATTTTTCGCGCGCACGAGGCGCATCGCGCGGTACTGCGGATACTTGGCGCGGAGATGGCGCATCGCGAGCGCGTATTCCTTCGCATCATCGACGATTCGTGCGCGTCCGTGGATCAGGACGTAGGCAAGCTTCGTCCAGTCGTCCTCGTAACGGTCGATCACGACAGCGACGCGCGGATTCTCCGCGATATTGCGCATCCGCTTGATTGCGGTTGCGGGCCCGCGCTTGGGCTTGTTGTCGATCGCGAAATAGATTCGCGCGCCGCCGAACCAAAAGCATAGCGGGACATTATGCGGCGCGCCGCGCGAGTCGGCGGTGGCCAGATGCGCCACGCGCGCGGCGGCGACAAACTCGCGCACGCGGGAATCCTTAAGCGGTGCGGGGAGCGCGCGGTTCGCGGCCATCCGCCAATGCTATCCGGCGCGCTCCCGCCGCAACAAGGCGCGATTACGCGGCGCGCTTGCGGGGCTGGATTTCGCGTGCGATCCGGTCCTTTAGACTGTCGCGCGCCGTTTCAAGATCGTAGTCGGCCTGCAACCCTAGCCAGAACTCAGCCGAGGTGCCCAGATAGCGCGCAAGCCGCAGCGCGGTCTCCGGCGTTACTCCGCGCGCGCCTTTGACGATTTCGCCGATTCGGTTGGCGGGCACCCGCAGTTCCATCGCCAGCCGATGAATGCTGATGCCGGTAGGGACGATGAAATCCTCGTACAGGACTTCGCCCGGATGAACGGGAGGCAGGTTCTTCATGCGAGCCATTGCGCCAACTCCTCGGCGGACTTTGAACGCATCAGTGATAATCGGCGATTTCCACTTGCAGCGCCCAGCCGTCCTTCCAAATAAAACATACCCGGTATCGATCGTTGATCCGAATGCTATGTTGTCCCGCGCGATCGCCCTTCATCGCTTCAAGCCGGTTGCCCGGCAGCATCGCGAGGTCGCGCAGTCCGGTGGCCCGATGGATTTCGCGCAGTTTGCGCCGCGCCGTTTTAGCGATGCTCTGAAACCTATCCACCATGATGCCGTTGAAGATTGCTTCCGTATCGTGGTCGCGGAAGCTCCCAATTATCCGGCAACTATAATACGTGAACCATTAGATGGCAAGCATACACTTCCCGCGCTGCGGATGCGCGGCCTCACCGCTCCTCGCCGAACAAAAAAATCGACAACGCGATTGTCGCGAAGGTGAAGTTGGGAATCCATGCCGCGAGCCATGCCGCGAGCAATCCCGAATGGCCGAGCGACGAGGTGATTCCGAGCGAAAGCCAGTAGCCGAACCCGATCAGAATCGCGAGGCCGAAGCTCCGCCCCAGGCTCAGGTTGCGCGGCAACGGATCGAGACTCAGCGCCATTCCAAGCGCCGCCATGATCAGGCACGCCAGCGGCATTGCGAACTTGAGGTCGCGATCGACCAGGTAGCCGCCCGGATCGAGGCCCTTGCTGCGCAAATCCCGGATGTAGGCGTTCAGGTCCCACAGGCTGAATTCTTCCGGGTCGAGCCGCAACAGGCTGAAATCGGCCGGCCGGAGTCCCAGATCCAGATGCGCGCCGCCGCCGCCGGTGACGGTTCCGCCCTTGTTCAGATGCATCGAGGCGAGATCGGTGGGGACCCATCGCTTGCCGTTCCACGACGCGCTCGCCGCAGTCACGATTTCATGGACGCCGAAATCGGGGCCTAGCTCGTAATGGGTGACGCCGAGGAGGCGGCGATTTCGCTTGTCGAAGGCGTTGGCCGAGACGAAACCGTCGCGCACGCGGATGAAGATTCCGCGGGTCGAGAACACGGCCTTGAGTTGCCGCTTCTTCAACTGGACCTCGTACAGATAGCGCGCCTTGCGCATCGCCGCGGGCACCACGGTTTCGTCGAGGGTGAAGTTGAAGGCGGAGATCGCCGCCGCGATCAGCAGCACCGGCACCGCCATCTCGACCCGGCTGATTCCGAGTTGCTGGCAGGCGAGCACTTCGCCGGAGCGGTTGAGGATTGCGAAGCCGAGCAGCACGCCCGCCAGGCACGCAACCGGCAGCATTTGCGCGACGGTGAGCGGCAGCTTGAGCGCGAAGTATTCGAGGCCGAGCAGGCCTAAGCCGCCGTAGCGCAGCAGATCGTTGAAGCGATCGAACATGTCGCCCAGCAGGTAGGCCGCCGTGAACGCTCCCAGGCAGGCGAGAAACGGCCCGAAGAACTGGCCGGCGATAAAGCGATTGATGACCGGCGACAGCCGCGGGGTGAAATTCATGCCGGCGCCCTGCCGCGTTCGAAGCGTTCGATTATGCTCCACACCAGGTCGCCCGGGCCGCGCCCCTGATCGGCGCGATCGGTCGCGGCGCGCCAGAACAGCCATACGGCGAGCGCCGCGAAGACGATATCGGGGATGCTCATCGCGGTGAAGGCGCCGAGCCGGCCGCGTTCGGCGAGCGATTCGCCGATCTTCATGAGCGAGTAGTAGAGGAAGAATTGCGCGACCGCGACGCCGAAGCGTTCGGAATGGCCGCCGCGGGCGGGCCGCAGCCCCAACGCGACGCCCAGGATCGCGAACAGGATCGCGGCAAGCGGGATCGTGAACTTGCCCGCGAGCTCGGTTTCAGCGTCGTAATCGGGCTTGCCGGCCGCGCGCGCTTGGGCGATGTCGCGTTTGAGTTCGGAGTACGAATATTCCGTGACGTCGCCGGTGCGATACCGGAGCGATTCGTCCGAAACGCTCAGATCGTAGGTCCCGAACCGCGTGACGTGGGCGGCATCGCTGCCCTTTTCGGAGCCGTAAACCGCGCCGTCGAAGAGCCGGAGCGTGACCCGGTTGTCCTTCAGGTCGGGCACGAGAATCCCGCGCTTGGCGATAATCGTGTTCCGATCGCCGCGCTTGCGCTGGTCGGCAATCATCACGCCCTTCAGGCTGCCGCTGGTCTTCGACACTTCGTCCACGTAAATCAGCAAGCCGTTGAAGTTGTCGTTGAAGATTTTTTCGCGCAGGCCCGCGCTGGTGCGGGTCTCGGTCAGGTAATGAAGTTGCGCCTGAAGCCGGCGGTTGGCCCACGGCCGCACCCAGAACGCGAAACAAGTCGAGGCCGCGTACACGGCGATTGCGACGCCAATCACCGGGAGCGCGAGCCGGTAGAGGCTTACGCCGCAGGCGCGCGCCGCGATCATCTCCTGATCGCCCGACATCCGCCCGAACCCCATCATTACGCCGAGCAACAGCGCCATCGGAAAGGTGAGTTCGAGGAAGGCGGGCATGAGGTAGCCGATTAAGCCCGCGACTTGGCCGATTCCGACGCCGTGGTTGACGACCAACTCGATCAACTTAAGAATTCGCGCCGTCACCAGCGCGAAGGTCAGCAGCGCGACGCCGGCGCCGAAGGGGGCGAGCACCTCGCGCGCGACGTAACGATCGATAATTGCGAGTCCTGGAAGTTTGCCCTTCACCGGGGTCAAGTCTAAACAGCCGCCGCCGCGATTGAAATGCGGGCGCGGGCGGCGGACGGTCCACTTCGCTATAATCGCGCGCGATGAGGGAGTTTCACGGCAGGGGCCGGAATCATCCGGGCGGCGGTCCGCGCCGGGAAACCCCGGAGCGGGAGAATCGCGCAACGCCGGCCGGAAACGATCGCGACCTCGTGTACGGCGCGGAGCCGATTCGCGAGCTTATCGCCGCCGCGCCCGCCGCGATTCGAGTTTTGTATGTGAAGCTGGGAATCGAGCGGCGCTTTGCCGGAGAGCTCGCGGCGGTGCGCGCCGGAGGCGGCCGCGTCGAATTGCTGGACGATGCCGCGATTGCGCGGGTCGCGGGCGATACCGCGCGCCATCAGGGAATCGCGGCGTTGATGCGTCCCTATGAGTACGCGCAGCTCGAAGATTTTCTCCGTGACCAGCCCGATCCGATCGTTGTGGTCGATGGCGTCACGGACCCGCGCAATCTGGGCGCGCTCATGCGCTCGGCGGAGGGCGCGGGAGCAAAGGCGGTTGTAATCGCGCGCGATCGGACCGCCGCGATTACGCCCGCCGCGATCAAGGCGTCGGCGGGGGCGTGGATTCATCTGAAGATCGCGCAATGCGGCAACGTCGCGCGCACGCTGGAACAATTCAAGGCGGCTGGCTACTGGATCGCGGCGCTGGCGCCCGGCGGCGAAACCTCGCTCTACGATCTCGACGTATCGCGCAAGCTGGTGCTCGTGGTCGGGTCGGAGGATCGCGGAGTGCGCGAGATTGTGCGCAAGAAGGCCGATTTCCTCGTGGGCATCCCAATGCGCGGGCGGGTGGCCTCGCTAAATGTGTCGGTGGCCGCCGCCGTCGCGCTGTTCGAGATCGCCCGCCGTCGCGCGTTGTTTGAAGCACGGCAAACAGAGCCGTAAATCAATTCACCTCGACCAATGACTCTCGGCCGGTTCCTTCCTGGTCATTTCGAGGAGCGCACCGGGTTAGCGGCCGCCGTGCGGGACGGGGGAATTTATCCGAGCGGGAATCGCGGGCGATAGCGATTGGGGATCGGCCGGACAGGCGGGGCCTTGCGCCGGCGCGATCATCGCCGGTTGCGATGCGGTTGCGGGTTCGGGACTGGCGAAGGGATGGGTCAAATCGTACAGGCCGCGCACGGTTCGGATGCCCCAGCCGCCGCCGTCATCCAGAAATCCCGTCAGTTGATTGTAGAGCTTCGGATTGTTGACGAGCAGGCCGGCCGTGCCCTGGCCGGTGTTTATCTTTCGCAGGATGTCCTTCAAGTCGCGCGACGATTGGCGCAGGTTGGCAAGCACTTCGTCCGCGTACTTTTTATTTTCGAGCAGTTGCGGGACGACGCCCTCCGCTTTATTGAACCGCGTCATCATCGCGTCGGCGTCGTTGGCCGCCTTTTGCGCCGCGGTGGCCGCATACCAGATCGAATTGATGAATGCCTGTCCGTTGGTCTTCTTGCTCAGCATCGCGCCCATCACCCCCTGTCCGCTTTCGAGGTCTTTGGTGACCGCCGCGAGTTGAGTCGCAAGCTCGTCGAGATGGGTGAGCGTCCGCTGGATAGTGGCGAGGTTCAATTGTTGGTTCGGCGGTGCGCCGGGCGTGCCGCGAATCAGTTGGCTCAGGATGCCGTTGCCCCGGTTGATTGAATCCAGCAGCGTGCGCATCGAGGCGGTTATCGCCATCAGATTGTCGATCGTCCCGGTGACGCCGGGCTTTTGGAGCAGCGCCTCGAAGTCGATCGGATTTTGGGCGGGGATGACCGCGCCGGGCGGGGCCGGTGGCGCGCCGGGCGAACCGGGCGAGAGTTCGACGTACTTGTCGCCGAGCAGGCCCATCGAATCGATCTGGGCGGCCGAATCGGTGTGAACGCGCACGGCGGCCGATTTTTCGATCCACATTTTGACCACGACGTAGGCCGATTTCGGGTTGGCGGGAAATTCGATCGCATCGACCGCGCCGATTCGGAGGCCCGAGAGCATCACCGGCGCTCCGGTCTGGAGGCCGTTAATCCGATCGAAATGCGTCTGAATCGTTTCGGTGCGGGTGAACAAGCGCGAGCCGTGGCCGATCTGGAAGATCGCGAAGCACAATACCACGAGCGCCGCGGCGATTGTCGCGCCCACCCGCATCGCCGATATTCCCGTCCGCGCCATTATTGTGCCCGCTCCGCAGTCATTCGAGGGCGGCCTCGACGAATTCGCGCATCAGTTCGTCGCGCGTGGCGCGGACTTCCGCCGCCACGCCCATGAAGCGAATCACTCCTTGGTCCAGCAGGGCGAAACGGTCGCCAACCATGAACGCGCTTCTGAGATCGTGGGTGACGACCACCGAGGTGAAGCCGAGGCGATGTTGCAGATCGCGAATCATCAAATTTATCTTGCGCGTGACGATCGGGTCCAATCCCGTCGTCGGCTCGTCCCACAGAATCGCCTTGGGCGATAGCGCCATCGCGCGCGCGAGCGCGACCCGCTTTTTCATTCCGCCCGAAAGTTCCGCCGGAAAGAGCGGCCCGGCGTTCGCGAGTCCGACCATCGCGAGCAGTTCGGACACGCGGCGCGCGATCGCGGCTTCGTCGCCCATGCGATGCTCCCGGAGCGGGTAGGCGACATTGCCGGCCACGGTGAGCGAATCGAACAGCGCGCCGCCCTGGAAAACCATCGCGATCTGTTTGCGGATCGGCGCCATCGCGTCCTCGTCCAAATCCTTGAGCGATTGGCCCGCGACGATTACCTCGCCGGAGTCAGGCTGTTCGAGGCCGTCAAGATGGCGCAGCAGGACCGATTTGCCTTCGCCGCTGCCGCCCAGCACCACGACGGTTTCGCCGGTCATCACGTCGAGATTGACGCCGCGCAGGACGGGCTTTGCTCCGTAGCTCTTTTCGAGCGCGCGGACGCGGATAAACGGCGTGGCGGGGTTCCGGCTCATGGCAGCGACAAAAAGAACTTGGTCAGAAAGAAGTCGGAAATCAACACGGTAATCGAGGCGATCACGACGGCGGAGGTCGTCGCGCGCCCGACTCCGTCGGCGCCGCCGCGCGCGGTCAATCCTTTATAACAGGCGATAATGGCGATTTCGTAGCCGAAGAAGACCGATTTTCCTAGCCCGCTGAACAGATCGCCCAGCGCGGCGTGCTGCACGAACGAAGTGTAAAAGTAATCGCCGCCGACTCCCAGTTGCGTGACGGAGACGAACATTCCGCCCAGCAACCCGATCGCGTCGGCGAGAATCGTCAGGATCGGCATCATCACGATCGTCGCGAGCACGCGCGGCGCCACGAGTTTCTTCACCGGGCTGGCCCCCAGCGAGCGCATCGCGTCGATCTGTTCGGTGACTTTCATGGTGCCAAGTTCCGCGGTGATTCCCGCGCCGACGCGAGCCGCGACCATCAGGGCGCTCAGCACGGGGCCCATCTCGCGCATCAGGGATAATCCCATGATCCGGCTGACGTAGATTTTCGCGCCGAATTTCGTAAGAAACTCGCCCATCTGGAGCGCCAGCACCATTCCGGAGAAAATCGCGGTCAGATTGACCACGTTTAAGGATTTCACGCCGACGGAATCGAGCTGCTCGATAAACAGCCGCGTCTCGAACGGGCGGCGGAACAGAGAGCGGACGAAATCGCGCGTGAGCAGGCCGATTTCGCCCAACTGTTCGAGAAACGAGTATAGTTGCAAAGGCATGGCGCGTGGCGGCAGGAGCTTGAGAAAGGGTAGGGGATGCGCGTCCCCCCGGCAAGGCGGAGGAGCGGGCCAAGGAGGAAGAATTTAACCGCAGATTTCGCGGATTACACAGATAACAGAATTTCTAAAAAATCCGCGTTAATCCGCGTAATCTGCGGTTTCTTCATGATTCCGGCGCTTCGCCGCCGCCGCCGCGCTTGAGGCCGAATTTGTCGAGCCGGTATTGCAGCGTGCGGTAGCTCATTCCGAGCATCTTGGCGGCCTTGGCGATTACCCAGTCGGCGCGTTCCATCGCCTGCAGGATTAGCCCGCGCTCGAAATCCTCGAAGTTGATTCCTTCCGGGGGAATCTCGAATTTGTCCGCGCCGCGTTTTCCGTTGCCCTTGCCGGGCGCCTTGCGCGCGAGGACATCGTTGGGCAGGTCGCGCGGCTCGATGGTGTCGCCCTCGCAGAGCAGGATCGCGCGCTCGATCGCCGATTCGAGCTGGCGGACATTGCCCGGCCACGAATAATCCAGCAGCACCGCCATCGCCTCCCGCCCAATTTCCTTAACGCGGCCCTGCGCCAGATGGCCGAACTTGGCGAGCGCGTGATGGGCAAGGAGCGGAATGTCGGCGCGGCGCTCGCGCAGCGGCGGCAGCATGATGGTGACGACGTTGACGCGGTAGTACAAATCCTCGCGGAAGCGGCCCCGATCGACCTCGGCGGCGAGAATGCGGTTGGTCGCGGCCACCAGGCGCACATCGATGCGGAACGATTCGTTGCCGCCGACGCGGCGGATTTCCTTTTCCTGCAATACGCGCAGGAGCTTGGCCTGCAATCCGGGGCCGAGGTCGGCGATCTCGTCTAGAAAGAGCGTCGATTTGTCGGCGCTCTCGAACAATCCGATCTTGCGCTCGGTCGCGCCCGTGAACGCGCCGCGCTCGTGGCCGAACAGTTCGTTCTCGATCAGATTGTCGGGAATCGCCGAGCAGTTGATCGCGACGAACGGGCGCGCCGCGCGCGGAGAGAACCGATGGAGCGCGCGGGCGACGACTTCCTTGCCGGTGCCGCTCTCCCCTTGGACCAGCACGGTCGAATTGGAGGGCGCGACGCGGCGAATGAGGCGGATTACCTCCAAAATCGCCGGGTCGTGGCCGATGATCCCCTCGACTTCAAGCTTGCCTTCGAGCCGGCGCTTTAAGAGCAGGTTTTCCTGTTGCAGGCCCGCCAGTTCGGCGGCCTTTGCCACCGTCATCACCAGGGTCTCGCGATCGGTCGGCTTGGTCAGGTAGTGGAAGGCGCCGTTTTTCATCGCCTGCACGGCGCTGTCGATCGTGCCGTGCGCCGTGAGCACGATTACCTGGCTGGCGGGATAGGCGGCGCGCACCTTGGCGAGCAGTTCGCTCCCCGGCATCCCCGGCATCATCAGATCGGTCAGCACCACGTCGAAGCTCGACAGTGCGAGCAGTTCCATCGCGCGCTTGCCCATCTCCGCCGTTTCCACGGCGAAGCCCTCCTCGCGGAGCGTTTCGGCCGCGATCTGGCGCTCGAGGTCGTTATCCTCGACGACGAGGACGGAAGCCCGGTTCATGCCGCCCTTTCTACCGCGTTGGGCGGAAAGGTGAAAGTGAGGGTCGTGCCGCGGCCGGCGGGACTGGGACCGATCGCGATCGAGCCGCCGTGTCCCTCGGCGATCGCCTTGGTCAGAAATAGGCCCAGCCCGATGCCCTCGCGCTTGGTGGTGAAGAAGGGATCGAAGACCTTGCCGGCGGCGCCCGGTTCCAGCCCCGCGCCGGTGTCGGAAAAATCGATCGCCATCGCGCCATTCTCCGTGCCGCGAAAGGCGATCCGGAGCGTGCCGCCGTCGGGCATCGCCTGAATCGCGTTGGCGATCACGTTGACGAACCCGGTGCGGAGTTTTTCCGCGTCGCCGGTCAGGTTCGCCGGCGCGCCGGCGTCTTCGATTACCAGTTCGATTCCCTGGCTTTTCATTTTCGATTCGGAAAGCGCGGTAACTTCGTTCACGATTCGGCGCACGTCGGTGGGGGCGGGATGAATCTTTACCGGCATCCCGTAATGCAAAAAGCTCTGGACCAGTTCCGACAGCCGGCGCATCTCGTCCTTCATCATTCCCATCTGGCGGATGAACGCCTCGCGGTCGCGCGGCTCGCGCGGCGCGTATCGGGCGCGCAATTGATCGAGCGCGAGGCTGATGAAGTTGAGGGGGTTTTTGATCTCGTGGGCCAGCCCGCCCGCCAACTGGCCGAGCGCGGTGAAGCGTTCGAGGCGGTTAAGCTCCTGCTCGCGCTCGCGCACGCGCCGCAACTGCCCGACCATCTCGTTGAAGCTGTGGGTCAACAGGCCGATTTCGTCGCGGCGATGGGCCTCGGGCACGCATTCGAGGCCGTGCGCGGCCGTGTTTTGGGCGGCGCGCGCGACCGCATGGATCGGCTTCACGTAGCGATCGGCCAGCAGGTAGGCGAAGAGCAGTCCGATCGCGAAAATGATCAGCGAGATCTCCAGTTGGCGCGTGCGGTCTTCCTTGAGCGGCTGCGCGAAATCGCCGAAATTCGCCGCCACCTGCACGTAGCCGAGCAGATGGTTCTCGACCTCGACCGGAATCAGATACACCGTGGTCCCCGGCCGTTGAGAATCGAACTTGCTCGCGGGAATCGTGATCAGGCTGCCGGGATGCGTGACCTGCTGGGCGGCGAGCCACTTGGTCTGTTTGGGATCTAGCGCGGCGCCGATCAGGCCGGGATTGGAACTGTTGAGAATCAGGTTCTGGCTCGACGCGATCGAGACTTCAAGGCCGCTGGTGTGGAGGCTCGCGATGTAGTGGTGCAGCCGATCGCGGTCGGTCGCGGCGACCGAGGTCAATTCCTGCACGCTAATCTCGATCGCGCTGGCGAGGTCCTTGACCTTCTCCTGCGTGTTTTCGACCACCGCCTCCTGGGTGCCGATGCTGACCCAGACCTCCGCGCCCAGCGTCAAGCCGAGCAGCGCGACCATCAGCAGGATCAGCTTGGCCTTGAGATTGAGCGCGGGAAAAATCGGTTCCATCGGTCGCGATCCAACCACGGGGGGAGTGGTCCGGGCGCGGGCGGCCCCGCGCGGCCGCTCACCCCTTGGGTTTGTTTTCGTTCGCGGCTTCCGGCGCGAGCATCCGCATTCCGTAAAAGCCGGCGCACAGCAAGAGCACGATCCAGACGATTTTCTCGAACCCGCCGAGGTAGCGGATTGCCTGCTCGATTTGGCGGCCGAACAGATAGCCGAGCGTCACCACGATCGGGACGGAAATCAGCGCGCCCGCCGAGTCGTACGCCAGAAAGACCGCCGGCCGCACGCCGAACGATCCCGCGGTCAGGTAGATCAGCGCGCGGAATCCGGCGAGAAAGCGCCCGTAGAAGATCGCGCGATGGCCGTGCCGGTCGAGAAATTCCCTGAGCCGCTCGATTTGCGATTGCCGCCCGGGTTTCGCCACTCCGAAGTAGCGCACCAGCCCGGTGCCGAAATTGCGCCCCGCGAAGAACAGCGCAGTGTCGCCCGCGACTACGCCGAGCAGCGAGACGAGCAGCGTCATCGGATAGCGCGTGATCCCGCGATGCACCAGGTAGCCGCCCGCCAGCAGCGCCACGTCCTCCGGCATCGGCAGCCCCAGCCCGCACAGCATCAGGACCACGAACAAGCCGAGGTAGGTGAAGTGCTGGATGTATGCCGACGCGAGGCTCGCCACCGGTCACCGCTCCTTGGCGTACTTTTGGATCAAGATGTTGCGGATCGATTCGGCCGGGACGCCGCGTTCGGACAGATCGCCCGCGATGCGCGCCTCGGCGATGCACGCCGGGCATTTCGCGGCGTAATCGGTGGTGAAACAATCGTACAAGCTTTGAGTTTGCGCTTCCGCGCCGCATCCGCCGTAGCACTTCAGTACGGCGAAGACGCGGGGATGATGCGCGGCGGCGGCGTAGGCGATGCGCACGTTGCCCTGGAACTGGTTGGGGTCGAGCGTCTGGCGCAATTGCGGATAGGGCTGGGCGGCGCCATGCAAGCGGCTGTAGCCCGCGTAACAGATCGCGGCGACGATCAACGCGCCGATCGCAAGGAGGGTTTCGCGGTGGACATTCTTGAACATTCGCGGCTCCGGGGTCCGGGAATTATAGCATCCCGATGAATTCGAGGCGTTGCGCCGCGAAGCTGTAAAGCGCGGCGGGGCGATGCGCTCCGCGGCGCGAATGGGGCAATCGCCGGAGCATTCCCATCGCCAGAATCCGGCGGCGGAAATTGCGCCGATCGATCGGCCGGCCGATTACCGCCGCGTAGAGTGCCTGCAATTGGGCGAAGGTGAATTCGCGCGGCAGCATCGCATGGGCGAGATTTGTGTATGCGAGCTTCGAGCGCAACCGTTGGAGGGCATACTTCGCCATTTCGGCATGATCGTATGCGAGCGGCGGTAGTTTTTCCACCGCATACCAGCGCCCGGCGCCGTATTTTCCGGGCGGGCGCCGCACCAGCGCGGGATCCGCAATCAGGGCCATGTACGCCGCCGAAACCACGTGCGCGCGCGGGTCGCGCGCAGGATCGCCGAAGGTATAAAGCTGCTCCAGGTAGGGATTGCCCAGCCCGCTCGCTTCGTATAATTCGCGCCGCGCCGCGCCGTCCAGCGTTTCGCCCACCCGCACCAGTCCGCCGGGAAAGGCCCACTTCCCGCGCATCCGGCCCGCGCTCAATTCCACCAGCCACGTCCGGAGCCGGCCCTGCTCAAGCGCGAACAGCACCGTATCGACGGCGACCATCGGCCGCGCCGGCCGCCCCGTTCCGCCGCGCCGGGACGCGCTCCCCGCCGCCGCCGTCATGCGCTCAGCGCGAGCATCGTTTCCAATGCCCGTTCGGCGCCGGCGCGAACCTCCTCGGAGAGCTCGATCCGGTGGCGCAAATACCGCAGCGAATCGAGCGTGCCTTCGAGCGTGATCGCCTTCATGAAGCGGCACAGCTTGCACGCCTTGTAGAAATGCTTGTTCGGAATTTCCATCAGCAGCCGGTCGGACAGGCCGCATTCGGTCACCACCAGGAACTTTTCCGCCTTGCTCTCCCGCGCGTAACGGACCATCGCGCTGGTCGAGAGCACCGCGTCGGCCAGCGCAAGAACGTCCTTGCGGCATTCGGGATGCGCCAGCACGGCGATTCCGGGAATCGCGCGCTTTACCCGCTCCACCTCTTCGGGGGTGATCTGATGATGGACATAGCAGTTGCCGTCCCACGAGATTATCCGCTTGCGGCTGTTTTGCTGGACGTAGGCGGCGAGGTTTTCGTCCGGGACGAATAGGATATTGTCCGAATCGATCCGCTCCACGATTTTGACCGCGTTGGCCGACGTGCAGCAGGCGTCCGATAGCGCCTTCACGTCCGCCGTGCAATTCACGTAGGAGACCACTTTGAGATCGGGATAGAGGCCGAGCAATTCGGCCGTGCGCTCGGCGAGCGCCTCGGCCGTCACGCTGTCGGCCAGCGAGCATCCGGCGCGCAGGTCGGGGAGCAGGACGGTGCGCTCCGGGTTGAAGACCTTGGCGGTCTCGGCCATGAAATGGACGCCGCAGAAAACGATCGTGTCCGCATCGCGCACGGCGCGGGCGTTGCGCGCCAGTTCGAGCGAATCGCCGATAAAGTCGGCGACCTCGAAAATTTCCGGCCGCTGGTAATTGTGCGCCAGCACGACGGCGCGGCGCTGGAGCTTCAGCCGCTTGATTTCCGCGATCTCATCCGCGTAGCGCCCGCACGCCGCCATCGTGTAGCCGCCGCCGAGGGCGCCGAGCTTGCCGTACAGCGCGCGCGCATCGGGAGCGGAATGGCCGTCGCTAGTTTGCGTCATCATGACACTTACCATAAGCCGGGACCGGCTCGATTGCAAGGAGGGGGTTAGGTCAATCGCCCTCGACTCGAACCCACACGCCCGCGCCCGGTTCGAGCGCGGCGGCGCCTTCAGATTCAAGCGTGGCTTCGACCTCGAGGCCGGCGCTCAGCCGGATTACCAGGCGCTTTCCCATTCGTCCGGCGGATACCACGCGCGCGGGCACCAGGCCGTCCGTTCCGGCGGCGCTATCGTCCAGCGCGGCGGATTGCGCCGCGATTTCCGGGATCGCGCCGTTACCGGCGCGAATCGCAAGGCCGCGCACCCGAATTACCGGCGCGATCCCGGGCGGATCGATCGGCTCCGGCGCGAGCGCCGCGCTCCGGAGAAATTGCGCGATTTCACCGGAGGCGGGCCGCGAAAAGACCGCGCCCGGAGCGCCAATCTGGAGGATGCGCCCGCCGATCAGAATCGCGATCCGATCGGCCAGCGCGCGCGCCTCGGCAAAGCTGTGGGTCACGTGAATCGAGGTGGCGCCGAGTTCGCGATGCAATCTCAACAGCGTCTCGCGGAGCGCGGTGCGCGAGTTGGGATCGAGCGCGGCCATCGGCTCGTCCAACAGCAGCAGCGCCGGACTGGCCACCAGTGCCCGCGCGAGTGCGACCCGTTGCCGCTCGCCGCCGGACAGCCCGCGCGGCATCCGGCCGAGGAGCGGTTCGATTCCGATGGTGGCGGCGATCTTTGCGATTGCGGCGGCGCGCTCCGCGCGCGCAATGCGGCGCGCGCCGTAGGCGATGTTGCCGCGCACGCTGAGATGGGGAAACAGCAGGCCGTCCTGATGGAGCATTCCAACGCGGCGCTCTTCGGGTGCCGCGCGGGTCACGTCGCGCCCGCCGATTTCAATTTTTCCGGTGCGAATCGGCCGCAGTCCCGCGATCGCTTCAAGCGTGAGCGTTTTGCCGGCGCCGGTTGGGCCGAGAATTACGAGGTACTCGCCCGCGGCGGCCTCGAGCGAGAGCGGCCCGAGGTGAAAGGTTCCGGCGTCCAGTTCGATTTCGCCGATACTTAGCCGCATCGGGAAAAATCCTAGCACGCCGCGCGGCGCGAATGCCCGTCCCGGCGCCGCGCGGCTAATATCTAAAGTGGAAGATTAAATTCGCCCGTCCGGCGCGCGGTGGCCCGGTTCTCCCGCCGGCGCGCCGCCGGGGCCGCTTGACTGCGGCGCGGCGCGATCGTAAATTGAACATAACCTTTAATCCGATCCTGAGAGATCGGAAAGGTGAGACGATGAATGTTCGCATTGCAGGTTCCGGGCGCCTTCGGCGCCGGGATTTTTTGTTGAGTAGCCGATGAGCGCGGAGCGGCAAATCGCGCTCGATGCCGTCCACGTCGGCCGCGCAATCAAGCGAATCGCGATGGAGATCGCGGAGCGCAACGGCGGCGCGGGCGATCTCGCGCTAGTCGGGATCGTCCGGCGCGGCGCGACGCTCGCGGAACGAATCGCCGCTGAACTCGGTGCGGCGGGGCGCGGCAAAATCCCAGTCGGCACGCTCGACATTTCCTCGTATCGCGACGACGGCCGCGGCGCGCCCGGCGATCCGCGCCTCCTCGCGCGCGACATTCCGTTTCCACTCGACGGCAAGCGCGTGGTGCTGGTGGACGACGTCCTTTACACCGGGCGCACGGTGCGCGCCGCGCTCGACGCGATTACCGATCTCGGCCGGGCGGAATCGGTGCAACTCGCGGTGCTGGTCGATCGCGGCGAGCGCGAGCTTCCGATTCGCGCCGATTTCGTCGGCAAGAATATCCCCGCGCCCGCCGGCCAGCGTGTGTACGTCCGGCTTTCCGAAATCGACGGCGCCGACGCGGTCGTGTTGGGAGAGAGGAAGGGCTGATGCCGCGGCTGCCGAAAATCGACGTGGTATCGATTGACGATCTGGAAACCGCCGAGATCGAGCGAATCTTTGCCCTCGCGGACGAATTCGCGGACCGGCTCGCCCGCGGCGAAGCGATCGGCTTAGCCACCGGGATGATAATGGCGACGCTGTTCTACGAACCATCGACGCGCACGCGCTTAAGCTTCGAGGCCGCGATGCATCGCCTCGGCGGCGCGGTGATTAGTTCCGCCGACATGCGCGCGAGTTCGGCGGCCAAGGGCGAGAGCCTGGCCGATACGGTGCGCGTCGTCGGCGGATATGCCGATCTGATCGTGCTGCGCCATCCCCATGACGGCGCGGCGCGGGTCGCCGCCGATTACGCGCCGTGCCCGATCCTGAACGCGGGCGACGGCAGCCGAGAGCATCCCACGCAAACGCTCTGCGATCTGTATCTTTTGAAGCGCAAGAAGGGCCGGCTCAAGGGATTGACCGTCGCGCTGTGCGGCGATTTGAAATTCGGCCGCACCGTCCATTCGCTGATGTACGCGCTGGCGCGATTCGGCGCGAATATCGTCGCGGCTCCCGCGCCGGGGATGGAAGTCCCCACGTATGTCCTCGAACGGCTGGCGGCGGAGCGTCAATACAGTCTTTCCACCGTCCCGATCGAGGAATTGAAGTCGCTCGCGGGCGGCCTCGATGCGCTCTACCTGACTCCCAGCAAGCCGCATCAGATGGCGCTCTTCACTTCGGGTGGCGCGCCAGGAGAAGTCCCCGCCGTGGAGCCGCCGGCGGCGCTCGACGCCTTTTACGTCACGCGAATGCAAAAGGAGCGGCAGGAAAACGGCGGTGCGAAGCCGGACGAATACGTCCGCTTCGACGCCCGCGCCCTCAAGAGCGGGCGCGCGCAGGGAGCCGTCGTGATGCATCCGCTGCCGCGCACCGAGGAGCTCGACTACGAATTGGACGCCGATCCGCGCGCGGTCTATTTCGAGCAGGCGGCCGCGGGAGTGCCGGTGCGGATGGCGCTAATCGCGTGGCTAATCGAAGCGGCGGCGGTGCGGCGCGAACGCCCGGCGGCGAAAACGATTCACTTCAAGTTGCAGCCGCCGCCGCGCTGCGCCAACGCGAACTGCATCGCGCGGTTCGAGGGCGCCTACCTGCGCCCGCGATTCGAACCCGCGAGCACCACGAACCGGGCTGCGCTCACGTTAAAGTGCGGCTACTGCGAACGCGAACTGCGCGCCGAGTATGTCGGCCACGCGCGGTCGCATCGCTACTATAGATTCGACGAGGGCTTGCGCGGCTACGTCGAACAATGGATCGCGGACGGCTCGCTCGCCGTGTTCGATACCGTCAAGCAGGCCGAGGAGGACGGCTACGAACCCTACAAGCGCGGCCCGCAGCGCGAAATCATGGCGGCCGCCGAAATCGAGGCCGCCGGCGCGGCGATGGCCGATCAGATTATCGCCGATTTGCCCGAGCTTACGGCGGTCTCGATCGCCGGCGTCGTCAGCCGCGGCGCGGCGTTGGCCCTCCGGCTGCGCGATCTGATCGAGAGCAAGGCACACGTGCGCCTCCCGTGCGCCGCCGTCGATGTGTATGGCGCGGACGACGCGATCCATCCGCTCGACGGCGCGGAGGCGTTCGCCGCCGAAGGGCGCACGATCGTGATCGTCGATGACGTGATCAACAGCGGATGGACCGTGCAGCGCGCAATGACGGCGATATGGCATCGCGGCCGGCCCGCCTCGGTCAAGCTCGCGGTGCTGATCGACCGGGGGCATCGCGCGGTGCCGATTCGCCCGAATTACGTGGGCAAGAACATTCCGACCGCGCCGGGCGAGCGCGTCCAAGTGCGAATCGCCGCGCCCGGCGCCGACGCGGGCGAACGCGCCCACGATCGCGTGACGATCTACTCGATGGTCGAGCACATCGCGGAGGCGCACGCGGCGCAATGAATTCGCTGTATATCAAAGGTGGCCGCATAATCGATCCGGAGTCGGGCGTTGACGGCGCATTCGACGCGATCGTCCGCGCGGGCAAGATTGAAGCGATCGTTGCGGTGGGAACCGGACGAGCGGCGCAGGGCGCGGAGATAATCGACGCGCGCGGGATGTGGGTCGTACCGGGGCTAATCGATCCGCACGTCCATTTGCGCGACCCAGGCTTTCCTGAAAAAGAGACCATCGCATCCGGATTGCGCGCCGCCGCCGCCGGCGGATTCACCGCGGTCGCCGCGATGGCCAACACGAATCCGGTGAACGACAACCCCGATGTCACGCGCTATATGCTCGAGCGCGCGAAGGAGGCGCACGGCGCGCGGCTGCATCCCGTGTCGGCGGTGACCAAGGGACTCGGCGGAGCTGAACTGGCCGATTTCGCCGCGATGGCCGAAGCGGGCGCGCGGCTATTCTCCGACGATGGCATCCCGATCGACGATCCCACGATTCTGGTGCGCGCGCTCGCTGCGGCCGATCGCCTTGGACTGGCGGTTTCGCTCCACGAGGAAGATCGGGAGTTATCGCGCGGCGGCGCATTGAATAAGGGACAAATCGCCGAGGCGCTCGGCGTGAGCGGCTACTCGAACGAGGCGGAATTCGCCCGGATCGCGCGGGACCTTGAATTCGTGCCGCGCCATTGCTCCGCGATTCATCTGGCGCACCTGTCAACCGCCGAATCGTTCGATTTGGTGCGCGACGCGCGCGTCCGCTATATTCGCGCCACGTGCGAAGTTACTCCTCATCATTTCACCCTGAGCGAGAACGCCGCGCTGACCTGGGGACCGAACGCCAAGATGAATCCGCCGCTCCGCGTTCGCGCCGATACCGATGCGGTCCGCGCCGCGATCGCCGATGAAACCGTGGACATGATTGCGAGCGATCACGCGCCGCACGATCCGAAATCGAAGCAGTTAGAAATGCTGGCCGCGCACTTCGCACCCGGCGCCGAACCGCGCAAACTGAGCGATGCGGAAGTCGATGCGTTCAATCACGCCGCCAATGGCGTTGTCGGGCTCGAAACGTCGCTGGGACTGGCGCTGGGCCTCGTCCATCAGTCGCTGATCGATGCGCCGCGGCTGGTCGAATTGATGGCGGTGAATCCGGCGGAACTGTTGGGATTCGCCAACTATGGGCTGACGCGCGGCGCCGCGGCCGACATCACGATTATCGATCCGAATCTCGAATGGACGGTGGACCCGGAAAAATTTCTGTCCAAGAGCCGCAATACTCCGTTCGCCGGGATGCGGCTCAAAGGCAAGGCGCTGATGACAATCGTGGGCGGCGAGATAGTCTTCGACGGCAGGCGAGGGCGGTAATGGCGGCGAGAGGCGAAGCGATTCTGGCGCTGGCGGACGGGCGAGTCTTCCGCGGCCGCGCATTCGGCGCGATCGGAGAAACGGTGGGCGAGGCGGTTTTCAACACCGCGATGACCGGCTATCAGGAAGTGCTGACCGATCCTTCCTACAAGGGCCAGCTCGTCTGCATGACCTACCCGGAAATCGGCAACGTCGGAATCAATCGCGAGGACGTCGAATCGCGCCGCGTGTATGTCGAGGGCTTCATCGTCAAGGAATACTGGGATCGGCCGTCGAATTGGCGCTCCGAAATGGCGCTCGGCGAATATCTCAAACAGGCCGGCATCGTCGCGATCGAGGGAATCGATACGCGCGCGCTGGTGCGTCATCTCCGGACCCATGGCGCGCAGGAGGCGGTGATTTCCAGCGCCGATCTCGATCCCGATTCGCTCGTGCGCAAGGCCAAAGCATCGACCGGCCTGCTCGGCCGCGATCTCGTCAAGGAAGTCACCTGCGCCGAGCCTTACGATTGGGACGCCGGCGCGTGGGAGCTGGGCAGCGGCTATGTGCATCCTTCGAAGGAGGAGTTGCGCGATTCGCCGCTGGCGGTTGCGCTCGACTACGGCCTCAAGCACAACCTCCTGCGCCGGCTGGTCGCGGCGGGATTCCGCGTGCGCGTGATGCCGGCGGCGTCATCCGCCGATCAAATCCTCGCGCAGAATCCCGACGGGATTTTCCTCTCCAACGGTCCCGCCGATCCCGCGGCGCTTCCCTACGCGCGGGAGGCCGTCGCCGGCGTGCTCGGAAAGAAGCCGGTGTTCGGGGTTTGCCTCGGCCATCAGCTTTTGGGATTGGCGCTCGGCGGCAAGACCTACAAGCTCGGCTTCGGCCATCATGGCGCGAATCATCCGGTGATGGACCTGCGCACGCGGCGCGTCGAGATCACCTCGCAGAACCACGGCTTCGCCGTCGATGCCGATTCGCTCGCGGGCCGCGCCGAGCTATCGCACATGAACCTGAACGATCGCACGGTCGAGGGAATGCGCGGCGTCGGCCAATCGTTTTTCTCCGTGCAATACCATCCGGAAGCGTCCCCCGGCCCGCACGATTCCGGCTACCTGTTCGCGCGATTCAGGAAGCTTGTGGCGGCGTTCCCACGGTATGGCAAGGACGCGCTGGATCGGGTGCTGGCGGAGGAGGCCGCTGGGCGATGATCGCCACAAACGCTCCGCACTGGGCCAGGTTGATCATCAGAGGATTCTGTCCGAAGCCTGCTCTAAGCGTCGAAGGAAGGTCTGAGCCATGTGAAGGGATGGCGCGCGTTATTAGACGCGCGCAAGTGAGGGCGCTGCCCCATGGCCAGCCGAGTGTTCGCCTTTCACTTGTCCGCCGCGTCGGACTACAATGGCTGTCAACTGTACCACCGACCGGATCGCACCAACATTGGTGACAGATGCAGAACAGCCGCGGCGAGCACATATATAGGGTCGTTTCTCTCTTTTCTGGTGCTATGGGACTCGACGTAGGTGTTGAACAAACCGGCAGGTTTCGGGTCGTCGCTTGCGTCGAGACCGATCACGCGTGTTGCGAGACAATCCGATTGAACCAACGGGCCGGCCGTCTTGATGCGAGCTTAAAGGTATTTGAGGCCGACATCACGAAACTTGATCCAGTTGAGGTATTGTCGAGTGTTGGGCTTAGGCCCGGCGAGGTCGATTTGCTCGTTGGCGGGCCACCCTGCCAGTCGTTCAGTACGGCGGGCAAACGTCGAACGACGCAGGATCCACGAGGGACGCTTCTGTGGCAATTCTTGCGGGTCGTTGAGAAGATGAAGCCACGATTCTTCCTGATGGAAAACGTGCGCGGTCTGCTCTCAGCCGCGTTGCGCCATCGTCCGATCGCTGAGAGGCCAGAAAACAACGGGAAGGAACTGGAACCCAACGAGCGGGCGGGCTCGGTAGTTCGACTGTTCGCGGAAGACCTTCAGCTCATTTCGGGCAGTCCTTATCACATGGACTGTTTCGAGGTGAATGCGGTCAATTATGGTGCGCCACAACTTAGGGAGCGTGCGCTATTCATCGCGAATCGATACAACGCAGTCGTTAATTTTCCAAATCCTACTCATGGCCCGCAGGGTGAAGAGGAAATCGTTCTTCCACTTTTCGCTGGGAAGGATAGCGCACCGCAGCCTTGGCGGACCCTCGCGGATGCCATCAGCGGCCTCCATGAACCGGCTCCAGTCCTCATGGACTTTAGCCCGCGAAAGAAACGGTACCTCAACATGGTGCCGCCAGGCAGCAATTGGAGGAGCTTGCCGCCCGCGATCCAGAAGGAATCGATGGGCAAGGCGTGGTACGCGAAAGGCGGACGGTCAGGATGGTGGAGGAGGCTCACTTTCGACCTGCCGTGCCCGACGCTGATGACCATGCCTAACCATGCGGGCACGGCGCTCTGCCACCCGACTGAAACCCGAGCCTTGACGCTGCGCGAGTACGCGTGCATCCAGCAGTTTCCTGATGACTGGCAGTTCGCAGGGGCTCCCGCGCAACAATATGCTCAGGCTGGTAATGCGGTTCCGGTTCGTCTGGGGCGCGTGGCCGGTGAGGTCATAGCACGTGAGCTCGACAAGCTTCGTGGTCAACGCTGGCGGGCGTATCCCGACGTCCCGCCAGGCTATCGGGTAATCTACGTCCAGTCCCACGTTCGGACTCGAAAGTGGTTCAAGGATGGCCAGACTTTCATCTGGAATGACGACGACAGCAGAGAGCACCCTGCCTACGGTGCGCTCAAAACCAAGCGAAAAGTTCGCGCATTGAGCGCCTCAAGCAGATGTCCCAGCGCATAAGTGGCGGTTCGCTTTTTCAAGTTTTGAAGGAGGCCCGCCGATCTTTCGATCCGACAGAGATCGGCGGGTTGTTCATGCGCGTCGATCAAAAGCGTGTGGAAGCGCTTGCTTCACACCTTGGAGCGTATATCGAGGCGAACCTACCGAAAGCGATCGAGAACCGCAGCGAATTGGCGGACTACCGGACCAATCCCTACGCACTTATTACGTCCGCCGCTGTCGCGAAGCTCAAAGATCCCAGCCGCCTCGCTTGGTTTCTCTTCGACAGCAAACTTTACATGGCGCTTGAGACGTCCTTCGGCAAATCGGTAGAGGCCGCGTTTGTCAGCCCGTATCCCATAGGCCGGAAACAGAAATGGGCTGAACCGCCTGAGAAACTGGCGGAATTTGCTGCGCTCAGAGGCCTTAGCCGGGAAGACAAGGCTGCGCGGCGCGTGGGATCAGTATGGCGAGAGATAGACAAGTCTGTCGTGGTTGGCGACCGCCGATACCTGACGTCGATCAAGAGCGGACCAAATACGATCAACGACACCCAAGTCCAAGCGATGACGCAGGCGATCATCGACCATCGAGAGGACTGGATGCGATTCACGCGAAAGAACCATCACGTAGTCACAGGGATCGATCTCATCATAGGGCTCACTTACGGTACCGATCGGACGACCAACAACAAGGAGAACCAAATCCTCGCGAAGCTTTTGGAACACGGATTCATTGAAGAAGATCGATCAGCCAAACCTGGGGTGTTGATCGATTCGAAGACTCGGAGCTTTCGGATCTATCGCCGAATAGGCCAAGATTTCTGGGCTTTCATCGGTAACCCAACCGACCCTGCATCAGCGTCGTTCGTGTTTCTCGAAATATTGCTGGGCCTTACCAAGGCGTTGACGGGTCAGAAGGCTCTCGACCTTGAAGCGCGGATCAGCCTTAAGGTGAAGCAACTTTCCAGAGCACTTGCGAAGCTCCAGTTTCCATCTGGTAGCTTGCCGAACTGGCTTGAGAAGGACTTTACTGACGAGGCTCTGTTTTGGTTGACCGCCGCAATGACGGCCTTTTATGACGAGGGTATCTGAACGTGGAACGACGGCTTCGCCGTCGATGCCGGCTCGCTCGCGGGCCGCGCCGAGCTATCGCACGTGAACCTGAACGATCGCACGGTGGAGGGAATGCGCGGCGTGGGCCAGCCGTTCTTCTCGGTGCAATACCATCCCGAGGCGTCGCCCGGCCCGCACGATTCCGGCTACCTGTTCGTGCGATTCAGGAAGCTTGTGGATGCGTTTCCACTGAGATGGACAGAAGTTTTTCGGAGAGCGAAGTGGCCTGAAACTGGAATCTGGGATCTTTAGGAGGGTAAATGGAAGCACGACAACATCTTGAGGTACGGCCGTTCAGCAAGCGCGAGATTGCGACCGTGCTCGCCGCGCTTCGCACCTATCAGGCGCAACTCATCCTCAACGATGGAGAGCCCCCGATGAACGTCTCGGATCATTTCGCCGATGTAGAGTCGATGACCCACCTGGAGGTTGATGCGCTTTGTGAGCGCATCAATCTTCGCCGCATTGTGCTTCGTCCGGTCACGCTGAGGCGCAAGCATACAGAGAGTTGAAATAGATTCATTGGAACGCTCACATGCCACTTCGAAAAGACCTTAAATCCGTCCTCTTAATCGGGTCCGGGCCGATTGTGATCGGGCAGGCGTGCGAGTTCGATTATTCGGGCACGCAGGCGCTTAAGGCCCTGCGCGAGGAGGGGTTGCGCCTAATCCTCGTCAATTCCAACCCGGCCACGATCATGACCGACCCAGAATTGGCTGATCGCACCTATATCGAGCCGATGACGGTGGCCGCGATTTCGAAGATTATCGAGCGCGAGCGGCCCGACGCGATGCTCCCGACGGTCGGCGGGCAGACCGCCCTTAATCTTGCGATCGAGCTTGCGGAGTCGGGCGTGCTGGACAAATTAAATTGCGAACTTATCGGCGCAAAGCTCGGCGCGATCAAAAAGGCCGAGGACCGCGACCTGTTCAAGCGCGCAATGGTAAGCATCGGGCTTGAAGTGCCGCGCTCCGCGATTGCCCATTCGCTCGACGATGCCAAACGAATCGCGCGCGACTTGGGGCTGCCGCTGATAATTCGTCCGTCGCGCACTTTGGGCGGCACGGGCGGCGCGATCGCGCGCGACCATGACGATTTGATCGCGAAGGTTGCCTACGGACTCGACCAATCGCCGAGCCATGAGGTGCTGATTGAGGAATCCATCGAAGGCTGGAAGGAGTTCGAGCTGGAGGTGATGCGCGACGGCGCGGACAACGTCGTGATCGTCTGCTCGATCGAAAACCTCGATCCGATGGGCGTGCATACCGGCGACTCGATAACCGTCGCGCCCGCGCAAACGCTCACCGACAAGGAATACCAGATCATGCGCGACGCCGCGATGCGGATTATCCGCGAGATCGGCGTCGATACGGGCGGCTCGAATATCCAGTTCGCAATCGATCCCGCGTCGGGGCGAATGGCGGTAATCGAGATGAATCCGCGCGTGTCGCGCAGCTCCGCGCTCGCGTCGAAGGCCACCGGCTTTCCGATTGCGAAGATCGCCGCGCGGCTTGCGGTCGGATACCGGCTCGACGAAATTTCCAACGACATTACGAAGAAAACGCCGGCCTGCTTCGAGCCAACGATTGACTATGTGGTCACGAAGATTCCACGCTTCACGTTCGAGAAATTCCGCGCCGCCGCCGACGAACTTGGCCCGCAGATGAAATCGGTCGGGGAGGCGATGGCGATCGGGCGCACCTTCCGCGAATCGCTGCAGAAGGCGCTCCGCTCGCTCGAAGTCGGATCGTACGGCCTCGACCGCCGGCCCGGCTCGCGGCCGCGCGAGGATGCGCTGAAAGAAATCCGCGCACTCGTGGCCGCGCCCAGCAGCTACCGGCTCCATTACCTAGCGGACGCGCTCCGCCTCGGAGTATCGGAGGAAGAAATTTACCGGCTCAGCAAAATCGATCCGTGGTTTATCGGCGCGATCGCGCGGATCGTCGCCGATGAAAATCGGATCGCATCGACGCCGCTTTCGGAAGGATTCTTCCGCGAATTCAAAGCGGCGGGATTCTCCGATCGCAAGATCGCCGAACTGCGCGGAGTGGACGAATCCGAAATCGCGGGGGCCCGCCGAAAAAGCGGCGTTCTTCCCGTGTTCAAGTCGGTCGATACCTGCGGCGCGGAATTCGAGGCGTTCACCCCCTACCTATATTCCACGTACGAGGGCGAGGACGAAGCGCCGCCCACGAATCGCAAGAAGGTGATGATTCTCGGCGGCGGGCCAAACCGGATCGGCCAGGGTATCGAGTTCGACTACTGCTGCGTCCATGCGAGCCTCGCGCTCAAGGAGCATGGCTTCGAGACGATCATGGTGAATTGCAACCCGGAGACGGTCTCGACCGACTACGACATTTCCGATCGGCTCTATTTCGAGCCGCTGACGTTCGAGGACGTGCTGGCGATCGCGGAGCGCGAAAAGCCGATCGGCGTGATCGTGCAATTCGGCGGACAGACGCCGCTCAAGCTCGCGGTCCCGCTGGAGCGCGCGGGAGTGCCGATTCTCGGCACCACACCCGACGCGATCGATCGCGCCGAGGATCGTGAGCGCTTCAACGCGCTGGTCGCCGAGCTTGGCCTCAAGCAACCGGAGGGCGCGATGGTCCGCAGCCTCGACGAAGCTGTCGCGGGTGCCGCGCGTGTCGGCTATCCCGTGCTGATCCGGCCATCGTATGTTCTCGGCGGCCGCGCGATGGAGGTGATTCCCGACGAGGCAAACCTGCGCCGCTACGTTGAGAATGCTTTGCAGGCGTCGGAGAAACATCCGCTGCTGATCGATCGTTACCTGCAAGGCGCGACCGAGGTCGATGTCGATGCGATCTCGGACGGTGAAATCGTGGTCGTCGGCGGAATCATGGAGCACGTCGAGCACGCCGGAATCCATTCGGGGGACAGCGCCTGCGCGCTCCCGCCGAATTCGCTGAGCCGCGAACTGCAAGTCGAGTTGATGCGGCAGACCAAGACGCTCGCGCGCGCGCTCGGCGTCGTCGGCCTGATCAACGTTCAGTATGCGATTTATCGTGGCGAGGTGTACATCCTCGAAGTGAATCCGCGCGCGTCGCGCACGATTCCGTTCGTCAGCAAGGCGATCGGCGTCCCCCTCGCCAAGCTGGCCGCGCTCGTAATGGCGGGGAAGAAGCTCAATGACCTGGGATTCACGTCCGAGCGCGTTCCAGCGCACGTCGCGGTCAAGGAATCGGTCTTTCCATTCGGACGGTTTCCGGGCGTCGATACGATTTTGGGGCCCGAAATGAAATCGACCGGCGAAGTGATGGGAATCGATCGCAATTTCGCGATGGCCTTCGCCAAGGCGGAGATCGCCGCCTCGTCGAACCTGCCGATCTATGGAACGGTTTTTCTCAGCGTTCGCGACGATGACAAGGCGCTCCTCGAACCGATCGCGCGCGGACTCGCGGCGATGGGCTTCGCGCTAGTCGCGACGCATGGCACCGCGGAACAAATTCGCAAGCTCGGAATTAAATGTGAACGAATCAACAAGGTGCGCGAGGGCGGCCCGCACGCCGTCGCGGCGATGAAGGCGGGTAAAATCGCGATGGTGATCAACACGCCCGACGCAAGTGGAACGGCTGACTCATTTTCGCTCCGGCGCACCGCGCTGGAAATGCGGCTCCCATATTTCACCACGATGGCGGGGGCGGCGGCCGCGGTCGCGGGAATTCACGCGCTCAAGAGCGAGCCGTTCGAGGTCCGCCCGCTCCAGGATTACCATCGCGAGTAGCTCAGATGCAGTCTCACGATGAGTAATTGTCAAATGTTGCGGATCGGCGTTCCGTCACCCATCTCCCAAGTCCGTCCATCCTGAAGGGGGAGCGTTTATGAGATAGGCTCCAAGGTCGATTCGCACTGGTTCCGGAATGCGGACACAGGTGCGGTGGATCGGTTCGCGGAAGGCTTCCTTCCGGTTTTGTCTCACCGCCTGCAATCGGCACCGGCGGCGCGATCTATTCGGTTCGGGCGCGTTCCGTGCGAGGGGCCAAAATGAGTGCTCACCGGCGCTCCAGCACGCTGGCGGCGATCACCAGGCGCTGGATTTCGGAGGTGCCTTCGTAAATCTCGGTAATCTTAGCATCGCGGAAATATCGCTCGACTTTGAATTCCTTGGTGTAGCCGTAGCCGCCGTGAATCTGGATCGCTTCGGTCGCCGCGCTCATCGCCGTTTCGGCCGCGAATAGCTTTGCGATCGCCGACTCCTTCGCGCATGACACGCCGCGATCCTTGAGCGTGGCCGCGCGATGCGTCAGCAGGCGGGCCGCGTCGATGTCCACCGCCATATCGGCGAGCTTCCATTGAATCGCCTGATGGCGCGCGATCGGCTGGCCGAAGCTGCTCCGGTCTTTCGCATAGGAGAGCGACGCCTCCAACGCGGCGCGCGCAATTCCAATCGCCTGCGATGCGATCCCGATCCGGCCACCGTCGAGAGTTTTCATCGCGACTTTGAAGCCTCCGCCCTCTTCACCGATCAGATTGCCGTACGGCACCCGCATCGCGGTGAAGCTCAACTGCGCCGAATGCGCCCCGTGAATCCCCATCTTGTCCTCGACTCGCGTCACCGCCCAGCCCGGATTGGCGGTATCGACGGCAAAGGCGCTGATTCCATGATGGCCGCGGTCCGGCTGGGTCATCGCAAACACGATCGCGACGCGGGCCTGCGGCGCATTGGTGATAAAATTTTTCGTGCCGTCGATCACGTAAGAATCGCCGTCGCGAACCGCGCGGGTCTTTTGTCCGGCGGCGTCGGACCCCGCCTGCGGTTCCGTCAGCGCGAAACATCCCAACCATTCGCCCGACGCCATTTTCGGCATGAATTGCGCGCGCAACTGCTCGGTTCCCAATGCAAGAATCGGCCATGAGGCGAGCGAAGAATGAGCCGACACGATTACACAGGTCGAGGCGCATTCAACGGCAATTTCTTCGAGCACCAGCGAATAAGCGACGTGATCGAGGCCGGCGCCGCCGTATTTCTCCGGCATGAAAATGCCGAGCATCCCCAGTCTGGCGAGGGCGTCGATTGCCTCCTTGGGGTAGCGATGGGTGCGATCGGTCTCGACGCCCATTGGGCCGAGCTTGTCGCGCGCGAAGCGCCGCGCGGTGTCGCGCGCGGCCCGCTGCGCCGGTGTCAGTTCAAGGTCCATTGAATCCATCCGCCGCGTGCGCGCGGGCCGCCGGCGATTCAGCGAACCCTCCGCGCATCAAATGCCGGCAAATCCACTCATAGCCTAGAGGGGCTGGCCGGTCGATAGAGGATCCCCGCAATCCGGCCCGACAGGTTCCACTTTAAGTGGTTTACTCCCGCCTCGGCGCCCTCCTCACATCACCGTGGCGGTGAGGGGCACGTCTTGTTCCTTGTAGGGCGACGTGCCGCTGTTCCCGGCCGTGGAGTTCACAAACACGCTCAGCGTCCCGTTCAGCATCGTCCCGCTCAGGTCGCCGGCGTTCGGCGTCAGCCCCACCGTCAGCGTGCAGGTCGAGAGCGTCCCCACTCCG
>JBOHWK010000191.1:0-4197 GCA_050736715.1 Binataceae bacterium (SeqCode) | reverse complement strand
TTGAAGGTCTTGACCAGGTGCGGTTTGAGCCCGTGCCGCCGCCAGAGCCGACGCACCGTCGCGGCGCTCAAGCCGTGGCTTTGGCCATGCTGCGGGTGCTCCAGTGAGTCGCGTTTGGCGCTCGCTGGTGCAGGGTCGCGTTGATCACCGCCTGAATCTTGTGCGCCGGTATCTGCGGGGTTCGGCCCGGCCGGGGCGCGTCCTGTTCCAGTCCCGCCAAGCGCAGGGCCAGAAACCGCTGCCGCCAAAGCTGCACGGTCGGCCGGGAAATCTTCAGGCCGCGCGCGATGTCCTGACTGGCCATCCCCCCAGCCGCCAACTGGATGATGCGCGCGCGTTGCACCAGCCGCAGGGGCAAGCTGCGGCCGCGCGCCCACCCCGCCAGGACTTGCCCTTCTTCGGGCGACAACCCGATCGCTTCGGCGGTCCTGCTCATGCGGCATAGGCTGTATAATCCGCCCCCTTAAGTCAAGATATTTATGACGCGCTACACTAGCCTATTCTGGGAACGCCAATCTCCCGATTGGCGGATTTAGCGGCACCGCGGCTTGCGCCAATCGGTAGATTGGCGTTCCCGGAATAGAACTAACGCCCGCTTTACTCATCTCGCACACAGTCGGAAAATAGAGGCCGGAGCAAGGCGATGGCAAAAGTCGAAGTTTATACCACCACGTATTGTCCGTATTGTGTGCGCGCAAAACACCTGCTCAAGCGCAAGGGCGTGCCGTTCGAGGAGATCGATGTCACCGCCGACGATGCGGCACGCGCGCGGATGGTCGAGCGATCGGGCGGACGCCGCACGGTGCCGGAAATCTTTATCAATGGAAATCCGATCGGCGGCTTCGAGGAATTGAAGCAACTCGACAACGCGGGACAACTCGATTCGCTGCTGGCCGAATCGGCGCGTGCCTGAAATTCCGGCGGCTCCCACGCCGTTATCGCCGCCTAAATAATGCCGACGACTCGGATGGCGTCCGTACCCCGGCACTTAGGAGCGGTGGCCGCTTCCGTTCAATAGCTGTTGTCCGACGGCGATGCCACGATCCCCGAATTCATCTGATGCATCATCGAGCGATCGGCCGATACCGCGTATTGGATCGCCTGCGCCGTGACGGTGATCGAAGAACCGTCCGCCGGCTGAGTTTGGTTCTCCTTTATGATCGCATCGACCGAGTCCGGCCACTTCGCCAGCGCCATGTCCTTAAGCTTGTTCGTGATGTGGTCCTCTTCGAGTGCTTCGGGCGAGAACGGCTCGCTGTACTTCAGATTGCCCAGCACCGTGTATTGCCTGCCGGCGGGCGCCGATCCGGTGGTGATCCAGATGTGTGCGCGATCGACCTTCACAACGAATGCCGCCTGCTTCGCTTCTTCTTCATGGCGCTGCGCCTCGATCGCCGCGCATCCGGACAACATACAGGCAGCGAGTCCGATCGCCACCATCGGGAAAAACTTCGATGAACGCATTTCGATCCTCGCTTTCGTAGGGCCCCAATAATTCCAATTATAGTCCCGCGGATTAAAATGTCTAACCGTCGCCGCGGACGGGCCACCCTCGCGGCCCGAAGGAAAAGGATGCCATTTGGGCGTGGCGGACCGCAAGCCGAATCGCCCGCCTTGCCGATTGGCTGGACGCGGTGATATTGTAACGGCGGTAAGTGGGCGAACGCCCACTTTTTTGTTGGCGGCGCGGCCCGATGCGCGTGAGGCGCGCCGCATCCGGGCGGCGGTTTAAGCCGAGATGAGCGCGATGATGGTGCTAACGCTTAATCCGGTTGCGGAGCGGGTGGCGGCGCTGATCGAGCCGCACCTCGAGCGCCAGGGCTATGAGTTGGTCTCGGTGGAGTTTCACCGCGGTACGCGCAGCTCGATCCTGCGGATTCTGGCGGATCGGCCGGGCGGTGGAATTTCGCTGAGCGATTTGGAGCAGCTAAGCCCGCTGCTCGGCGATTTGCTCGACGTGTACGATCCGGTTGAAGGGCGGTACACATTGGAGATCGCGTCGCCGGGATTGAACCGCCCGCTGCGCAAGCTCGTGCATTTCGAGGCGGTGCGCGGCGGGCGAATCCGCGTGCGGACGCATGCGGCGCGCGGCGGGCAGAAATTGTTCGCCGGACGGCTGGTGTCGGTCAGCGCGGAGGGAATCGAAATGGACGATGAGGCCGGGCGGCAACGGATTGCGATCGGCTTCCGCGAAATGAAAGATGCGAACTTTGAGTACGATTTTGGCAAATAGGGCGAAATACCCGCGCCGGCGCATGCCGCCGCGGATGCGATCCGGGGAGGCGGCATGCCGGTCGATCTGAACCGCGTTATCGAACAGGTTTCCAAGGAAAAGGGCATCGACAAGACGATCGTGGTAAACGCGGTCGAAGAGATGATGCATTCGGCGGCGCGCCGGACCTTCGGCCCCGATCGCAATCTCGAGTCGCGCTTTAATCCCGAACTCGGCGAGATCGAGATTTTCGAGATCAAGACGGTGGTGGAAACGGTCGCCAATCCCGCCGCCGAGGTCGATGTCGCCACGGCGCGCGCGAATTACGATCCCGACGCCGCCTCGGGCGACGAAATCCTGATCAAGCTCGACACCGCCACGATGGGCCGGATCGCGGCGCAGGCCGCCAAGCAGAACCTCATCCAGCACATCCGCGACGCCGAGCGCAAGCAAGTTTACAACGAGTTCAAGGATCGTAAGGGCGAGGTGGTCTCCGGTATCGTGCAGCGATTCGAGCGCAGGACGATGATCGTCAACTTGGGCCGGACCGAGGCGATCCTGCCCGAAAAAGAGCAAATTCCACACGAGCGCTATCGCCAGGGCGATCGCATCCGCGGGCTGATTATCGACGTCGATCTATCGGAAAAGGGCCTCGCGATCGTGCTTTCGCGCACCTCCAACGACTTCCTGATGAAGCTGTTCGAGCAGGAGGTGCCGGAGATTTACGAGGGAATCGTCGAAATCCGCCAATGCGCGCGCGAGCCGGGCGGCCGCGCCAAGGTCGCCGTCTATTCCAAAAATTCCGACGTCGATCCGGTTGGCGCCTGCGTCGGGATGAAGGGGACGCGCGTGCAATCGGTCGTTCAGGAACTGCGCGGCGAGAAAATCGACATCGTGCCGTGGACCGACGATCAGGCCGAACTGGTGTGCCGCGCGCTTGCGCCGGCCAAAGTTTCCAAGGTAGTTATCGACGAGGACGAGCACGCGATGGAAGTGATCGTCCCCGACGATCAACTCTCGCTCGCGATCGGCAAGCGCGGCCAGAACGTCCGCCTCGCCCATCGCCTCACCCAATGGAAGCTCGACGTGCGCAGCGAGGCCGAGGCCGAGGAAGAGGCCCGCTCCGCGCGCGCCTCGCTCAACGCGATCCCCGCCATCGGGGACATCAACGCCGAGCTGCTCTTCCAATGGGGCTTCCGCTCGGCCGAGCAGCTCGCCGAAGCCGATGAAGCGGCGTTCGACGTCGAGGGAATCAGCCCCGAGCGCGCCAAGCAGATCATCGCCGCCGCGCGCGAACACGTCGCCAATAAGAAGCTTCAGGCGGAAGCCAAAGCGCAAGCCGCAGCCGAAGCGGCGGCCGCCGCAGCCCAAGCGGCCGCTGCCGTCGCTCAGGAGGGGACTGCGGAATCCGCCGTCCCGGCGGAGGCCGAACCTGCCGCCGCCCCAGCGCCGCAAGATGGCGGCGAAAAATAACCGTCCCGAACGTACCTGTATCGGCTGCATGAAGCGCGGCGCGAAGGCCGCGATGGTCAGGATTGCAATCGTGGACGGCGCGGCCGGGGCGGATTTCGAGACGCGCCGGCCGGGCCGCGGCGCCTACCTCCATCGCGATGAGGAATGTATCGCGCGGTTCACCGCCTCGAAAGTAAAAGTGTTCCGTTCGCTGGGGCGATCGATCGGGCGCGCCGAGCGCCTTGCGATCGCGGACGCGATTCGCGCTGCCAGTCCGCGATAAAGCGGCCACGAACTGCGCCGCCGTCAAGCGCCGCGCGCCGCAGCCCCGCAACCGCAGGGCGTAAAAGTCGAGCTACATCACCGTGGCGGTCAATGGCACGTCCTGTTCCTCGCTGGGCGGCGCGCCGCTGTTCCCGGCCGTGGAGTTCACAAACACGCTCAGCGTCCCGTTCAGCATCGTCCCGCTCAGGTCGCCGGCGTTCGGCGTCAGCCCCACCGTCAGCGTGCAGGTCGAGAGCGTCCCCACTCCG
>JBOHWK010000190.1:0-7174 GCA_050736715.1 Binataceae bacterium (SeqCode) | reverse complement strand
CCCAGTAGAAGAGCATGTTTTCGGTCAGCCCCTGCCAGGTGAACTTGTTCGGCGGCATCATCAGGCGTCTGAACATCGACTTCAGCGAGTAGAATTCCTTCGTGCAGCGCCAGACGCCCTCCTCGACCTGCTGCGGCGAAAGGTTCTTGGGCACGAACATGCAGCGAAAGTTGTTGGTGTAAAGATCGGCGTCGGGGATGAGGACGCGGCCTTCGTTCTCCAGCTTCTCGCGCATTGGAGTGCCCCGGCGCGGAGTGACGGTATTGAAGAATGCTTCGGGCGCTTTGACTTCGTCGAGGAACTTCAGCGTGTCGTCGAAAATTTCCGGACGGTCCTCTTCGAGGCCGAACAGGAAATTAAGCGAGTAGTAAATGCCGTACTTCCTTAGGCGTCCGAGGAGCTTTTTGTACTGGCCGGCATGGTTCTGGATTTTGTTCATCGAGAGCAGGCTCTCCTGGCTGATCGATTCGACGCCGATATTGACGTGGAAGACGCCGGCCTTGGCCGCGAGTTCGAGCAACTCCTCGTCGTGGTTGGAATTGACGGTCCACAGGCACGAGAAGGCGATATTCAGCGGGATGAGCGCCTTGAACAATTCCTTGGCGAATTTGTGCTTGCCGGTGATTTGGTCGTCGATAAACTGGAAGCGGCGGAAGCCCGTCACCGCCATCACCTGCTTGATCTCTTCGATAATTTCATCCACCGGGCGGGTGCGGTACGCGCCGTCGTAAAAAACCGGAATCTCGCAGAACGAGCATCGGTAGGGGCATCCGCGGCTCGCCTGAACCGGAACGGCCTTGAACAGGTAGCGGTTGAGCTTAAGCAGTTCGTGGCGGGGTCGCGGCAGGTTCTTGAGGTCGTGCAGCTTGTCGGCCTTATATACCTGTTTGAGCTTGCCGTCCTGCCAATCCTGAAGCAGTTGCGCCCAGACGAGATCGGCCTCACCCTTCACGACCGCATCGCAATGCTTAAGCGCCTCTTCGGTCTGAAGCGTGGCGTGGAAACCGCCGAAGACGACCGGGATTCCGCGGCGGCGGAATTCGTCGCCGAGCTGGTAGGCGCGCAGCGACGCGCCGATCGTCGTCGTCATCCCGACCAAGTCCCATCCGCCGTCCCAGTCGATTTCTTCCAGGCGCTCGTCGCACAGCGTGACGTCGTAATCGGCCGGTGTCAGGCCCGCGAGCAGCGGGATCATCAATCCCATGATCAGGCGCCACCGGGTCTTGTGCGGGGTGCCGTCGAGATGGACGGTGGTGGGTTGAACGAGCAGAATCTTTGGCTTCTTGCCTTTCATGCTTATCCTCGTTACGCGCCGCGCGGCGCGGGCCGCGAAGCGGATTCAGGCGCATCGGCCATGCGGCCCATGAGCCACCATACGGTGAACGCGAAAACATAGGTGCCGAACGCGGCTCCCCAGGCGAAAATCTCCAACTGGTTGAACAGCGCAAGCACGACCAGCAAGTACGCGAAATCGCGTCCGGTCCAGCGGTCGAGCCGATCGAGCCAGGCGGTGGTAAATTCTTCGCGCTTGCTGAACGCGCGCCAAATCGCATACGCGCACATCGCGAAGCCGCTGAGCAGAATCGGTATCAGGTAGAGATAGGCGCGGCTGTGGCTCGCGCGGTAGCATCCCGCGAGCAGGCCGATAAAGACCGCGACATGCACGATATTGTCGGTGATCGTATCGAGCATTCCGCCGAACGGCGTCTCGTTCATCTGAAGCCGCGCGAGTTCCCCATCGACCCCATCGATCGTGATTGAAGCGAGGAACAGAACCGCCGCGAGCAGCCGCACCCAATAATCCGGGATCGCGAACAGCGCGGCGCATCCGAGCCCCAAGACGGTGTTGGAGATCGTGACCAGGTTCGGCGTGATTTTCGTATTCGCGAGCCGGGAACTGATTCGCCAAGAGACCTTGCGATCGACCCAACGCGCCATCGGCGCATCCTTGAGCGCCGTCTCTTCGCGCAGGGATTTAGCCAGGCGCAGTTCGGCCTCCTCGCGATCTTCGGGGCGGCCATTGAGGGCGAACGGGAGCAATTGGCTCGCGGCAAGCGGAATCGCGATGGAAATTCCGCCGCCCTTCAGGAGTTCGCCGAGCGGACCCGCCGCGATTTCGCCGCCGTGATCGGAATCGACACTGGCCGCGCGCAGAACGGAGCCGGGCCGCTCGCGATAAGCCGCAAGAATTTTCGACAGATGGGACTTGGCGAAAACGAGATTGCCGGAAAAGGCGAGACACGGCGTGGCCGGGTCGAGCGCGGTTAATTCTTTCGTGGATTCGACTATTGTGACGTTGGCGCCGGCGCCGAACCGGCCCATCGAGCGGATCAAGCCATCCGTTCGGCCGTGGTCGGCGGCAACGATAAATCGCTTCACCCCGGCGCGTTCGCAATTGATCATCAGCCGTTCCAACAGCGGCCGGCCGAAGATGTTGTTGTCCGCGCGATCGGGGGCGGAAATTAAAGCCGTCTCGATCATCTTAAGGTATTACCGCAGCAAGCTTCTTAACCGCGCGGTCAATGCGGGTCAAGCTAACACAGCCGTAAATTCAACGCGAGTGGCCGTTTGCTTCCTCCCAGATGGGTTTCGATTTTCACGCGCCTGGCCGGGGTTCAAGCTCATGTCCTGAATCGTCGCGAATGCATTTCTCATTAGCGCGCCTATCACCGGCCACCTCGGGCTGATAAGATTTAGTAATCTGTGGCAACGTTGACCCATCTGCTGTTCGATTTTGGCGGCACGCTCGATGGGCCTGCTCATTGGCTCGACCGGTTCCTTGCCCAATACCGCGCCGCCGGAATCGAGATCGGCCGCGCGGACCTCGATCCGGCCTTCGATTACGCCACCCGGACGGGATATGGCGCAACGCGAATCGTGGGGCAAATGGACCTGGTCGGCTTGGTGCGTTTCCTTGCCGGGCACCAGTTCGAGTACCTCCGGCGGAGCGGCCCGGAAAATGTCCGCGCGGCGCTCGAAAAGGCGGGCGCCCCGGAACGCCATCGCATGGTTGAAGCTGTCACGGCGTCGTTCGTGCGCGAGACCGCCGCCGGGATGGAGCACAGCCGAGCGATCCTGACTCAACTCAAATCGCGTTACACGATGGGCGTAGTGTCGAATTTTTACGGTAACCTCGAGCGGATTCTCGCCGCGGCGAAGCTCGACAGTTTCTTTTCGGCGGTAATCGATTCGTCGCGGGTGGGCGCGTTCAAGCCCGATCCGTCCGTCTTCAAGGCCGCACTCGCCAAGCTGCGGATCGCGCCGGAATCGGCGGCGATGATTGGCGATTCCCCCAACAAGGATATCGCGCCCGCGCGGAGCCTCGGAATGCGCACGGTCTGGCTGCGCACGAGCGAGACCGGCATCGCGCCGGCCGCGGATGCGCGCGCCGATTTCACCATCGACAAGCTTGGCGCGCTGGCGAAGCTGACGTGGTAAAGCTGCAAGGCGCAATCATTGCTGCGGGGCGCGGCGAGCGGCTCCGCGATAGCGTGCCGGGCATTCCCAAGCCGCTCGTCGAGATCGGCGGCGAGCCGATGCTCGCGCGGCAGGCGCGCGCATTGCTCGATTCGGGCGCGGAATCTGTAATCGCAGTCGTCAATTCGGAGACGGCGCGGCTTATCGAGGAGCGACGCCTCGCGATGCCGCCCGCGCTCTCGCTAATCGTGCGCGACACGGCGAATTCGATGGAATCGCTGTTTGCGATTGGCGAGCGGCTCGCGCCGGGCCTATTCATTTTGGCCACCGTGGACGCGATGATCCCGCAATCCGAAATCGCACGGTTCAAGACTGCGGCGATTGCGCGAATCGAGCCGGATCGCCCCGGCCGTGCGGACGGCGCGCTCGGCGTCACCAAATGGCGCGGCGATAAGCGTCCGCTGTTCGCGGAGGTAACCGGCGCAGGGTCGATCGCGCGGCTCGGAGCGGACAATTCTCCGCTGGTGACGGCGGGAATATATCTGCTGCCCAGCAAAATCTTCGAGTTAACGGCCGCGGCGCGCCGCCTTGGCCTGGGCGCGATGCGCGAATTTCTCGCGCTGCTGCTCGAACGCGGCCTCGTTCTCGCCGGAATCGAAATTGCGGACGCAATCGACGTGGACGAGGCCGCCGATCTCGCCGCCGCGCGCCGCGCGATCAAGGACCACCGGAGCGGCGAACAATGAGCCGCCGCGCGCTTGGAATTTACCGCGAGCCGGAATTTTCTCCGGGCAAAACGGACGCCGACGCCGCCATCCTCGACGCCGTCCTCGCGGAGCTTGCGCGCGAGGGATTCGATGCCGTCGCGATCGAGGCGAAAAAATTCGCCGCCGGAACCGCTCCGCCGGCGGACCTGATCCTCGCGATGTGCCAGGGGCGAACCGCGCTCAGAAAGCTGGCCGAGGCCGAGCGCGTTAGCGCGCTCGCGATCAATTCCGCGCTCGGAATCCGCAATTGCTATCGCGACCTGCTGGCCGCCGGCCTGGGGCGGGCGGGCGTGCCGATTCCGCCCGGCGGCCTCGTCGCCACCACCGAAAAGCTCGACCCGCGCAAGCTTCCCGGCGTCGATCTCGGCGCGGGCGTGTTCGTCAAGCGGGGCGACCTGCACGCGCTCGGACCGGGCGATGTGCGGCGCGCCTCGGATCGGGCGGAGATCGAGGCGATTCTGAATGATTTCGCCCGCAACGAAGTTCCGCTCGCCTACGTTCAGCAGGAGGAAGCGGGCCGCGTCGTGAAGTTTTACGGCGTGAGCGGCGGCGGCTATTTCACCGCGCTCCCGGACCCTTCCAGGGCAGGCTCCGCGGAACTGTCCGAGGCGGCGATGCGCGCGCTGTCCGAGGCGGCGGCCGCCGGAGCGAAGGCGCTCGGTCTCGAAGCGTGGGGGGGCGACGCGATCGTAAACGGCGAGCGGCTCACGATTATCGACTTCAACGACTGGCCCAGCTACGGCAGGGTGCGGGATTCCGCCGCGCGCGCGATCGCGCGCCGCGCGATGACGCTGCTGCGCCGCCGCGGCTGGAGCGGATAGCCGACGCAGTTCGGAAGAATCCGCAGTTGGTTTCCGCGCCACTTATTACTTGCCGCCGCCCTTGAGTTGGACCACACCGCCCGGCGGGTTAATCGCTTCGGCGTTGGTTGTGACGGTGAGAGTGCCGGTATCGGTGTTCCTCTTGGTCATGATCGACGGCGTGAACGCGATCGCGATAACGCACGACTGGCCCGCCGTTAGCGATTCCCCATCGGTGCAACCATTGGGCTGCGCCGTATCCAGCGAATAATCGCCGCTGGCGCTGGTCACGGCGATATCCTCGATTACCACCGGCGCGTCATTGGTCACTCCCGACCGAACGGTGAAAATCTTTGCCGTCGTCGAACCGATCTTCTTCCTTCCGAATGATCGCTTGCGGGGCGATATCGACAGCGTGTGGGGAACCACGGTCGGCGTGGCCGTAGCAGTCGTAGTTGCTGTCGGCGTCGCTGTTTCGGTCGCGGTCGCCGTTGGGGTAGCAGTCTCGGTTGCGGTGGGCGTCGCGGTTATGGTGGCGGTTGCAGTTGCGGTCGCGGTCCTAGTCGGCGTGGGGAGGAAAGTCGCCGTCGGAGTAGTTGAGGTGAATGGAACCAACTCAAGCTCCGTCACGAAAGCGTTACTACCTTGGGCCGCGGCAGCATTGTTGACGGTCTGGAAAGCGCCGGCGGTGGTGGGAAATCCCAGGCAGTTACCCGTCCCGTCCCCGATGCAGCATGTATTTGGAGTCTGAAAGCCAGTGCAGCTCGCGTCGGTAATTGAACCCGTAAATCCCGTGACATAGGCGTCGCCTGCGGAGTCAATCGCGATTCCGCCGGGGCCGTAATAGTAGAGATAACCGCCAGTTCCCCTCAAGTAGGTTGAATAGATCAAGCTCGAACCGGCGGAATTTAGTTCGGTGACGAAGCCGGCCCCATTAGGATCCAAGCTGACTTGGAATGCGCCGGGCGTGACCGGAAAATCCGTCGAAGTAGTGCTCCCGAACAAATAAGAATCGCCTTGGGAATCGACCGCGATTCCGCTCGGACAATCGAAACCGCTGCCGCCAAGGTAGGTCGAGAAGTCCAGGGCGGAGCCGGCGGAATTGAGTCGCGCAACAAAGGCGTTTACGGTGCCGTGGTTCGATGTTTGAAACGCGCCGAGTGTAACCGGAACCGATTGGCCCGACGGTACGCAACCGGTCAGATAGGCGTCGCCGGCGGAATCGACGGCGATGGATGAACTTGGGACGCTCTCCAAATTGAATCCTACCTGTGCTTCTGGGTAGTAAGGGAAATAGGTCGAATAAACCAGCGAGACCGATCCCGAAGCGGACGGGTTAAACTTGGCGACAAAGGCTTCGTAGCTACCCGTGGCTTGGTAGGCGCCCGAGGTGGTCGGAAAATCGCTCGAAAACGCCGCCCCGGTGACATACGCGTTGCCGGACGAGTCCACCGCAATTCCGTAGCCATAGTCGTATTGGCTGCCGCCCAGATAGGTCGAGTAAACTAGTGAGTCAGCACCTGAGGCCGACGGATTCAGCTTTGCCATGAAAGCGTTGGCCGCACCGTTGCCAAGAGGGCTGGGAGCATTGTTGACCGACTGGAACGCTCCGGCGGTGGTAGGGAAACCTATGCAACTCGGCGTTGCGAACTGCGTGCAGCAATAATTAAAGGAATCGTCGCAACTGGAGTTGGTGATCGAGCCAGTCAACCCAGTGACGTAGGCAAAGCCTGCGGAATCAACGGCGATCGAAAGCCCATAGTCGCCATTATCACCACCGCCGGTGCCGCCTAGAAATGTCGAATAGATGAGTGCTGAGCCGTCAGCGCTGAGCTTCGTTACGAAGGCGTTGGGTCCGCCGGCATAATTGTCAAACATTTGAAACGCGCCGGCAGTCGTCGGGAAACCAACTTCTGCGGACCCCGTGAGATATGCCTCGCCGGAAGTATCGACAGCGATGCTGTTAGCTTGGTTGATTCCAACAGGGGAGCCAAGGTACGTCGAATAGACGAGCGATGCCGCGCCCGACGCCGACGGATTCAGCTTTGCGACGAAAGCATAGATCCCGCCTAGCAGGGTGCGGAAAAATGGCTGAATAGCAAGAACTTGGCTTCCTTTTGGAGCGTTAGGATGGATTGTTCGAGGGTTGGTTTGCGGTTCAGTTGCGCGATCGGGTCAGCGTTGGCGGCG
>JBOHWK010000189.1:0-35445 GCA_050736715.1 Binataceae bacterium (SeqCode) | reverse complement strand
TTCCGCGCTCAACACCAACTCCGCCTTGGGTCTCCCGGTTCGCATCGGCAACTCTCCTTAACCCGAAAAGATGCCGGATATGCAAGCAAGAATTATGCTAGATAATTACGGGACAGGACACTAGATGCGGACAATCGCCGAAGCCGTACTCGGCGATCGCCTTCGGCCCCTGCGCGCTAGCGATTGCGCCCGCCCGCTCGGCGACCGTAGCAATGGCGCACTGGCCTTGCATCGCGAGCATTCCCCATGCTTCAAGCGGCCCGAATACGTCGAGCAACTCAAAGCCCTCAAATAGTACCGCGCCAATCCGTCTTTGCTCACTCATCGCAGTCTGCGTTAGGGAGCGGAACGAAATCGGCATTGCTTACCGCTTCAGCGGCAAATTTCAACGCCGCCTTGATGTCATCGGCGGTAATACCCGGATCGGCGTCAAAAACTTGTTCGGGAGTATCGCCGCCCGCGATGCTGCCGACGATCGCGCTGACCGGCACGCGCGTGCCTTTGATGCAGGGGTCGCCGTGGTGAATGGCGGGGTCGATAACGATTCTATCGCGCCAGTTTATTGAGCACCTCGACCGAACAGTTCATAAAGTACAACACGCAGCGCCGCCGCGATAGGTCCGCCATGCTTCCGCGATTCCACCGCCTGCGCGCGATCTAGGCGCTCAAAGCAGGTGAAAAGCTTGCAATCGAGGAGGCAGCCGCACGACAGCGGAGCGGTTCGCTGTCGAAATCGACCGGCTCTCCGCGTCGCAATAGCGGCAATCTCGTGAAATCGCAGTTGTTGAAGCGGCCGGGCTCGATTCAGCGCGTCACGCTGCCGCCGGAGGCGCGCAAGCGGATTCAATGGGTTCGATTTGAGCGGTTGCGGAATGCTTTTTAAGCGCCTGCTTGAATTCCCGCCGGTCGATCTCCAGCGTCGTGAGCAGCGGCGAGACGACATGCTCCAGGAATGTGCGCGGACTAATCCCCGCCCCGCAGGTGCGCAGCCGTTCGCGATAGTTTTCGATTAGGCCGTCCCCCGGCATTTTGAAAGTCGAGAGCACATAGGCCAGATCGGCGATCGTTCCTTCCCGGTCCCGGCACATTTCGAGTCCGGCTACCGCCCGATAGAATCCGGCATGCGCCGCTTCGTCCCGTCCGACGAAATGAAAGATGGCCGCCAGCACTTCGTCGCCGGCGGCGCGCGCCTTGTCCTTCTGCGCCTTGTAAGCAACAAACGTCGCGCCCTCTTGAAGGGCGCCGTAGCAGGCCATCCGGCGGGGCGTTTCGTATGGCAGCCGCCACGATTTGGAAAAGACGCCGGCCTCCAGGGCCTCGAACTGCGCTTCCGAACGCAGACCGGAGCGGGTCAGGTATTCGCGAAAGACCAACCCGTGACGGGACTCTTCAAACGCCCAGCGGGTCTGAAACCACGCCATCCCCAAGTGCGAGCGCAGCAGTTCGATAGCGTTGGAAGCGTAGTCCGGAAGGTAAAGCTCTTCGGAGCAGAAAACCTCCACGCCTTGCGTGGTCGCATCGACCGCCTTTGCGGCATCGAGTTTGCCCCAGGGAATGTCGTCGAAGATGCTCCACTGGCGCTTCTTTTCCGCCGTCTCAAGAAAATCCAGGTAGAGACGATAGGTGCTGTCCCGCATCGATTCCGGCATCTTTTCCTCCTTGGCGCCGCCGCGCGATCAGGCGGCCGCAGTGTGCCGCGCTTTCCCGTTTCTGGACGACGGATCGGGTTCGATTTTTATCGATCGTCCGTTGAGTTTGGTGTTGTTCAACAGGCTGAACGCCACCGCCACGTCCGCGAGGTCCGCCATCTCCACGAAACCGAACCCGCGGCAGGTGCCCGAAGTCCGATCGCGAATCGCAAGCGCGCTGCGCACCTCGCCCGCGCGCGAAAAATGCTCGGCAAGATCGCGGCTGGTCACCGAGCTGGCAAGATTGCCGACGTACACCTTGGGCATAATTAATCTCCTGACTGTACCGGCGGTTCGGAATGTCCCAGCGGGCGGGCGGTGGCCCAAAACGGGCCGATCCGAAATGCGAGTTCCCCGAATATATCAGGTGCGGGCGCGCAAGCATATACGCACCCTATGAGGCGCGCAGCGCATTCCCTGTTACCCTCGCCCGCTCCGCAGGCGAGGAACCGCTCCCGCGAAGCGGGTTCTCAGCGAGGCCGAAGGAAAAGTCGAGAAAGGGAAAAGCGGAAGCGGCTGCGGCTCCTCAGATGCTGAAGCTGATGGCTTTGCGGCGCTTTTCGGCGAGCGATTGGAGCGTGGCGCGGCGCAGGATCGCCTCGACGCCGTCCCGGACCTCGCGCCATACGTCGCGCATCGCGCACGGCTCGTCGCGCGCGCAGAGCGCATTGGCGCCCTCGTTCAGGCATTCGACCGGCGCGTAGCCGCCCTCGATTATATCGACCACATCGGCCATCGTGATTCGCGCGGGAGGGCGCGCCAGCAGATAGCCGCCGTTGGGGCCTTTCTGGCTCTGGACCAGGCCGCCGCGCTTCATTTCGATCAGCAGGCGGCGAAGATAATTTTCGGGAATCCCCTGCGTCGCCGCGATCTCTTCGACGCGGACCGGCTGCGTGGCCGGGTAGCGTTCCGCCAGCATCAAGAGGGCCTTCAGGGAATAATCGACACCGACACCGAATTTCATGGGAGTGCCTCCTTGTAGCACGGCAGCCGGCATCATTGGAATAGGAGACTCGCAAAGTGATCTAATTAGTTGACTAAGATGGTGATCGAAGTTACCTTAAGAGGTACAATGGACCTGATCGAGACACCAGCCAACTCTCCGATCCCTTCCGGCACCGGCGCCGGGCGTACCCGGCCCACCTTCGCGAGCCAGGGGGATATCGATGAATTCATCAATGTTCTTGGGAAGTTCGAGCGCGGCGAGATAGATGCCAGCGAATGGCGGAGCTTCCGCCTAGTACGCGGCGTCTATGGCCAGCGCCAGGACGACGTGCAAATGTTCCGCATCAAGATTCCGCAGGGCGTGCTTTCCACCGGCGCGCTCTACGCGATCGCGGACGCCTGCGAGCGATGGTCGCGCGGATTCGCCCATGTCACCACACGCCAGAACATCCAGATGCATTTCGTGCAGCTTTCCGACTCGCCCGCGGTGATGGAGCATCTGGCGGCGGCGGGAATCACGACGCGCGAGGCCTGCGGCAATTCGGTGCGCAATATCGTCGGATGCCCGATGGCGGGTGTCTGCCCGGAGGAAGTCTTCGATGTGACGCCGTATGCGGACGCGCTCACGCGCTATTTTCTGCGCCATCCGCTCACCTCGTCGCTGCCGCGCAAGTTCAAGATTGGATTCAGCGGCTGCGATTTCGACTGCATCGGCGCGAGCTTCAACGATATCGGCTTTCGCGCGGCGGTTCGCGGGATAAACGGCACGGCGGAATTGGGCTTTCGCATCACTGCGGGCGGCGGCACGGCGACGCTGTGCCAATCGGGCCCGGTGCTTTACGAATTTATTCCGGCGGGCGAAATTTTCAATGTGGCCGAGGCGATTCTGCGTGTTTTCCACAAACATGGGCAGCGCAAGAGCAAGGCCAACGCCCGCATGAAGTATCTCATCCGCAAGATCGGCTGGGACAATTTCAAGCAGTTCTACTATGAGGAATTGGCGGCGTTCACCGCCGAAGGCGGCGCGGCGCTACCGTTCGATCCACAGCATCCGCCCGAAGAGCGCGCGCCCGATTGGGTGCGTCCGGCCCCGCTGGGCGTCGCGGAAATCGCCAAGCGCGCGGCGTCGGCAAAAGTGATCGGCCCCGGAATCGTGCCGCCCGCGCCGGCGCCGTTCGGCGGAAGTTTCTCGCCCGCCGATTACGATCGATTCCGCCGCACCAACGTCCAGCCGCAGCGGCAGGACGGCTACGCCGCCGTGACGATCCATCTGCCGATGGGCGATTTGACCGGGCCGCAATTCCGGATCGTCGCCGATCTCGCGCGCGCCTACGGCGACGGATCGGTCCGCACGACGGCGCGGCAGAATCTGCTCATGCGCTGGGTCGCGCGGGACGACGTGCCGGAACTGTATCGCCGGTTGCGCGCGGCGGGACTCGGTCCCGCGGGCGCGGAGACGATCGCCGACGTGACGAGCTGCCCCGGCGCCGAATCGTGCCGGTTGGCGGTCACGCAATCGCGCGGGCTGGGGCGCGAACTGTCCGAATTCTTCGAAGCGCGGCCGGAGCTTGCGGCGATCGCGCCGGACGCCGCGATTCGGATCAGCGGATGCCCCAACGGATGCTCGCAGCATCACATCTCGACGTTTGGCTTTCAGGGCGGGTTGCATCGCCTGGAGGGCAGCCGGCTCATTCCGCAGTATCAGCTTTTCCTCGGCGGCGAAGTCACTTCGGAGCAGTCGATTTTCGGCCGGCGGAGCGTCAAACTGCCGGCCCGCCGCGTGCCGGAAGCGATGGAACGCCTGCTCTATTGGTATCGCGATAATCGCACCGATGGCGAATCGGCGCCGCGATTTTTTCAGCGCGCCGATTTGAAGGAGATCGAGGCGCTGCTCGCCGATCTGTCCGGGATCGCGCCGGAAACCGCACGGCCCGAAGATTTTATCGACATCGGCGAGGACCACGCCTTCCATCCCGAAACCAAGGAGGGCGAATGCGCCGCGTAGATGCGATCGCTCAAGCGGACGGCGCCGCGCCCGCATCCGCATCGCCGGATGGCGCGAACGGCGCCGAGCCGCCGCTCCGCCACGGCGGATTGGGCGAGGCGGAGACCGCCGATATCGCCGCGCGCTTCGACGGCCAGCCGGAGGAATTGCTCGCGTGGGCGATCGAGCGCTTCGGTCGCGATTTGGGCCTCTGCTCCAGCTTTCAGGCTGAAGGCTGCGTCCTAATCCACATGGCGTGGCGAATCGATCCGAAGGTGCGAGTCTTCACGATCGACACCGGCCGGCTGCCCAATGAAACCTACGAAGTGATCGACCGGATGCGCGAGCGCTATGGAATCGAGACCGAAGTCTTCATGCCCGATAGCGGCGTCGCGGAGCGGATGACCTCCCGGCACGGGCTGAATCTCTTTTACCGCGACCTCAACTCGCGGCTGCTGTGCTGCCAGGTGCGCAAGGTGCTTCCGCTGCGCCGGGCGCTGGCGAATTACTCGGCGTGGGTGACGGGACTGCGCCGCGGGCAATGGGAGACGCGCGCGAATCTCCGCGCCGCCGACATCGATCGCGATCACGGCGGAATCCTGAAGCTCGCGCCGCTGGCCGCATGGAGCGAAAAGCAGGTCTGGGATTACATTCACTCAAACCGCGTTCCCTACAATTCGCTCTACGACAAGGGCTACAAATCGATCGGATGCGCGCCATGCACGCGCCCGGTGGCGGAGGGCGACGACCCGCGCTCGGGACGATGGTGGTGGGAGAGCGACGGGCCCAAGGAATGCGGGATGCATTGCACGATCGAAACCACCGGCTTCGACGGCAAAATTCCCACCGCGGCGAAATCGCGCAACGGCAATTCCGGCCCCGGGTAAATCCACACGTAGCACGTTCCCAGCCGGCGCGGGTCTTTTACGATATTGGTTCCATAGCTTTTTGCCTTGCACGCCGCCGCGATTACCTCGCTTGAATAGCCATTCGATCTGTTATATAATTTGCCTTGTCGGTTGCGTCCGGGAACGGGCTCCGGGCCTCTTCATAAGCCAGCCACCATCATGAAGGAGGTGATGCCTATGAAGCATAAACCCTTGGTAAGGACTTATACGAAAACCTCTATTGAGGCTTGTATCAAGTTTCCCATGTTCGGAATTTCGCTGCGTTATTTCAGGGGCTCGGACGGAACCGACACAACCATCCTTATCGCCTGCGTCAAGACGCGGCCAGCCAGACCCTCGAGCCGGCGCGCGGCGAGTGATAAGCTTGCGCTTGGAATTCCTCTCCGGAGAACTCGATGAGCGGCGCAAACGGAAACGGCCATAGACGCAACCATCTCGCGAAGCGGCGGCGGCGTGCCGGTTCGTCCGGCGGCTTTAGGGTTTTGACCCGCGCGCAATTGCTCGAGCTTTTGGACCATAATACGCGGAAATTTTTGAAGATGGATGCGCGGGAGTTTCTAAAAAAACGCCGCGACAATCGACCGGTGGAAAGCCTCGCTTGGGGGCCGATCGATATGCTCGCCGCGCTGCTTCCTGACGAGCGGGCTGCGCGCAGGGCGATCGATCGGAGCGAACGAACCGTTCTGTCCGGGCGGGATTCCGAACGGGTGCTGGAGTTGCTGGAGAATCCTCCCAAACCCACCCCAGCGCTGATCGCGGCGGCGCGCTGAAGCGTGAGCGCGGCTACTTCAAATCCGATCGGTACGGCTTGCTGCTCTCGTATAATTCCAAGCGTTTGCGGAACGTGGAAATTTGAAACGCGATCGTCGTTTTGGAAATCGCCTGGTGTTCGGTCTCCGCCGCCTGGCTGAAATCGCCGTTCTCCGCGTATGCCGCCGCCAGCGTATCGAGATATTCGGGATTCTCGCGCGAAGTCAGATCGCAGGCCTGTTTGGCGTATCCGACCGCCGTGATGCCTTGGCGGAACTGCGAATCGGGGCACGTCGCCAGGATCCACGCCGCCGCATTAAGCGTCACCGGGTCCGCGGCCGTCTCCGCCATCGCGTCGGCAAGCATTTGCGCCGCCGTATGATAATCGCCGCTCGCGGTATCGCGATCGCCTTTGGCAAAGTAGGCATTGCCGCGATCGAAATAGGTAAGCGGCTCCTTGGGATCCTGAAAGTTGAGCGCCGCGGTGAAATCGGCGATCGCCCGATCGTAATCCCCACTTTTGGCGTACGCGAAGCCGCGATCCTGATGCGCCGCCGCTTGCCTGGGGCTTTCGGGCGCCTGCTCCGAGGGGCGTTTCAGGGTTCCCCCTCCGGGAAGGAAGCCAATCGCCGTATCGTAATCGGCGATCGATCGGCGGTAGTCTCCTTGCGCAAAATAGGCCGCCGCCCGGTTCCAGTAGGCATCGGTCAGCCAGGCCGGGCGGATCGTTCGCTCGGTGACCAGGCGAATCGTATCGTTATACTCGCCGATCGCCTGGGCATAATTGCCTTGCCGGTAGTAAGCGACGCCGCGATCGTTATGGGCCAGGGCGTCGTTCGGATCGAGCCGGATTGCGTCCGTGAAGTTCGCGATGGCCGGCTCGTAATTGCCGTTGGCCAGATAGGCCAAGCCCCGGCCCACGAGAGCATTTTCATCGTTGGGTGCGGTTGCGGCGATTTCGGAATAGGAGGCGATCGCCGCGTTATAATCGCCGCGCTGAAGCGCCGCCCCTTCCGCGCCCGAGACATAGGCGCCGGCGCATCCGCCGATCCGCCCGCACGCGCCCATTTGCGCGCGCGGCGCGTTGGCGGTAACGAAGGTTCGCATGGCGGTGCAACCCGAGACCGTCAATGAGACAACCAGTCCCGCGACTAGCCCCAGCAGAATCTTTCGCAGTCGAATCATTATTTCCCTCGCTAATAATGGCCGGTTGGCGACCGATTCCATCTAACACCCGCCGCCGCCGCCGGGAAAGCCGGTGCGGCCCAACTAGGCCGGCCGCCGCCGATCGGCTATCGTCGTTAAATAGCTGACCACGGCATGAATCGAATCGTTGAAATCGTGCGCCGCGCGGGCGCGCCGTTCGGACTCAATCTCGCCGCGGCGATTCCGATCTCGCGCTACGACGCGGCGGTCAAGGAAACGGCGCGCGCCGGTTCGATCGATCCCACCGCGAAATCGATCGTCATCGCCGGCAACGGCGGCGGCGCGATGTGGGCGGCGCTCAAGCGCCACGCGGAGCGGAATCCCCGCTGGTGGACGCGCGAGCATCCGCTCGACGATTTTACGCGCGAGATTATCGAGCGCGAGGTGGCGGGCGCGGTCCGCGCGGCGGGCGTACGATGCGCGATCGTCTATCCGTTCATGACGGGCGGTCCAACCCTGAATTTTATCGAACTGGCCAAGCTCGCGGGCATCGCCGGTCCGAGCATCTTGGGCGTCGCTGTGCATCCGATCTACGGCCCGTGGATTGCCTTTCGCGCCGCGCTGTTGGTGGATGAATTAATCGACGCGCCGGGCGAAGCGGCGGGATTCGACCCGTGCCCGTCATGCGCCACGCGCAGTTGTATCGCGGCCTGCCCGGTGGGCGCGGTCAGTTTTCCGGGCGGCTGGGACATCCCGAAGTGCCTGACCTATCGCGTCGAGGCCGAGGCCGATTGCGCCCCGCGATGCCATGCGCGCGTCAACTGCGTGCTGGGCCCGGAGCATCGCTATCCGGACGATGAGCTTGCGTACCATCAGGTGCGCGCGCTGCGCGCGATGCGCCCGTATTACGACGCGAAGCTTAAGCTGAAATAAAGATCGCTACCGAAGATTCACGCTGAACGACCGCAGCTCACGGCGCCATCGCGTGCAACGCCCGGCCCTTCCGCTCCCCGCCCGCCATGATCACCGCCACCGACGCGGCCATCACGATTGCGGCGACTCCCGCGAGCGCCGCCGAATAGCCGAAGCGCTCCGCCAGCAGCGCCTCGGCGAAGGCTGCATTCGACGCGATCAACACGCCGAGCTGATAGGCGAGGCCGGAGAACAGCCCGCGCGCCTCCGGCGGCGAGAGTTCCGCCAGATGCGCCGGAATCACGCCCCACGCGCCCTGCACCATGAATTGCATCAGGAACGCGCCGAGCACGAGCATCGCGAGCGAGGACGGATATATCCAGAGCGGCACGAGCGCGAGCGCGCAAACCGCCGCCGCCGCCATCGCGCGCCGCCGTCCGATCCAATCCGAAACGTATCCGACGAACAGGCCACCGAAGATTGCGCCGATATTATAGATGACCGCGATCGTTGCGACGCTGCGCGTGTCCAATCCGCGCGCCTCCCGCAGGAACGTCGGGTACATGTCCTGCGTGCCGTGCGACAGCAGGTTCATCATCGTCATCAGCGCGACGAGGTAGAGGAACGTACGCCAGTTATCGAAAATGGCGCGTTTGATTTGCTCCATTCCGGGGCGCGTGCGCTCCCAGGCTTCCGACTCGGGCACCTTGGCGCGGATGTAAAGCGTGAGCAGCGCCGGCGCTCCGCCAACGAGGAACATCGCGCGCCATCCGAAATGCGGAAAGATGAAGAAGAATGCCGCCGCCGCGAGCAGGTAGCCGGCCGCATAGCCTTCCTGCAACAGCCCCGAGAAGAAGCCGCGCCATCGCGGCGCTACCGCCTCCATCGCGAGCGCCGCGCCCACGCCCCATTCGCCGCCCATTCCGATTCCGTACAATGCGCGGAACGCCAGGAACCATCCGTAACTCGGGGCGAGCGCGCTGGCCACCTCGGCGAACGAATAAAAGATCACGTCGAACATCAGCGGCGCGCGCCGTCCGTAGCGGTCCGCGATCCAGCCGAAGACGAACGCGCCAACCGGGCGCATCGCGAGCGTCGCCGTGATCGCAAACGCGATATCCGCGGCCGGGCGATGGAATTCCCTTGCAATGTCCGGGATTACAAAGACCAGGACGAAAAAATCGAAAGCGTCGAGCGTCCAGCCGAGGAAGCTGGCAATAAGCGTGTGAATCGCCGCGGCGGGCGTGAGGACATTCGCGGCCGGAGCCGAAGGCGGGGACGCGGCGGAGCTAATCGCAAGGCCCCAGGTATTTGCCGGTCAGGTTTTCGGTTACGTCGAGGGTGGCCTTGCCGGCGGCATCGGTGCTGCGAATGCGCATCTTGCCCTTCATTGCCGTGCCGGTGTACCGCGCGACCCCGCCGTCCCAGACTTGACCCTCCGGCGAATGACAGGTGACGGACCAGGTTACGACATTGCCGGTGTGAGTGATTTTGTCGAAGGTGCATGCGCCCAGCATCGCAGGCCCGGGCACCATCCGATCGGGGGTAAGGCAGGTGTCATGCAGTTGCGGCGCTCCCGGCTGGCCCGGAAGAAAAACTCCGGGCGGCAGCTTGATGCCGGGCGTGAAGTGCATTTTGGCCAGGTCCATCCGGACGTTGAATTGCCACTTGCCGGCCTGAAAATCTCCGGCATTAACCGGACCGGCCGCAAATCCGATCAGGACGCCGATAACCAGTATGGCACCAACTCGATTACTCAGCTTCAACATCGAGATCAATCGCATGGGCCGAGATATTTTCCGGTGATGTGCTGGGTCATGGTCATGCCGCTACCGTTGGCGCCCATTGAGATAACATTGGTTACGGTGCCGTCCATAGTATTGCCGTGATAGGTCATTTCGCCTTTGCTGCGCATTGCGTTGCCCAGCATTTTGCAGGTGGCGACCCAATTCACGGCGCCGCCATGGCGCTCCATCTTATCCACAGTGCAGAATTTGTTGCGTCCGATTTTCGGCACCGGATCGTCAGCCTTCATGCAACTGGTGTCCGTGATCGTCATCCCGTGGCCGTTGCTCCACATATGAACATTCGGCGGCAGCTTCATGCCCGGCGGTATTTGCGGCGTCCCGCCCGGCGCCAGCGCTCCCGGCCCGTCCATCGTTCCGCCCGGCATGGTCATTTCGGTGGTGAATTCCCATTTCCCCGGCTTGATGCCGGCGGCGCGGACGGGAGCCACAGCGGCGATTAACAGCGCCGATGCGGCAGTCGCGGCAAAGGTAATCGATCGCTTCATAGGGTACCTCCCATTTCGGATGAGTCGCAAAATTGCTTCCCCCGTTGCGTCCGCTTTTCTTGTAGCACAGATCCCGGCGAATCGGCACGAGCGCGCCTACCGCGTCAGGATTTCGGCGCGGAGGAGGCAGCCATGCGGCGCATGAGCGCGCCCATCGCCCAATCGTGGGCGCGGTCGGGCAGGAGCCAGCGCAGCGCCGCCATCAGTTTGGCGTCGTTCCCGACCAGATAGCGGATGCGCGGCCGGCTTGCCGTCAGCGCGTGTTCGACGGCCTTGGCGACTTTTTCGGGGGGCACCGCCATCCGCTCCTGCATCGCAATTAGCTTGCTCATTTGCTCGATTTCGCCGCCGTAGAGCTTGATGCCTTCGGGCGGGAGCGCCGCGGCAATTTCCTTGACGAGGTTTCTCGCCTTGTCCCAGATCGTGCTTTGAACGGCGCCCGGTTCTACGATCGACACTTTGATTCCCGACGGCTTAAGTTCCGCGCGCATGCAATCGGAGAGCGCTTCGAGCGCGTACTTAGAGGCGTTGTAGGGCGCGAGAAAAGGAGTAGCCACTTTGCCGCCGACCGACGTTATATTTACGATTCGGCCGGGACCGCGCCGAATGAGCGGCAGGAATGCCTGCGTCACCGCCAACTGCCCAATTAGATTGACCTCCAACTGGCGGCGCAGTTCGCTGAGCGATAGAAACTCCACCGGCCCGCCTACGCCGATTCCGGCATTGTTCAGGAGTCCATCGAGCGGGCGGTCCTCCAGCGCGCGCGACACTTCGCCGGCGGCGCGAGCGATCGATGGGCCGTCGGTCACGTCAATAATGATCGTAGCGAGGCGCGGCGAAGCTTCTTTCGCAAGCGCCTCGCCGTCGGCGGTCTTGCGCACGCCCGCGAAGACGCGCCAACCGGCGCGATCGAGATGGAGCGCGCAGGCCCGGCCGATTCCGCTGGAAGCGCCGGTAATCATTGCAGCGCGCGCCGCGCCGCTCGAAGCTGGAACGCCGGTAGCCATGGGCGCAGCTTTATGCCGCCGTCAGCCGGCGGTCAAGAACCCGCCGGCCATCGGTACTGGCTGGATCCGGATTCTTATCCGAAAAAGCGCGGGCGAGCCGGAATCCGGCCCGCCCGCATGAGGTTGGGGGAAATGCGGCGGCGTCAGCTTATGCTGCCGCAGTCGCGTTGGGGAGCAGTTCGTTGGCCGGCCAGATGCCGCACAGGCGCCACAGATAGACCGACCATTGATTCACCAGCCCCAGCTCGACGCACAGGCTGCGCAGCTTCGAGGTGGCCTCGTACATGTGCTGGCGATGGAGCGGGTTCTTCCGGTAAGCCCGATCGACGACTTCCTTGGGGATGTGAAAGTCGCGAATCAGACTCGGCGACGCCTGCATCATCATCTGGCTCGCTCCGCCCAGAATCAGCGGCGCGCGGAACGCCAGGTTCGCCTTGCGCCATCCGCTCATCTCCGGAACGTGGCGGCGCAGGTAGTGGCGCGCGAAACTCAAGTGGCGTGCCTCTTCGGTGACGTGAATCTGCATGATCCGGCGCAGCAGCGGATGAATCTCCTCGCGGCGCTTGTGGAGCAACTGGCGCTGCACATGATCGATCGGATCCTCGCCGCAGAGCACGAATATGAAAAACAATTCCGGAAACCGGCGCCCGTAGCTGATTATGATGCTGGTGCCGAGGCGGTCCCAGAAGCCGTTGAAGCCGGGCAGGTCCAACCCGGTGCGATTCACGAACTCCTGGAACATCAGGGAGTGCTGCGCCTCTTCGATCGCCTCGTGATAGACGTAGCGGAATTCCGGCGAACCGTTGGGCAGGTCCATCGCGAAACCGAACAGGCCGCGCTTCAATACGTTCTCGAACATCACGCCGATTTTCATAAAGTTGGCGAACAGTTGCAGCCCGATTCGCGAGCGGACGCCCGCTGGCTGCGAGCGGTACCATTCGGTCGCGCCGAGCACATCCTCGGCGCCAAGCTCAAAGCGCGGATCGTCCGGATCGATCTTGAATTCGGGGCTGTCCCACTCGATATCGGCGTACGCGTCGAAGTGCTTCACCACCGACTGATGGCTGAGCCGTTTGACCAGTTCGAGGTATTTCTCGGTGCGGGCCTCCGCGCCGATTCGTTCCTCGTCGGGAACATTGTAGTTGAGCCCCAAAAGTTGTCCGGCTCGCTGGCTTGTGGCTTGCGCATCCATTTGAGATATTCCTTCTTGACCGAGGCTAAATTTCGACTGCGACCTTAACAAAGCAAGCTCCAAGCCAGCGAAGGCATACGCGTCACGCGGCGATTAATCGCGCTATTTCTCGCCATGATTACCATCGAACCTCTCCGCGCATCCTTTCCGCCGCAGTCCGCCCCTTGCACTGGGGCAAGACCGCCCGCGCATAATCGCTCGGCCCGCTTCATAATCTCAAGTACAGATTATACTCGAAAGAATCTTTTGTCAAGAGCGCCGCGCGGGATGGAAGCGGGATTTATTGCCGGAGCTTGCCGATTCCGCGATAGAGAGATAGACCGATTCACGACGCAGGAGATTCCATGACCACCGCAACCGAAAGTCCAAATCATCCCGCCGGGCCGCTCAAGGGCCTGCGCGTCCTCGATCTGACGCAGGCGCTCGCGGGTCCGTATTGCGCGATGCTGCTGGCCGATCTCGGCGCCGACGTGATCAAAATCGAGCCGCCGCGCGGCGACATGACGCGCTTCGCCGGCCCGTTCACGCCGGAGCAGAAGGATTACGACTACGGCGGATACTTCGCGAGCGTCAATCGCAACAAGCGCTCGATCGTGCTCGACCTGAAGGTCGATGCCGATCGCGACGCCTTCATCGCGCTGGTCAAGACCGCGGATGTGCTGGTCGAAAACAGCCGCGCAGGCGTGATGGAACGGCTGGGCCTCGGTTACGAGACGCTGGCGGCCGCCAATCCAAAGCTCGTCTATGCCGCGATTCGGGGCTTCGGCGATCCGCGCACCGGCAAAAGCCCGTATGCCGAATGGCCCGCCTACGATGTCGTCGCGCAGGCGATGGGCGGGCTGGTCTCCGTCACCGGATTGGCCGACGGCACGGTCGTCAAATGCGGTCCGAGCGTCGCCGACATCTTTTCCGGCGCGCTCGCCGCGGTCGGCCTGCTCGCCGCGATTCTCCATGCGCGGAGCGGCGGGCGCGGCCAATTCGTCGATGTGGCGATGTACGATGCGATGCTGAGCCTGTGCGAAGGCGCGGCCTACTGGTATTCCTACCACGGTATCGTCAACCGGCCGACCGGCAACGGCCATCCGATGATCTCGCCGTTCGACATCTATCCCACCAAGGACGGCAATTGCGCGATCGCCGTCGCCACCGACGCGCATTGGAAGCTCCTGTGCGAATTGATCGGGCGGCCCGAACTCGGCAATGACCAGCGCTTCGGTTCCAATATCATGCGGCTCGGAAATCGTGCCGCGGTGAACGAGATCATGCTTGCGTGGACGCAATCCCATACGAACGCCGAAATCATGGCGGCGCTCGCGGGAAAAATCTCCGTTGGCCCGGTCAATGACATGGCGGCGATCTATCTCGATCCGCACGTCGCCGCGCGCGACATGCTGGTCGAGGTCGAGCAGCCCGACGGCAGCCGCCCGGTCACGCTCGCGGGCGAGCCGATCAAAATGACCGCGACGCCGACGGGAATCTATCGCCGGCCGCCCAGGCTCGGCGAGCATACCGAGGAAATTATGGCCGCCGCCGGCATCGTCAGGAAACCAACTCCAAAATAACGGCCGTCGCCGTGCGCGGCGCGCGAGTGTCCCGCGCCGCCGCATGGCGTTCTTTTACCTGTCGTGCCTTGGGACACTCGCAGCCTCGCGCAGGCCTGAAAATCCGCACCTCCCGCAGTTTGGCGCTCGATCGCGCGGGGTACGGCTCTTGCTGATTGTGATCGCCGGGAACCTGGAGAACGGCGATGGCGAAAAAATCCAATGAGCAATCCGGAGGCGCCGCGTTCGATCCGGCTGCTAATGCCGGCGCCCAGTTTGCGGAAAGCCCGGAGCGGCGCCGCGAACGCCTGATTCGGCAGGGCGAGGAGATCGCCAATCTGCGGCGCGACCTCGCGCAGGAAGTTCCCGCGCCGGATTTTGCGGAGCCGCGCGAGGAATTGCTCCGCGCCGCCGTCCACGAATTGCGCAATCAACTCGGCGCAATCGCCGGTTACGCGGAAATCCTGCTCGCCGATCCGCCGCCCGCCCTCAGCCGCGAGCATCGCGCGCTCCTCGACGCCATCAAATCGGCAGGCGCTGCGATGCTCCAAGTCGTGGACGATATGTTTGAGGATTAGGAATTCAGCGGCGGGATAGGATGCTGCTGGCTCAGGCAATGGACCGAACCCAATCCCCATACCAAATCGGCCGACGGCACTCCAATTGCGCGGCGGCCCGGAAATAGCCGCGCGAGTGTGGCGGCCGCGATCGAATCTTGCGCGCAGTCGAACGTGGGCATCACGATCCCACCGTTGGCGATATAAAAGTTCGCGTACGACGCCGGCAATCGTGTGTGGTCGTAAATCACGGCGGGAGGCATCGGCAGCGTTTCGATTCTGAACGGCCGCCCGTTCCGATCGCGCATCGCGCGGAGCCGCTTCAGGTTGTATTGCAGCACGGCGTAATTCGCGTCGGCGGGATCGTCCTCGACCACGGTCACGATTGTGTCCGGCGCAGTGAAGCGCGCGAGGTCGTCGATATGGCCGTCGGTGTCGTCACCCGCGATTCCCTCGCCCAGCCAGATGACGGTATCCGCGCCGAGATAGGTTTTGAGGTAGTCCTCGATTTCGGCGCGGCCTAGCGCGGGGTTCCGATTCGGATTTAGCAGGCACGATTCGGTGGTCATCAGCGCGCCCACGCCGTTAACTTCGATCGAGCCGCCCTCCAGCACGATTCCCGGCTCGATCACCTCGAATCCGTAGCGCTCGCCGAGGCGCGCGGGCACCGCGTCGTCAAGATCGAACGCGCCGTATTTTTCGCCCCACGAATTGAAGCCCCAGTCGAGCGCGATTTGCGCGGGACCGTCTCCGGGAGCGATTCGATTCACGAAGATCGGGCCGTGATCGCGCGTCCAGGAATCGTTGGTTGGCAGATGAAACGCTTCGACGTTGCGGATGATCGCGCCGGGGTCGGGAAACGCCACCGCATCGGCACGAGCGGCGGCGCGGGTCGCCGCGAGAACACTTTCGATATCATCATCAGGGTTGACGAGCAGGCGGACCGGCTCGAACTGCGCGATCGCGGCAACCATCCGCGCGTAAATCGGCGGGATCGCGTCGAACTTGCCCGGCCAAGTGTCGCGATTGTGCGGCCAGACGAGGTAGCACGCCTGATGCGGGGCCCATTCCGGCGGCATCCGGTAACGCGCGAGCAGCCGGCGATGTTCGGGAGGAATCACGATCGGCGCTTAGGATCTATATCGGCGCGTCAGGTCGGCGTAGGCGTCGATTCGCCGGTCGCGCAAAAACGGCCAGTTGCGCCGGACCTCCTCGATCTGTGCGAGGTCGCATTCGACGACGAGCGTTTCCTCGTCCGTTCCGCCCGCCCGCGCGATCACCTGGCCGAACGGGTCCGCAACGAACGAATCGCCCCAGAACTCGATTTCGCCCTCGACGCCGACTCGGTTCACTGCGGCGACGAATACGCCGTTGGCGATCGCGTGGCTCCGTTGGATCGTTTCCCACGCCTCGCGCTGGATCGGGCGGACGGCGACCGGCTCGCCATGCCACCATCCGATCGCCGTTGGATAGAAGATGATTTGCGCACCCGCCATCGCGGTCAGCCGCGCCGCTTCGGGGAACCATTGGTCCCAGCAGACGAGCGTTCCGACCGTTGCCGTGGCGGTCCGATGCGCCGAAAAGCCGAGATCGCCGGGAGTGAAGTAATATTTTTCGTAGAAACGCGGATCGTCGGGGATGTGCATCTTGCGGTAGCGGCCCGCGATCTCGCCGTTCTCGCCGATTATCACCGCGGTGTTGTGATAGACGCCCGCGGCGCGCCGCTCGAAAATCGACGCAATAATCGAAATTTTGCGCGATTTGGCGAGCTTGCCGAGCTTTTCTGTCGCCGGGCCGGGAATCGGCTCGGCCAAGTCGAAGAATTTCGGGTCCGCAGTCTGACACGGATAATGCGACGCGAACAGTTCCTGCGTGCAGACGATCGATGCGCCGCGATTGACGGCCTCCTCGATTTTGGAGATCGCCTTGTCCAGATTCAAGCGCGGCTCCGCCGCGCACCGCATCTGGATTAGCCCGATTCGAACTTTGTCCGCCGATGACGCCATCGCTCAATGGATAGCAGCGGCGGACCTTTCGCGCCACCGGACGGATGAGCCCGGTGGCAAACATTGACTCGGGCCGCACCGGATTGTAAAAATCAATTATATGAAAACTCAAACACAGCGAAAAACCGCGGCCCGGATCGCGTCGGTCGTGAAGCTCGGCGCGAGCCGTCAAGTCGTAATTCCCAAGCGGATTCACGATCGGCTGGGACTTAGGGCGGGGGACTATCTCGAGGTTGAGTTGAACGATGACAAGGTGGTCCTTACTCCCAAGACGCTGGTGGAAAAGCGGTTGGCGGAAGCGCTTCTGGACGTTAATCACAGGCGCCTATATGGTCCCTTTCGTTCCGCCAAAGAGATGATTCGTTCGCTCCACGCGCCGGAAAAGCGATCCGTCTCCTGATGCGGGGTTGCTTGGCGATCCGCGGCGGTGTAGATGAAGATGCATTAGACCGATGGCGGCGATAAAGCGAATTCTGGTTCCAACCGATTTTTCCGATCCCGCGCGCAATGCGCTCGGCTACGCGATCGAGTTCGCGCGCGAGCACAACGCGGAAATCCTGCTGCTCCATGTCGTCGAGCCGATCCAAAACACGCGGCTGATGCCCGATGTATCGGAAATCCTGGAGCATCATCGCGTCGAAGCGACCGAACAACTCGCCAAGCTGGAAAGGGACGCCCGCCGCCGCCATCCCAAGTGCCGCTCCGAGGTCCATTTCGGCACCGCCTACGAGGTAATCGCGGAAATCGCGATCAAGTGGAAAGCCGACCTGATCATCATTGCGACTCACGGCCGCACGGGGCTGTCCCATTTGTTCCTCGGCTCGGTCGCGGAGCGAGTCGTGCGCATCGCGCCCTGCCCGGTGCTGACGGTCCGCGCGGGCAGACCGTCATCGCCCAAGAAACGCCGCGCATCGAAGCGCGGCTAAGAATCGCCTCCGCGCTGAACGGCCTCCTTCTTTTCCTGTGTCATATGTGACCGCAACCGCTTCTCCTCCCCTTTAACCCCTCTGACACCTCACCCTGATACGCGGGCGGGACCGGCCGGGTGTGACCCGCAATAAAGGGGAAGTATGTACTTGACGCAAACGGCGGGATTTTGCGGGATTTTTCGGGATCGGGTGGGATGAGCGGGAGTTCATTCTGGCGAGTAACAGGCTGGTCTTATCACTAGAAAAACTCTAATTGTTTTACCTAGGTTAGCGGACTTAGTGCTGACCCAGGAGATAAACCGCATGGAACTAGCGGAAAAGAAGCCGGAACCGGGCCGACAAGTGTCAAGTAAGTCGAGAAATCTTGCCGAGCGGGGCGAACTTGGCGATGGTAAGACCGTCGCCGATTCCGTTTCCTCTGCAATCGAACGCGAAGCGCGTCTTGCGATACTTCGGTTTTTAGTAAAAGCGCCGTGCTACACGCTAAACGACCGTGTTTTATTTCACGTGCTGGACGATTTTGGCATTTGCCTTTCGCACGACCGGCTTGACCGCACATTGAGTTGGCTTCAAGCACAGCAATTCGTAAGAATTGACCGCGGCGAATTAGAGGACGAGAAATTTGCTGTTGTGGAGTTGACCGTAAGCGGCTCGGACGTTGCCGACGGTCGGGTGATCAATCCTGAAATTTCTCGTCCTCAGCCGGGGGACGCTAAAATCTAGATTAAAGGTCTTTTGCGAGCTTGTTGACGGCATGGGCGAGGCCTTGGCTTCGCGGGCATAGGCCGTGAAAAATCCTTAATATGATACTTGACTCAAGTATCGGATTATGCTAGATTACGATCATGGCAAAAAATCAAGGCAAAGTTGCCGGAGCAAAATCAGGGATCGTCGCCGCGCTGCCACGTGCCTGTCAGGATGAGGCCGCCGCCGTGGAATTTTTCGAGGCGATGCGGTGGGGCGATTCCGGCGTGTGTTGCCCGCATTGCGGAAACATGGACGTTTACCAGATGAAGGATCGGAACGGGAATCGCAACGCCCGGTTTCTGTGGCGCTGCAAGGGCTGCAACAAGCAGTTCACGGTTCGCGTGAAAAGCGTCTATGAGGATTCTCCGATTCCGCTCCGGCATTGGGCCTATGGATTTTGGGCCGCTTGCGCCAGCAAGAAAGGTGTTAGCTCCAAGCAAATTCAGCGCATGACCGGCTTATCCTACAAGTCCGCGCTGTTTATGATGCATCGCATCCGCTTCGCGATGGCACCAACCGCCGATGTGCGGAAATTGAGCGGGACGATTGAGGCCGACGAAACTTACGTTGGCGGCAAGGACAAAAACCGGCACATGAGGGACAGGCATCACAAGACCGGGCCGTGGGATAAGGCAACCGTGATCGCGATGGTGGAACGCGGCGGAGAGATTCGCTCCCACCACATTCCAACCGTGAACATGAGCAACGTCGGCGAAATCGTCCGGGCGAACGTGAAGCCACCGGAATCAAGGCTAATGACCGATGACACTTCGGTTTACGGAACGGTTGGGCCAGAGTTTGCGGGCGGCCATCAGATGGTCAACCATCGCAAGGGAGAATACGTGCGCGGCGACGTGACCACCAACAGCATTGAAAGCGCATTCTCGCTCTTGAAGCGCGGCCTGTACGGAACTTTCCACAGCGTCAGCCGCAAGCATCTTCATCGGTATTTGTCGGAGTTTGATTTCCGGTTCAATACGCGCAAGATGGACGATGGCGGGCGCACGGCGCTTGCAATCAAAAAGGCCACGGGAAAGCGTCTCACCTATGCCAAGCAAATCGGGAAAGCGGCCTAAGCAACCGGCGCGTCAGACTCCGGGGCCAAAGCCTGAAACGCTCAGGATTGAAGGCAATTGGAAGGACGCCGTAAAGCGATCCTTCCAGAAGGTGAAGCCCGCGAGCGGATGGCCCAAGCCAAAGCCACGGGCGGCTGCACGCGAATTGATCCGCTAAACCGTTTTGATGCTGGCGCGCAAAGCGGCGGCATAGGGGGGCACCGCTCATGGCATATGAAGACGAGATCAAATTCGCGCGCGAGCACGCGGGCGAATCGGCTTCGGATATATCAAGATCGGCGATCCGGGCGCTCCGCAGACTCGTGCCGAAAGCGATCGAGGAAGGCTGGACCGTACAGAAGCTCTCGACCGCGCTCAGGACGGAACTTCAACTCACGCCGGATCGCGCTTTAGGGTTGGCGCAACGAGAACTTTGCATCGCGACGAGCAATGGCGCGCTAATCACGGCGAAGCGTTCCGAAGTGGTCACCGGGAAAGTCTGGCGCGCGTCTGAAGATTCATGCGAGACTTGCAAAGCGAACGAGGCCGCAGGATCGCTCCCGCTTGATGCAAAGTTCCCCTCTGGACAGATCGCTCCGCCAGCGTGCGAGTGGTGCCGCTGTGATCTTGAGTTTCAACTTGAGGAGGGAACAAGCATGGAGACGATTTCAAAAAAGACCGCGACGACCAACCCAAGACTCGTTGCCTGCAAAGAGTGCGGCCATCCGATCGCGCGCGGCGCGCTCGCGTGTCCCGGATGCGGCGCGTCGCCCTCGATTCAAAAAGGTCTCGGAGTAATCTTCGGTCTCGCGGCGATTTTCGCCGGGTTGATCGGCTATGTGATCGCGATTGGAATCGGCGGCGATCTGTTCGGAGACGTTGGCGCGGGCGCCGTCGTGTACGGCGCTCCCGCATTGCTCGTTCTGCTTGCGGCCGCGCATATAGCGCGCGGAATCCAGGCACGCAAGAGCGCCGCGTCAACTCCGGCGATTGGCGCGAAAGTTGACGCGCCCTCCCCGGTCGCCAGCCCCCGCATCAATGAATCGGTTGGCGAAAAATGGCGGGCGCTCCCGCGTTGGCGGAAAATTGTCTTCGCCGCGCTCCCGATTTTGCTTGTGATCGCATTCGCGCTTTCACTGCTGCCGGACGATTCGCAGACGACCGCCGCGCGCGCGGCGTATTGCAAGGAGGTCGCGGACTGGACCGCGGCCGAAGAATCGCGCGGCGTCGCGCTCGACACAAAGAAGCAGGACGAGGCGGCAGCCGTCGCGCTCACAGGGCAGCTCCACATCACTTACGCCGCTGCATACAAGCTGTTGATGGCACAATACGGGGCAAAATTTTCCTGCCCGTCTGCGGACGGTCGGTAGAATCGCGCGCGTGATTCTGTGCGACCAAGCTGGCTTGACTTAAATGCCGTCCCGCTCTGTCCCGGCCAGTTCCGCCCAGTCCCGCTTTGCGTCAAGTACATACTCCCCCAATAAAGCGGCGTGAGGGAAAGATAACCGGCACGGCAACCTGAGTCTCGCCAGCCATTTCGATCGGCTTTACGCACTCCTGCACATATGGCTTCCCACGCGGCGATTTAAGAGATAATCGCGACCAACAAATCCAAGCCGTGCGTGCGCCCCAAGTCAGTGGGCCATGTGGAACACGTAATACACGACCGGCACCAGCACCATCACGACGACGATCCACGCCACTGCGAGCGCGCCTATCTCCTGCCGTGACATTATGTGCGTATTGTGCGGTAGCTTCGTCATGTGAAAAGCCTAGCATTAGTCCGAGCATGAGCATAGGGCTGAAATTCTAATGCAGATTTCCATGCTGATTAGATTTATTTGCGATACTGGACGCTCTTGCCAGCTAAAGGCTGCACGTGGTTTTGCTGACGGCCAGTAGGGAGCAAAAAGAATAAAGAGTTTGAGAGCGTCTTATCGCGCGGAGGAAGGCTGGGCGGGCGAATCCAGCTCCCGTTCCAGGCGTTCGATGTCGGCGGGCGAGAGACTGAAGTACTTGGCCTCCGGATGGTGGAACACGACCGCGCTGACTGCGCTCTCGGGGTCCATCATGAAGCCATCCGTCAGCTTGACGCCGATGGCGGTCCGGTCAACCTCGAGCAGGCGGAAGAGCTGCGCCTGATCGTCAAGGCGCGGGCAAGCCGGGTAGCCGAACGAAAAGCGCTTGCCGTGGTAGTGCGCCTGATGGAGGTCCTTCATCGAGAGGCCCGGCGGGTCGGCGAATCCCCACATCGCGCGAATCTTCTTGTGGAGCAGTTCCGCGAACGCCTCCGCGCCTTCGAGCGCGAGCACTTGCAGGATATGCGAGCGCAAGTAGTCGCCGCGCTCCTTCCATTCGTCGGCCAGCGCGCGCACTCCGGTGCCGATCGTGGTGACGAACATCGCAAGATAGTCGGTCCGGCCCGTCCCTTGCGGCTCGACGTAATCCGCCAGGCACAGATGGGGCGGATCGCTCTGGCGGCCGAAAGTGAACGCTGCGAGCGGCGCTTTGCCGTCCGGTGCGCAGATCGTTACCGTGCGTTCGCTGCCGGAATTCGCGGGGAAGAATTTGTAGATCGCGTTCGCGGAAATATCCTTGCGCTTCAGAATTATCGCGATAACTTCCTCGACGCGATCGTGCAGTTCTTTTGCCTTCGGGTCGCCCGCACCGAATGCGGCGACGAAATTTTTGAAGCCGAGATGGCGCGTGTAGAGCATCGCGGGATTCACGTACTCGAAGATTTCGCCGAGATCGTAATCGCGGATCGCGTGCAGCTTGAGGTCCGGCGGCGGCGGAATCGCGATGGCGCGGCTGACCGCCGATCGACTCGGCGCGGCGGGCGCGGACGAATCGGCGGGCTTGGGCGCCGCCGCGGCCATCTTGCGCGATTCCTCGGCGAGCGCGCGTTTTAACGATTCGCGCCGCTCGAAGTCCATGATTTGGTTCGCGAGGCCCAGCCCGGTCATCGCGTCGTTCGCATAGACGACGAGTCCATCGTACTCCGGCGCAATCTTGAGGCGCGTGAAGCGATTCGAGAGCGCCGCGCCGCCGACCAGAATCGGGCAATCGATTCCGGCGGTCTTCAAATCCTGCGCCGTCGCGACCATCATCTGCGCCGACTTCACGAGCAACCCCGACAATCCGATCGCGTCCGGCGAATGCTCGCGATGCGCCTTGATCAGCTCGTCGGGCGGCACCTTGATGCCGAGATTGATCACGCGGTAGCCGTTGTTGGACAAGATGATCTCGACCAGATTCTTGCCGATGTCGTGAACGTCGCCCTTGACGGTCGCGAGCACGATTTTCCCCTTGGTCGCGCTCTCGGATTTTTCCATGTGCGGTTCGAGATATGCCACGGCGGCCTTCATCGCCTCGGCCGATTGCAAGACTTCGGCGACGATCATCTGGTTCGCGTTGAAAAGCCGGCCGACTTCGTCCATCCCCTTCATCAGCGGCCCGTTGATGATTTCCAGCGCGCCGCGCGCCGTAAGCGCCTCGTCCAAGTCCTCGTGCAAGCCCTCCTTGGAGCCTTCCAGGATGCAGCGCGCGAGGCGCTCGTCCAGCGGCATCGACTTGCGATCGATCGCGACGACGGTGCTTTTGCGCGCGCGGAAGTAGGCGGCAAACGCGGCGATCGGATCGTCACCGCGCCACCAAATCAAATCCTCGGCGAGCTTGCGCTCCTCGTCGGGGATCGCGGGATAGAGTTTCAGCTTCTCCGCGTTGACGATCGCGAGATCGAGGCCGGCCTGCACGCAATGGTACAGCATCACGGCGTTCAACACTTCGCGGCCCGCCTCCGGAAGCCCAAACGAGACGTTGGAAATTCCCAGGATCGTTTTGCAGCGCGGCAGCGCGGCCTTGATGAGCCGGATGCCTTCGATCGTCTCGACGCCGGAGCCGGCATAATTCTTGTCGCCCGTGCCGGCTGGAAAGACCAGCGGGTCGAAGATAATATCCTCCGATTCCAGCCCGTACTTTTCGGTTAAGAGCTTGCATGATCGCTGGGCTATTTGGAGCTTGCGCACGCGCGTGACCGCCTGCGCCTGCTGCTTGTCCTCGTCGATGCATCCGACGACGACGGCGGCGCCGAATCTCCGGACCAGCGGCACGACCTTCTGGAAGCGATCCTCGCCGTCTTCGAGATTGATCGAGTTAATCAGCGATTTGCCCGGCGTGCGCTTGAGACACTCCTCGATCACGCGATGGTCGGTCGAATCGATCATCAGCGGCGCTTTGACCTTCTTGACCTCGATTTCGAGAAAGCGCGTCACGTCGGCCAATTCGTTGCGATCGGGGTCCTGCAGGCAGACGTCCAGGATGTGCGCGCCACGGCGGACCTGCGCGCGGCCGACCTCGGCGGCTTCCTCGAACTTGTCCTCCGCGATCAGCCGCTTGAACTTGCGGCTGCCAAGAACGTTGGTCCGCTCACCGACCACCGCGGGACGCGAATCGGGATCGAGCACCAGCGTTTCGATTCCCGACACCGCCGACCGCCGGAGCGTCGAACGCTCGCGCGGACGCTTGCCCTCGACCGCCTGCACCAGCAATCTAATGTGTTCGGTTGTCGTGCCGCAGCATCCGCCGGTGAGGTTCACCCACCCTTGGTCGATAAAGCGCGAGACTTTGCGCGCGAATATTTCGGGCGTCTCGTTGAAGCGCCCCTCTTCGTCGGGCAGCCCGGCGTTCGGCACGCACGCGACATTGAATCGTGAAATACCGGCTAGCGTGCGCAAATGATCCGTCATGAAGTCGGGGCCGGTCGCGCAATTGAGGCCCATCCAGAGCAGATCGCGATGCGCGAGCGAGACATAGAACGCCTCGATGTCCTGGCCGCCGAGCAGCGTGCCCATCGTTTCGATCGTCCCTGACACGGCGACGGCGGGCGTGGCGCCGGTCTTTTCGATTGCCCGTTCGATCCCGATAATTCCGGACTTGCAGGTGAGGGTATCGTTGACGGTTTCGAGCAGGAGGATGTCGGCGCCGCCCTCGATCAGTCCAACCGCCTGCTCTTCGTAAGCGGCGGCCAGTTGATCGAAGGTGGCCGTCGCCGTGATTGAAACATTCTTGGTTGTCGGACCCATCGAACCCGCGACGAAGCGCGGCTTTTTCGGCGTGCTGAACTTGGCCGCCTCTTCGCGCGCGATCGCCGCGGCCAGCCGGTTAAGCTCGTGTGCATCGTTCGCGATTCCGTATTCGGCCAGCACGGCCGAAGTCGCGCCGAACGTCGCGGTCTCGATAATGTCCGCGCCGGCCTCAAGAAAGCCGTCGTGCATCTCCCGAATCAGATCGGGCCGCGTCCGCACGACGTTGTCGGGGCATCCTTCGAGCGACGGGCCGCCGAAATCCTCGGCGGTCAAATTCTTGCCGAGGATGAAGGTGCCGAACGCGCCGTCCAGCACAAGAATCCGCTCGGCGAGCAACTCACGCAGCAACTTGATCCGGTTTGCATCGGTCGTCATTCTCTTACCATCCCGCCGAAGGCCGCCGGGAACTTTACAGCCTATCCCAGCGATTAACGACACGCAATTTTGGCGTTGAGCGGCGCTTGCGAGCGACTACGGGATTCACGTATAGTAAACAAGGAGTGAAAATTTGTTCGAGTGGGACGAGGCCAAGAGCCGCTGAAACGTAAAAGAACGCGGCTTCGACTTCGAGTTTGCCTCGCGGCTCTTCAAAGAAAGAGGCGATTTGCTCGAATATAGAAGATCGCCGCCGCGATTACGGCGAGCCACGGTTCGCCGCTATCGGCGAAATAGACGGTGAAATCATGTATGTTGTTTACACGTGGCGCGGCGCGATTCGCCGGATAATTTCGGCGCGCCACGCCAGCCGGAGGGAGCGCGATGCCTATTGTAAGGCGTTCGGCAAGTCAAATCGGTAAAGGACAGGTCGATTGGGCGCGGGTGCGCGCAACCACCGAGCGCGAAATTCAACGGCAGATCGCCTCCGATCCGGACGTGCCGGAGACGACTGCGGAAGACTTGCGAAGGGCGCGGCGGATTTACAATCCTCCCCTTCCCAACGTGCGCGCGATCCGGCGCAAACTCCACCTCTCGCAGGCGGCATTCGCGGGCAAGTTCGGCTTCAGCGTACGGACGGTGCAGGAATGGGAACAGGGGCGTTCGATTCCCGACCGCCCCGCCCGCATCCTGCTCCGCGTAATCGAACAATCGCCCAAGGCGGCCGAGCGGGCGGCCGCCGCCGGATGAGATCGCGCTGAAATGACTTCAGTTCAATCGGGACGGACACCGCGGCTCGTGCTGGTCACCGGCGGCGGCGGATTTATCGGATCGCACATTGCCGACTCGCTCGCCGCCGCCGGAATGCGCGTGCGAATCATCGACAATTTTGCGACCGGCCGGCGCGATTACGTTAACCCCGCCGCCGAATTGATCGAAGCCGACATTCGCGATGCCGTCGCGATCAATCCGCATTTCGCGGGCGTCGATACGGTCTTTCACGTGGCGGCGCTGCCGCGAATCCCGCTGTCGATCGCGATGCCCGCCGAGACCCACATGACCAACGTGGTTGGTACACTTAACGTCCTGATCGCGGCGCGCGACGCGGGCGTGCGCCGCGCGATCTATTCGGGATCGTCGTCGGTCTATGGCGAGCAGGCCAAGCTGCCGCTCGTCGAGACGATGACGCCCGATCCGCAAAGCCCCTACGCGCTGCAAAAGCTCACCGGCGAGCAGTACACGCGGATGTTCCATCGGCTGTACAAGATGCAAACCCTTACGCTGCGCTACTTCAGCGTGTATGGTCCCCGGATGGCCGAGGAAGGCGCCTATATGCTGGCGATCGCGGCGTTTCTGAAGGCGCGGCGCGAAGGCCGTCCGCTCGAAGTTTACGGCGACGGCGCGCAGACGCGCGACTTCACCCACGTGACCGACGTCGCGGCCGCCAATCTGCTCGCGATGGATTGTGCGATCGCGGACGGTCGCGCGATCAATATCGGTCGCGGCGAAAATGTAAGCATCAACCGGATCGCCGCGATGGTCGGCGGGCTGATCGTGCAAAGACCGGCGCGGATCGGCGACATGCGCGACACGCTGGCCGATCGGTCCCGCGCCGAGCAGATACTGGGATGGCGTCCGCGCGTCACGATCGAGCAGGGGATGGCGGAACTATTGCGGCGTGAGGGGGGACGACCCGAATGACCCCGGAATGGTTCGCGCTAATCGACGGGATCGCCGCGTTCGCGATCGCGGCCGCCGGAATCGCGGGCGCGCATTTCTATCTGCTAAGCCCGATGACCGGATTCTCAATGGTTTTCTTCGTGGGCTTCACGGTCGCGCTAATCGGAGTGGCAGTCGGCCTGTTCGCGCGCCATCGCTATCGCGATCCGCGCGCGGCCGTATTGCGCAAGCGCGCGACGGCGGGGCTTGCGGTCTCGGCCGCAGTCGCCATCCCAATCGCGTTGTTTATCGGGAAGGGACTCGCCGGCGGCCGCCCCGCAATCAATGACATTACGACCGACGTGAACAATCCGCCCGAATTCATTCACGCCCAGACGTTGCCCGCGAATCGCGGCCGCGACCTGAAGTACGACAAAGCTCTCTACGCCGCCCGCCAGCGGGCCGGCTACGGGATTGTCGCGCCGCTCAAGGAAAAGCTCGATCCGGCGGCCGCCTTCAAGCGCGTTCAGGAGGTGGCGATGCGGGTGCCCGCATGGACGATCACGTACCGGAATCCCGCCGCGATGACGATCGAGGGCGTCGCGGTCTCAAAGCTGTTCCGCTTCCCCGACGATTTTGCGATCCAGGTGCGGCCCGCGCCGGGCGGCGGCAGCCTGATCGAGATGCGCTCGAAATCGCGCAATGGCAAGGGCGATTTCGGCGTCAACCACCGCCGCATCGAGCATTTTTTCGACCGGCTGGCGCTGGCGCGCGGCGCCCCCGCGACGGAGGAGATTCCCTAGCCGCGGGCCACGGCGCAATTGCGGCTGAGTGGCAGTCTTTCGCGCATCCTGCTAGAGATTGACGCTTCAACCAGGGCGGAGGCTGGCGCGCGCTCGCGCGGGCCGAATCCCAACAATCAGGGAGGAGCGAAATGAAACGGCTGGCAATAGGCTTGATCTCGGTGGGAATGATTCTCGGAGCGGCGAACTTCGGGTTCGCAAAAACCAAAACCCTCAGCACCACCAGTATCGAAGAATCGTTCGTGAACGCCGTCGGCGCGTGTGCGCCGTCGAGCAACGTGGCGGGCGCATTGGGCAAGACCCACGATCCAGCGATGCAGTTCGCGTTGCGCGACGCTTTGATTCTGGAGGCCGCCGACGATGCGGGCAACGTGGCGGGCGCGAACCAGTCCCATTCGGCGTGCATGAGAAAGGCGCTCACCGCGAGCGGCTTCGACGCGGCGGAGATGGAGGTTCTGCCCTACTGCGTGAAGCATGACTGGCCCGATCCGTTCGACGATCTGGGCGTCTGCGTGGAGCATCACGCCCGGCTTCAAAATGCGCTGAAACTGAAGTGACCGGCCGGCCACTTACGATCGATGCTTGCCGCCCGCCGTGGCGCCCGCGCGCCGCGGCAGGCGGTTGTTACGGCGAACATTGCGCATTGCAATGTAGCGCGCCGCATGCCGGTGAATACCCGCACTGAAAAGTTTGCTCCGCATCGGCAGTATGTTAACTTTTTGAAATCCGTAGGATGAAGTTTGCACCGGCGCCGGATTGCCCCGGCGCTCCTGTGCGATTTAACCGAGAGGTAGTCTTTGGCCGCCACCACTAAGCCGGGCACATCGTCCGGTACCAATCCATCCGAACCGCCGCCATCGCCGGGAAAACAAACCAAGGCGATCGTCGTCACGACGGGGATGCTTGCCTTCATCTCGTTCTGGCGGGCGTCGGCCGTCGTGCTGTGCGACATGGCCTCGACGGTCTATTACATCGGCGGGATCGTCGAGCAGGCCTGCGGTCGCTCCGCGCCGTACTTTATCTTGGCCGTGATGCTGTTCTCGTATGCGGTGCGCGCGGTGTACGTGGAGTCGTGCTCGATGTTCACGCGCGGCGGAGTTTACCGCGTGGTGAAGGAGGCAATGGGCGGGACGCTCGCGAAAGTTTCGGTCTCGGCCCTGATGTTCGACTATATCCTGACCGGTCCGATCAGCGGCGTCTCCGCGGGACAGTACCTCACCGGCCTGATGAACGAGTTATTGGCGATGGCGGGCGTGCATGGCTTTGCCTTTCCCGCCAACCTCACCGCGTCGGTGTTCGCGATTGCGGTCACGATCTATTTCTGGCACCAGAACATCCTCGGCATCGAGGAGTCGAGCGGCAAGGCGATGCGGATCATGCAGGCCACGACCGTGATGGGCGTGCTGATGATCGTCTGGTGTTCGCTGACGCTTTATATCCGCGGCGGGCATTTGCCGCCGTTCGAACTGCGGTTTACCCAACAATCGCTCGGCTGGCTCGCGCATTGGCCCGCCGCGCGGGAGATTGGCGCAATCGGCGTTCTGATCGCATTCGGCCATTCGGTGCTCGCGCTGTCCGGCGAGGAATCGCTTGCGCAAATCAACCGCGAGATCGCGGCGCCCAAGCTCAAAAATTTGCTGCGGACCGGTCTCGTAATCTTCATCTATACGCTGCTGCTCACTTCGCTGATTTCGTTCTTCGCCGTGATGATCGTCCCGGACAACGTCCGGATGGCGAAGTACGCCAGCGATTTGATCGGCGGGCTGGCGATGTACATGGTGGGGCCGCTATGGCTGCGGATGGCGCTCCGCGCCTTCGTGGTGATCGTCGGATTTTTGATTCTGGCAGGCGCCGTCAATACCGCGATCGTCGGTTCGACCGGAGTGCTGACGCGCGTTGCCGAGGACGGGGTGCTGCTCGATTGGTTCCGTCATCCGCACAAGCGCTACGGGACTAATTACCGGATCGTCAACCTGGTCGCCGGCTTGCAAATCGCCACGATCGTACTCTCGGGCGGAAACATCTTCGTGCTGGGCGAGGCCTACGCCTTCGGCGTCATTTGGAGCTTCGTCTTCGCGTCGCTGGCGATGCTGGTGATGCGCTATCGCGGGAATTACCGGCGGCTGTGGCGGATGCCGCCGAATCTGACCTGGTTCCGGCCGGGCGGCCAGGATTTTCCGCTCGGTTTGGCGGTCACTTTCACGATCCTGATCCTCACCGCCGTCATCAACCTCTTCACCAAGAAGGTCGCCACCGTCTCGGGAGTTGCGTTCACCTTCTCCCTGTTCGTGGCCTTCACGCTTTCGGAGCGGATCAGCGGCCAGGTCAAGCACGCTTACGGCGAAGAGCCGGAGAAGTTCAACCTCGAATTGGTCGGGGAGGAGGAAGTCGATCCGGTCCACTTGGGCTTGACCGCACCGCACAAGCGGTTAATCGCGATCCGCGATCCCAACAACCTCGCGCATCTGCATCGCTACCTTTCCGAACGCGACGACGCGGAGTTGATTGCGATGACGGTACGGACCGAACGCGGCCTCGCCTCCAGCGACGGCGCGCAAGTCTTCACCGACCACGAGGAAAAGCTGTTCAGCAAGGTGGTTAAGATATGCGAGGACCACGGCCGCGCCGTCACGCCGATCGTGGCGGTCTCCAACGATCAGATTTACGCGATCGCGCGCATGGCCTACCTGCTCGGCGTCGATGAGGTCGTGATGGGCGTATCGGAACGGTTCCATCCCGACGTGCAACTGGAAAGCTTCGCGATGCACTGGGGTTCGCTCACCGACGCGGAACATCACGTGAAGCTCCGCGTCCTCTCCGACACCCGCGACATCCGCGCCGAAATCTGATCGCTGGCCCGCGCGGCATTGCCGCCTTGGGTCGCGATGCGGGGCGCGATAGAATCTTTATTCGGAAATCGCGCCATGATTGCAATCGTCGATTACCGGGCCGGAAACCTCGCCAGCGTCAAGCGCGCGCTCGAATTTCTCGGCCACGAATGCGAAATCACCGATCGCGCCGAGAGAATCGTCGCCGCCGATCGCGTGATTCTGCCCGGCGTCGGCGCGGCCGGCGCCACGATGGAAAACCTGCGCGCGCTGGGCCTCGCCGATGTTCTGCGCAAGGAGGTCGCGCGCGCGGGCAAGCCGTTCCTCGGCATCTGCATCGGGATTCAGGTGCTGCTCGACCGCAGTGAGGAGGATTCCGCCGAATGCCTCGGCATCGTCGCCGGCCGGGTCACGCGATTTCCAGCTTCGATCGACGGGCGTCCGCTCAAGGTGCCGCAAATCGGATGGAACCACGTGCATCAGACGCGGGCGCATCGAGTGTTCTCGGGCGTGCCCGATAATACGCATTTCTACTTCGTCAATTCCTACTATCCGATCCCGGCCGATCCGGATGTCGAAATCGCGGCGTCCGATTACGGCGTGCCGTTCACCGCGGCGCTCGCGCGCGATAACGTGATCGCGACGCAATTCCATCTGGAAAAGAGCGGCGCGGCCGGCCTCAAAATGCTCGACAACTTTTGCCGGATGGACTCGTTCTGACGATGCTCGCGAAGCGGATCATCCCGTGCCTCGATGTGCGCGATGGCAAGGTCACCAAGGGTGTGCGCTTCCTTGAGAACGTGGACGTAGGCGATCCGGTCGCGATGGCGCGTTACTACTATGAAGAAGGCGCTGACGAGATTGTGTTCTACGACATCACCGCATCGAACGAGCGCCGCGGCATCATGCTCGACGTGATGCGCGCGGTGGCGCGGGAGATTTTCATCCCGTTCAGCGTCGGCGGCGGACTCCGCACGCTCGAGGATATGCGCGCCGTTCTGCTCGCGGGAGCGGAAAAGGTGTCGATCGATTCCGGCGCGGTGCGCAATCCTGAATTGATTTCGCAGGGCGCGCGCGCGTTCGGCAGCCAGTGCGTAGTGCTTTCGATGCAGGTGAAGCACACGGGAGTGCGGCCGGAAATTCCCAGCGGCTACGAGGTCATGATCGACGGCGGGCGATCTCCGACCGGGCGCGACGCGCTCGAATGGGCGCATGAGGGCGAGCGCTTGGGCGCCGGAGAACTGTGCATCAATTCGATCGATCGCGACGGCACCAAGCTCGGCTACGACTTGGAACTGACGCGGCGCATCAGCGCGGCAGCCTCGATTCCGGTGATTGCGTCGGGCGGGGCCGGCGAGCCGGCTCACCTGCGCGACGCCTTTACGATCGGTCTCGCCGACGCGGCGATTGTCGCGTCAATCGTCCACTACGGCGAGCATCCGATTCCCGCGCTCAAGGCCTACCTCAAGCAAACCGGCATCGAAATTCGCGATGCGATTACGGAGTTGCAATGAAGATTGCGCTGGTGGTCGCGGAATTCAACCGCGAAGTGACGGCCCCAATGGAGGAGCGGGCGCGCCGCCATGCCGTCAAGCTGGGCGCGGAGGTCGCCCGCGTGGTCCGCGTGCCGGGCGTGTACGACATGGGCCCGGTCGTGAAGGCGCTGCTCAAGCGGCGCGACATCGCGGGAGTCGTGATGATCGGCGCAATTATCAAGGGCGACACCGGCCACGACGAACTAATCGCGCACGCGATCGCCCAGGCGGGAATTCAACTTGCGATCGAATTTGGAAAGCCGGTCGGGCTTGCGATTACCGGCCCCGGAATGACGGATGAGCAGGCGCGCGAGCGGATCGCCAACGCGGAACGCGGCGTGGAGGCAGTCGTGACTGTCGCGCGCGCGCTCAAGGAAATCCGCCGCTGACCCGGCGGCCATCCACACTTGTTGAAAGATCGGTGCGCGCCGCGTTGAGACCGCGCGGCTTTCTCCTTATACTTTGCTTCGGCTGGGGATGAAGGCGCCGGTGGCGGAGGCAGGGGTACAGGCATATTCGACGCGCGCGGCCGCGCGGATTCTCGCGGTTTCTCCCGAACGCATTCGATACTGGGTCAAGCGCAATCTGATTCGGCCCGCATGGGCGCGCGGCCGGAAATACCGGTTCGCCTTCGGCGACCTGCTCGCGATGCGGATGGCGAAGGAGATGCTCCGCTCGCGCCAGCATCTGGAACCGATGCGGCTTGCGCTCGAACGGGCGCACAATCTGGCCGATCCCGCGCGGCCCGTCACCGCGCTCAAGCTGGTCAATGACGAAGGGCGCATCGTGCTGCGCCACGGCGCGGCGCTGATCGAAGCGCAAACGGGGCAATTCATTTTCGACTTCGCGGGGGAATGCCGCCCCGGCAAAATCGAGGAACGCTTCGGCCCGGCGCGCGCCAACGAACGCTTCGAGGAAGTGCATCGGCTTGCGGAAGAAGACCCGTTGCGGGCGCTTACGCTCTACAGCGAAATCGTCGCGCGCGAGCCGGGGAATTTCGACGCGCACCTCCAAATGGCGGCGCTGCTGGAGCGCGAGGGGGACCTGTCCGCCGCGCTGCGCCATCTGTTGGGCGCGGCCGCGATCATGCCGGCCAACGCAACGGTGCATCTGCGGCTCGGACTCCTCTATCGCAAGCGGGGCGCCGAGCAACTCGCGCTCAAGAGCTTCGTCCGCGCGCTGGAATGCGATCCCACGAGCCTCGAGGCGCATGGCAACGCAGCCGAGCTGTACGTGGCGCTGGGCCGCAAGGATGACGCGCGCAAGCACCATCGCGCGATCCGCCGCCTGATGAAGGGCACGTGATCGGTGCGCGTCATTCGCGCCGCCTAAGCGCAAGTCCCGGACCGATCACCTCGTCTGGACGGAGGCGGGTTCGATTTCGTAGATCACGCGCACTTCGCCGGGGCGCGCGAACGGATACTTGTCCTGGCCGAGGTATTTTTTCGCTAGGCTGTCGATGTGCGCGTTCGCGGCCGTTTCGGTCTCCTTAACGACCGGCCCGCGAATCTGGATGTAGCGGTAGGGGTTGTCCGGGTCCATTATCGCGACCGCCACCTTTGCGCCGACCTTCATGTTGCGATCCTTGACGCGGCCGCGCGCCGTGTTGACGCGGATTTTCCCGTCCGCATAATCGAACCACACGGGAGTGACTTGCGGCGATCCGTCGGACATCACAGTCGCGATGCTTGCGAACGCCTTCTTGTCGCGAAGCAGATCGAGATATTTTTCGGGAATCGCTACCATCGTAAATTCCTCCTTCGCGAGGGGTTATCATCGGGGCGCGGAATGGCGGAGCGTCTCGGCGTGGCGATTTACCAGCGCGTCGCATCGCGCGAGCAGCGCCGCGTTCGCACTGTGGCGCTCGATCATGTAACTGAGTTCGCCGAGGTCGTGCACCAACAGGCGGAGGCAGCGCTCGTATTCGTCGGGCGTCTGAAGCGCCTTCAGCAATTCCGAGACGACATCCTCCAGTTCCGTTTCCTCCAGTTCCAGCGCCATTTCGAGCGCCCGTTCGAGCCGAATCGGCGCGGCCGCCTCGCGCTGGAACCGATTCAATAGATTTCGCAGCCGGACGATCGTGGCGTCCTCCAGCGAAACGGGGCATTTCTTGTCCAGCGCGCCTTCCTGATCGAGAACGGTGCTGACGAGATCGAGCGCGCCGACGTGGCGAGCCTCGTCGCGCGCCATCCCGAACCAGAAATCCTGCAGGCCGGATTTGCCGGCGAACAGCTTTGCGAGCCGCGCGTACAGCGCCATGCTCTGCCTTTCGAGGGCAATCGCCGCGTCCAAAACTTCGCGCGTGGTGGGCATCGCAAAGCTACAATACTGCCGTCCCCAATAGCCGTAAAGCGCCCCTACTTGGCCAATTCGGTGGCGCGCGTCTCCCGGATTACCGTCACGCGAATTTGGCCGGGGTAGGTCATGTCGGTCTCGATTTTGCGCGCGACGTCCCGCGCGAGCATCGTGGCGTCCTCGTCGGACACCTGGCTCGGCTCGACGATCACGCGCATCTCGCGCCCCGCCTGCACGGCAAAACATTTATCGACACCCTTGAACGACTTGGCGATCGTTTCCAAATCCTCCAGCCGTTTCACATAACTTTCGAGCACTTCGCGCCGCGCGCCCGGACGCGCGCCCGACAGCGCATCGGCCGCATCGACAAGCGGCGCCAAAATCGTTTCGGCCTTGACTTCCTCATGATGGGCCGCGATCGCGTTGACGATCTTCGCCGATTCGCCGTACTTGCGCGCGATCTCGCCGCCGATTAGCGCGTGCGAGCCTTCGACTTCATGGGTCAGCGCCTTGCCGATGTCGTGGAGTAATGCCGCTCGGCGCGCCTGCTTCTCGTTCAGCCCCAGTTCCGCGGCCATCGCGCCGCAGATGAATGCCGCCTCGATCGAGTGCATCAATACGTTCTGCGCGTAGCTGTAGCGATACTTGAGCATCCCAAGCAGCTTGACCAGTTCCGGATGAATTCCATGCACGCCGACCTCGATAATCGCGCGCTGTCCGGCCTCGCGAATCGATTCCTCGACCTCCTGCTCGGCCTTGCGGACGACCTCTTCGATGCGGCCGGGATGGATGCGGCCGTCGGAAATCAGGCGCTCGATCGCGACCCGGGCGATCTCGCGCCGGATCGGGTTGTGGCACGAAATCACGATCGCTTCCGGCGTGTCGTCGATGATGATATCGACGCCGGTCGCCGCCTCGATCGCGCGGATGTTGCGGCCCTCGCGGCCGATGATTCGGCCCTTCATTTCGTCCGAGGGCAGCGCCACCACCGAGACCGTGCGTTCGGTGACGAATTCCCCCGCCAGGCGCTCGATCGCCACCGTGATTACGCGCTTGGCGCGGCGGTCGGACTCCTCGCGCGCCTCCTCCTCGATCACGCGGATTTGCTTGGAAGCCTCCGGGCGCGCCTGCCCGGTCATTTCGTCCATCAGCGAGCGCTTGGCCTCCTCGCGGGTAAGGCCCGCGACGGCTTCGAGCTTGGAG
>JBOHWK010000188.1:0-5001 GCA_050736715.1 Binataceae bacterium (SeqCode) | reverse complement strand
CTGAACATCCCGCTCTGCTGCTCGTCCGTCCCGCGCATCCCCGCTTCCTCCTCAACCCACAACGGTCACCTATCTATCTACCTCGGTGCGGAGCGAAAAGCGATCATTTTTCCGCACCCTGTTAGATAACGAACTACATCGAACTAGCGGTACGATCCGCCTTCGTAGCGCCGCAAAGCACACACATTCCTCGCCCTTGGGCGAAAGACCCGTGTTCGCCTTCACAGAATCCGCGTTTGCACCCCTGGCAATACCGGGCGGTCTGTCGCAGTCGACGAAAGACCGTGGTACAAATCCAGCATTCCGCCCAGTCGCCGTTCTCAATCAATTGCTTGGCAGTTTTCTCTTTCGGCATTGGCTTCCCCAATTTTGCGCTTGATTAGCCTAGCTTCTGATCATAACCGATTGGCTACGCCCACCATAGCTGGCGCGCAACTCGCGTAAACAAGCCGTTTACAAAAGCGGCAAGGGTTGTTGGCCGCGTCGTTACCAGCGTGATGCCGAAGCCGCTAGAATGAATGCGTGGCGTTTTCGCTCTACCTCCATATTCCGTACTGCCAGTCGAAGTGCCCGTACTGCGATTTCAATTCGCACGCGGCGGCCTCGTGGCCGGAGGCCGATTACGTCCGCGCGCTAATCGCGGAACTTGAGTTTCGCGCGGCGATGGCGCCGTTCGCGGGCGAGCGCATCAAGACAATCTTTTTCGGCGGCGGCACGCCGTCGTTGTTCGCACCCGATTCGATCGCGGCGGTAATCGAGATGGCCGATCGGACTTTTGGAATCGAGGGCGATGCGGAGGTTACGCTGGAGGCGAATCCGGGCACCGTCGATGCGGCGAAGCTCGCCGGGATGCGCGCGGCGGGTGTGAATCGAATCAGTTTCGGCGCGCAATCGTTCAAGGACGAGACGCTGAAATACCTAGGGCGCATCCACTCCGCGGACCAGACGCGAGCGGCGGCGCGACTAGCCCATCGCGCGGGCTTCGCGCGCCTCAACCTCGACCTGATTTTCGCCGTGCCGGGACAATCGCTCACCGACGTGAAGCGCGATATCGCGTCGGCAGCCGCGCTCGAACCGGATCACATTTCCGCCTACAACCTGACCTTCGAGGAGGGCACCGTTTTCGGGACGGAACTGAAGCGCGGACGCATCGAACCATTGCCGGCCGACACGCAAGCCGCGATGTACGCGGCGGTTCGCGAGGAATTGCCGCTGCGCGGCTACGCGATGTACGAGATTTCCAACTATGCGCCTTCCGGCCACGAATCGCGGCACAATCTCGCCTACTGGCGCGCGGAGAGCTACCTCGGAATCGGCGCGGGCGCGCACAGCTTCGCCGGTAATGGCGTCGGCGGGCGGCGATGGTGGAACGAGAAGCTTCCGGCTCGCTATATCGCGGCGGCGGGAGCGCGCGGAATCGCCGAGGCGGGTGCGGAGACGATAGGCCCACGCACCGCGATGGGCGAGTTCGTGTTCCTGAATCTCCGGCTGCGCGCGGGATTCGCGCCCGCCGATTTCGAGGCGCGTTTCGGATGCGCCTTCGGCGCGGCATTTCCGGCGGCGGCCTGGCTATTCGACACCGCGATGCTCTCGCGCCGCGACGGTCGCATTATGCTGACCGAGCGCGGCCTGGAACTGGCCGACTCGGTATTCGCGGAGTTCGTGTAGCGGGTACGCGGAGACCGCGTTTGGCCGAGTTTGAACTTGGCGTAGAATACCGCCGCATGGCGGCACCGGAAGTCATCTTCAACGTAACGACGCCGCTCGGATTTTCCGTGCGATGCAGCCGGACTTACTGGAACTTTATCGTAACTCAAAAGCCTCCAGTCCTGTTGGGGCATGATACGGAAGTAAAAGAGGCGCTTTCCGATCCAGACCAAATCCGGCGCAGCCGCAAGGATCGCGGCGTTTTTCTTTTTTACCGGGGCGCTTCGCCACGCTGGCTTTGCGCGGCCGCGCGGCGCGAGAATGGAGAAGGATTCCTGATAACCGCCTATCCCACCGGTGCGATTAAAGCGGGAGAGCAGATATGGACAAAATCAAAATAATCCACGACGCCGTCGGGCACACGCTAACCGTATGGCTTGACGATCCCTCCAAGGAAAGCGTCTGCGAGGAAACCGCCGACGAAGTCGTCATGATGAAAGACGCCAAAGGCCGGGTCATCGGCTTCGAATTGCTGCACTACCGCCCCGCCAAAGGCCAAACCGGCCTGTCGGTGGAAACGGTGGTGCAATCGGAATCGCGATAGCATCGCCACGCGCCTTCTATTGCGCTATCGTTTGTCCGGAGCGCGACGGCCTTCATAACGCAAAAAGGGTTCAGAATTGCACGCCAGCGTACTTTCAGCCGCATTGATCGGTGTTGACGCATTCACCGTCGAGGTCGAAATCGACATCGGCGGGGGAGTGCCCAACAAGAGCAAGCTGGTCGGATTGCCAGAAGGCGCGGTCAGGGAATCGCTCGATCGCGTGCGCTCGGCGCTGCGGAACTCCGGCTTCGAAATCCCCAATCGTAAACTGACCGTCAATTTTGCGCCCGCAGACATCCGCAAGGCGGGTTCCGCCTTCGACCTGCCACTAGCGCTCGCGATCCTCGCTGCGCAGGGAACACTCGGCGCGAGCGAACGATTGCGCACCCATCTAATCGTGGGCGAACTTTCGCTCGACGGCCGCGTGAAAAGCATCAAGGGAGGCCTGCCGACCGCGCTGCTCGCGCGCGCGAAGAAATTCGCGGGCGTCGTCCTTCCGCGCGAGAACGCGCCGGCGGCCGCCGTTGCGGGCGGCGAGGTGGCGATCCTCGGTGTCGAGACGCTGCGCGAGGCGTTCGAATTTTTCGATGGCGTCCGCACAATCGAGCCGGCTATCGCGAATCCGCAGGAGATGACGAAGCAACTCCCCGGCTACGAGACGATCCCAGAACAACTATTTGAATACAGATCAGTAGAGATATATGAACGCAACCTTGAGGACGTGCTCGAGAACGATCTCAATCAGTTGGAACTTGGATTACAGTTGGTCGGACGACAGTATTCCACGTTGGTCGGCCCCATCGATCTCCTGGCGCGCGATCCCGCCGGTAACTACGTAGTGATCGAATTGAAGCGCGGACGGTCGAGCGATCAGGTCGTCGGCCAGATATCCCGATATATGAGCTGGGTGCAGTCCCATCTAGCTCGCGAATCGAAGGTGCGAGGGATTATCGTCAGCAATTCGGTCGACAATCATTTGCAGGTGGCTCTTAGCGGGTTGAAGTACGACGTGAAAGTGTTGGTATTTGATATGCGGCTCGCAATCAAGGAGATTAAGAACGTCTAACCCGCTGTGGCGTAACCGTCTCCGCCGAGAACGCGCCGCCCGAGTCGGCGCAAGGCCGGCGAACGCCTTCTTGTTTCCTCGCTCTTTCGTGGTAGTATTTTTTCATACCAGCGGAGAATGGAACCACGATGCCGGCGACAGCGGTTAAACGAACCATCTCATTGCCCAAGCAAATGGCTCGCGAGGCCGAGCGGATTGCCCGGACCGAGGGACGCAGCCTGAGCGCGGTCATTCAGGAAGCTCTCAGGATTGCGCGCACCGAGCGGCTAAAGCGCGAATTCGGCGGGATTCAGAACTACTGGAGCCGCATCGCCCGCGAAAAGGGCATCCTCACCGAGCGCGACCTCAAGCGGTATCTCCGCGATTGAGGATCGTCTTCGACACGAACATCCTGGTTTCCGCCGTCATTTTGCCCGGCGGAAAAGGCGCCGAAGCGTTCGAGCGCATCGTCGCCGGCCGCGGCACGCCGATCGTCTCAAAGGCGATCGTCAGCGAATTGCTTGGCGTGCTCGCGCGCAAGTTCAGGCGCGAGGCCGAGGAACTGGCGCATCTGGCGGTCTTCCTCAACGAATTGGCGGAAACGGCGGAGCCGCGGCGCGTCCTCAAAGTCCTTCAGGACGAAGCCGACAATCGAATTCTGGAGTGCGCAATCGCCGGACACGCCGACGCAATCGTAACGGGCGACCGCGCGATTCTGGCGCTCGGCAGTTTTGAAGGCATCAAAATCCTAAGCCTTCGCCAATATCTGGAATCGGATTAGGAACGCGCGCGCGGCGAACTCAACTCACCGTCCAGGTGTCGCCGCGATGCAGCAGCGCCTTCAAGTCGCCGGGGCCGAGCTTCGCCTTGGCGTCGGCCAACTGCTGATTCGCCGCGGCGTCATAGGTCGCCCGTGACGAGGCGTAGAAAACTCCGATCGGCGCGGGCATCGGCGGCTCGAAATTGCCGAGCATGAAGGCGAGCGCCAAGTTGGTCTCGTCGTGGACGACGAGGTCTTTTTCGGTGACTCCGTTGCCGAGCTGCACCACTTCGGGGCGCATCCCGTTCATCCGGATTCCGCGATCGCGGTTCTTGCCGAAAATGAGCGGCTTGCCGTGTTCGAGAACCAGTTGATGGTCGGCTTTGATCGCCTTGTCGCTCAACTCGTTGAAGGCGCCGTCGTTAAAGATGTTGCAGTTCTGGAGAATCTCGATGAACGAGGTGCCGCGATGCGCATGGGCGCGCCGGAGCGTTTCGCCCAGATGCTTCTGCTCGACGTCGATCGTGCGCGCGACGAAGGTCGCATGGGCGCCCAGCGCCACCGTGATCGGATTGAACGGGAAATCGATCGACCCCATCGGCGTGGACTTCGTGATCTTGCCGACCTCGGAGGTCGGTGAATATTGGCCCTTGGTCAGGCCGTAGATGCGGTTGTTGAACAACAAGATCGTCAAGTTGATGTTGCGGCGCAACGCGTGGATCAGATGGTTACCGCCGATCGACAGGGCGTCGCCGTCGCCGGTGACCACCCATACCGACAGGTCCTCGCGGGCCAGCGCCAGTCCGGTCGCGAGGGCCGGCGCGCGGCCATGGATCGAGTGGAAGCCGTAAGTCTCCAGGTAGTACGGGAACCGGCTCGAGCAGCCGATGCCGCTGATGAAGACAATGTTCTCGCGGCGCAGCCCGAGGTCGGGCAGGAAGTTGC
>JBOHWK010000187.1:0-2823 GCA_050736715.1 Binataceae bacterium (SeqCode) | reverse complement strand
CCCGCGGCGGCTCGATTCGCTGTGCCTGCTCGCCGCCGCCGCCACGCTCGCGACTTTGGCCACGCCTTACGGCTACGGCACTTGGGAGAGCGTGATTCATGCACTCCGCAATCCGTACACGAGCCGGATCATCATGGACTGGGATCCGATGCTGAAGTCGTTTTTGAAACTCAATAGCAACTACGCAACCTGGGAAGGCAATTTGTACTACGGCGCGGTGCTCGCCTTCATTTTGGCGCTTGCGGGATCGTTCGTTTTGGCGCCTGTCCTGGATGACCTGCCGATGGTGGCAATTGCGGCGGTCATGTCGATCGCGGCGTTCATGGCGATGCGCAACATGCCGATCGCGGTGATTGCGATCGCCGTCCCGCTGCCGTTCCATCTCTCGCTTGCACTGGATCGCCGGCTGCCTGCCGTTGGCGGGTGGCTCAAGTCGGCGGCGGCTCAATTGACCGAGTTGACGACTCCGGCGGCAAACATTTCCCTGGCGGCGATGGCGCTCGCGATCAGTTGGCATTACGGGCTGTTCTCCGGCCCGATCCGCTACACCGCCGCCGCCTATCCGGTTAGCGCGTGCACGTTCATGCGGCGGGAACATCTCAAGGGCAATATCCTGACGCAGTTTTCATGGGGCGAATACGTCATCTGGCATCTCGCGCCGGACTCGAAAGTATTCATCGACGGCCGCTACGACACGGTCTATCCGATGAGCGTGATTTTCGATTTTCTGCGCTTCAATTACGGCGGGCCCGGCTCCGATGCCGCATTGAAAAACTATCCAACCGATTACGTGCTGATGGACAAGGGCGCCCGCGCAATCATGTCCCAGTGGCCGGACTGGAAGCTGATCTACAGCGATCCCGCGACGCTGCTCTACGCGCGAGCCGGCTCGCCCGCCACAAAGATCCCCGGCGTGCCGGTCAAGGGCCTCGCGTATGCGGCCACCTTTCCGTAAGGAACCGCTCCGGCGCGCGCCGCGCGCCACGGACGCATCGCATCGCCAGCGCACCGCTCTCACCTTGTCATTCAGAGCGGATGCCTTCGGCTCTGCCGAAGGCCCGCGTGAGCCTGTCCTGAGCCTGCCGAAGGAAATCCCGAATTCTTTCCGATCGCCCCCCTTGAACGCGGCCCCATAAAAAATACCTTTCATTTGCTGGCTAAATTGGGTTCGTTCGGCATTTTTTTCGTGTTCCGATAACAACCTGATCATGCTCTGTATTAACTCGAATTCATCTCGATCGCATTTCGAATCGTGAATGAGGCGCGCTCAGGCCCTCTCAATTATACCCCGCAATCCAGCCACATCGCAGGCTGAACCGGTTCAGCCCTGAACTTCCGCGTGGCACAAAATATTTTCCTCGATGCTTCCCCCCGATGCCGCTTCCGCTTTCTTATTCTGTCACCCTCAGCCGAAGCCCTGAGTATTCCCGAAGGTTAGCTGAATGTCCGCACGGCTGCCGCGCCCTCTCTCTAAGTGTCATGCCCGCGCGTGGCCGCCGCGCGAGGCATCCCGGATTCAGCAGTCAACCCGCGTGTGATTGTAACAGGACTGGCGAAAACTATTTTGGGGTTCGCAGATCCACCTATCTTTAGAACCGATGCCCCTGAATCAATTGCCAGATGAACTTCGCGATAGCCAGCGCCGTCAAAAGCCACTCTCGAATCTCGCGCGACTTGCCCGATGGATCTCCTTGGTTGCGCTTTTCAGTGCGACGCGCTAAAGACCAAGATCGCGTCGGGCTGTGTTTGGGTGGATTCATTTCCCATCCTCCTCCGCCTTACGTTAAGCCGCTGCCCAAGGTCGGTCCCGCTCAAGGTCGCCTTGGGCGCGGTGTTATATAAACCCCTATTAAGGCGCTTGTGCGAATGTTACAAGCGCGCGAAAAAAATTTTCGCTATGGGCGCGAAATAGAAGGAGAACCTCACGCAGCGTCCCTAACAACTATTCGCGAGAATTATCAACCGACAATTTTGATTACGCATGACGGCTTCCAGAGCTGCTAGGGAACCTCTTCACAGGTCGTTGTTTGCTGGTGGTTTGACATGAAGGTGATGAAAATCAGGGGGCGGAGCGGCGATGGGGCTGACGAATTGCCGCTGGCGGGTGGCCGCGGGCGCTTGCTGGTCCGTTTATCGGCCTCACCAGGCGCACCCCGCTTGCGCCGGGAGCAGTTCCCGCCGGAGTTGGTAGAGGTTGGCTAGCGCATGACGGGACCTTCTTTCCGCTTTCTACCTCGCGATTTGACGGAAACGATTTGCGCGCCGAATGAAATTCGGTGAGGGCCGTTGCGCGGGGTCTGGCGGGAGAAAAATTTGCCCGAGCGGCGCTCGGAACGTTTCCAGCCCTCCCAAAAGATTCATTTGCTGTAGCAGGTGAATCTGGCCGTCGTTCAGCCGCATGCGAAATTGATCGTCCAAATAGATAAGACCCGCGTCGAACGCGCGATGGTAAGTCGGCGAAAGCGCGATTCCGTTGCGCACATGGTCGGCGCTTCCCGGAGCACCAACCGGAAGGATGTGAACGGCATCGATCAAGCGAAGTTGCACGCGGGTCACGGCGCACCGGTTGCCGTATGCAAAAAGGACTCGCTGCCTGAATCCAGCCTCTCTGGTTAGACGGTTTATCTCCCTGATGACGCGTTGACGCTCAGTAGGTAGCACTTCGATTTCGCGCTGTGGAAGTCGGGGCGTCTGCACGGGGATGTCCGGTTGGTTGTTGGAATTGAGTGACGGCAACATAGTTATTTAAGCGGCTTTCTCCGCATCGTCAATCCTTGGTTCTGGGTCGATTTCGGCGTCGTGAGCGCGCAGGGCGGCGACCAG
>JBOHWK010000186.1:0-10128 GCA_050736715.1 Binataceae bacterium (SeqCode) | reverse complement strand
GCCCAATACCGTTTCGTAGAACTCCCGCGTCTTGTCCAAATCGAGAGTGGAAAGTCCAATATGGGAAAATCCTTTGCCGGATATCATTGCCATCCTCCAAGCCGCTTGTCGGTCAACTCGATAATCGGGACAAACGACGCCCGCGTCAAGCGCCACGCCGGTCAGCGCATGGTAAGCGCGCGCGGATGGCCGGCCAGATCGTTCAGGACGGACGCCGCGCTGAATCCCGACTGCGCAAAGATTCCTTGGACCGCGCAACTTTGGCCCGCGCCAATCTCGACGATTATCGCGCCGCCGGGATTGAGCTGCGCACGCGCGCCCGCCGCGATTCGGCGATAGAACGCCAAGCCGTCCGGGCCTGCGACGGTCGCGATTCGCGGCTCATGGTCGCGTACCTCGGGCGCGAGCGATGCGATCTCATCGTCGGCGATGTAAGGCGGATTGGACACGATTAGATCGAACAGTCCGAGCGGCGCGCCATCGTGTCGAACGTCGAACAGATCGGCAACGCGAAACTCGATGCGATCCGAAAGCCCATGCTTCGCCGCATTGTGCCGCGCGACCTCCAATGCCCCAGACGAGATGTCGGCCGCGGTAATCCGCGCCGCGGGCGCGTTGTGCGCGATCGCAATTGCAATCGCACCGGACCCCGTGCCGATATCGAGCACGCGCGAATCGGGCCGGTCCGCCAACGCCGCAAGCGCCGCATCGACGGCGGTCTCGGTCTCCGGGCGCGGAATCAGAACCTCGGGCGTGACGAAAAAATCGAGCGAGTAAAATTCTTTGCGGCCGATGATGTATGCCACCGGAACGCGCCGCGCGCGCATCGCAACCCACGCCTCGAATCGCGCGATTGCGGCATCGCCGGGCGCGTAACCGGCCAGCAGCGTCGCGCGGGAGACGCCGGCCGCCTCGGCCATCAGCAGTTGCGCGTCGAGGAGCGCGGGGTCGATACCAGCGGCTTGGAGATGTCGTACGGCAGCGTCCAGTATCCGCGATGGAACCGATGCGCGGGGGCCGCTCATGTTACGCCGGCGCGCTGAGCGCCTGCTGCTGATCGTATGCGGCGAGCGCGTCGATAACCGGATCGAGTTCGCCGTCCAGCACCTTGTCGATTTGGTGAAGCGTCAGGTTGACGCGATGGTCGGTGACGCGCGATTGCGGAAAGTTGTAGGTCCGGATTCGCTCCGAGCGATCGCCCGTGCCAACCATCGTGCGGCGCGCGTCGGCGATTTTGGCGTGCTGCTCCGCCTGCGCCTGTTCGAGCAGTCGCGCCCGCAAGACCTTGAGCGCCTTGGCCTTGTTTTTGTGCTGCGATTTCTCGTCGCGGCAGATAATCACCATCCCGCTCGGTAGATGCGTGATGCGCACGGCCGAATCCGTCGTGTTGACGCTCTGGCCGCCGGGTCCCGACGCGCGCATCACGTCGATGCGCAAGTCCTTTTCCTCGTTGATGTTGACCTCGACCTCGTCCGCCTCCGGCATCACCGCGACGGTCACCGCCGAGGTGTGAATCCGGCCCGACGCTTCGGTCTTGGGCACGCGCTGCACGCGATGGACTCCGCCCTCGTACTTGAGGCGCGAGTAGGCGCCGCGCCCGCCGATGCTCGCGATAACTTCCTTGATTCCGCCCAGTCCCGTGTCGCTCAGGCTCAGGAGTTCGACCTTCCATCCCCGGCGCTCGGCGTAGCGCGTGTACATCCGGTACAGGTCGCCCGCAAACAACGACGCTTCGGCGCCGCCGGTTCCGGCGCGAATCTCCAGGATGACATTCTTGCCGTCGTTGGGATCGCGCGGCGTCAGCATCGCCTTCAACTTTTCTTCGAGCGCGGCGTGGCGATCCTTGAGCGCCGGCATTTCGGCGCGCGCCAGTTCGCGCAGTTCCGCGTCGCCGCCCGCGACCAGCGCCTGATGGCCGGCGATTTCCTCCGCAACGCGGACATACTCGCGGGCGCATTCCGCCGTCTGGGCAAGTTGCGCGCGCTCCTTGGCGATTCGCGCGTACTCGCGCTGATTGGCGATTACGGCCGGATCGCCGAGCTTGCGTTCCAGTTCCGCGAACCGCGCTTCGATGTCACGTACCTTATCGAGCATGGCTCGGTTGCATCCTGCGGCTCAGCGTAAAGTTAAAACAGAACCGGCGCGGCCGAATCGGCCGGGCCGGCGATCTTTTCCCCCGCGCACCCGGACGCGCAAGCGCGTTGCGGGCGGCGGGAGTTGCAATGCTACTTCTTGATGCCGTACTTGCGGTTGAACCGCTCGACGCGGCCCGCCGTATCGACGAGGCGCTGCGTGCCGGTGTAAAACGGATGGCACTTCGAGCAGACTTCGACGTGCAGCTCGCGCACCGTCGAGCGCGTCTCGAAGATGCTGCCGCAGGCGCAAGTCACCGTGCAGTGGCGATATTGAGGATGGATTCCAGCTTTCATTTGCGCGCTCCGCGCTCACCAAGTTCTTGCCCCATAAGCTATCAGGGTCCGCGCGCCGATTCAAATCGGCCGGGACGGCTTACAAAATGGCTCCGCTTGGCCTTGCCTTTCGGCTCCTTGATTTTAATTGTAACCACGAATGGCGGGTTTGCCAGCGGCGCAGCCCTCCCCGCGCCGTCCGCCACCGTCAGTGCCGCGCATCCGCCCGGCTTCGCGCCGGAGAACGAAAATCCCTTCACACCGATCCTGCAACTCGTGCCGCCGGGGCCGAATCGCGCCGCGCGGGCGATTGCGATCTTCGATCGGCAACTCGGCTTCCAGCGCCGCATCGGGTTTCATCCCGAGTACAGCGCCAAGCTGAACGAGGTTCTCGGCGAATTGCCGCCGCGCCAATCGACCCTGATTCGCGCCGCCGCGCTCTATTCCAAACCGGGCATCCCGTGGCTCGACGGCCCCGGCGGAACGCATGAGATTTGCGTCGCCGGGGCGCCGCGCGGCTCCGATTATTACTATGCGTTAGCGAAACAATGCCGCGCGCCGGCCGCGCCCGAACAATTTTCCGGCGTGTTCGCGCTCAAGCCGGTTGGCTCAACCGATGACCACGGCGAAGTATCGAGCGTCACCGGCACGCTCGGCGGGCGCTTGACGCTCGACACGTTCGGATTGGGGGCGGGAATCGACGCGCTCGCCGCCACGTTGCCGTTAATCCGGGGCGATCTCAAAGCGCCGTGGGACACCGCGCCGGGTAAATTCAACCGTCACGATCGCGCCGCCCTCGCACTTTGGCATCGGCAGATGCCGCATCTATCCGCGGCAGTAGAGCGGTACTTGAAGTTTTCCAACGTGCTCGACGAATTCAATTCACCGTCCGGCCCGATTGTCCTGTTCAACCTCGATGCGGAAGTGCGCGAATCGGCGCTCGCGAAATATCCCCATTTGCGGAAGTTCTACGGCCAACTCGCCGATTCCGTGGCCGCCGAATCGGCGATCGTCGATCCGGCGGGAAATTATTGGTGGCGCGCGTCGTTCGACCGCGGCCGCATCCGCGCCACGTTCATGGATCGCGGCGGATGGCTTGCGCCGTTCGACGCGAATTTCAAGCCCGCCGGCCCGGCGATCGCGCTCAATCGAATCACGCGCGGCGGCTATCGCACGATCTCCTCGGTGCGCGTGACCACGCTCGGGATGGACTTCGGCCTCTCCAATCTCGATTTCGCGACCGCCTATTCGCGCGAGGCCGGCGCGGTGCGATTCGATACGCGGATGGCCGCAGTGCCGCAACTGGTCGCGCCGCCGGTAATTCACGGCGTGGCGCTTCTAATCGCGGGAGAATTTTTGCGCACCCTCGCGCAGGGGAACGGCGGAATGCGCGCGCGGCTCGCATCGGATCGGGCGGGCGCGGCCTACCACTATTCCGGCGGTTTCGCGGCAGAGTTTACTTACTCGCCCGCGCTGGAATTCCTCGCCCGCATCGGCGACGCCCTCGCCAAGGAGCACAATGCCGCCGTCCGCGCCGACGAACGCAAGCTCGGCGAGGAATTGTTCGACGCCTTCGTGGCGGATTACAATGACGCCCGCCCCGCGCTGCTCGCGATGGACGCGCACCAAGCCGGCGCCGCTCGGGAAAAATCGAAATGACATCGCGCGAAGCCATAATGCCGTGAGTTGCGATTCGTTGCAGGTAGATCGGCCAGACCTAACCCCCTGTCCCCCTTCCCCTTTAGGGAAGGGGGAACGCAAATCCGCACGGTTCCCCTCTCCTGAAGGGGGAGGGGCTAGGGGAGGGGTTTTTCGCGTCCGCTTCGGTCCATCAAATTTTACGCTCGCCGCACTCGCGATTGCGGCGATGATGCTCGCCGGATGCGCGGCCCAATCGCCGCCGCCGGTTGCCGTCGCGCCCGCGCCCGGAACCACGCATCTGATCCATAGCCTGTCGTCGCTCTCCGCCGCTCCGATCAATCCGCTCGGCCCGCAGACCGTGCCGGGCCGCGGCGACGCGCTGATCAATCCGCCCGGCGCCGCCCAAGCCGCCGTGCGCACGTTCCAGCAGACGCCGGGCCTCGTGCGCTCGGTGGGTACGGGAGAGCAGCCGGGCAAAGAGCGCCTGCTCAACGCCAAAGCGGCTAAATTCGGAGATTTTTCGGAAACGCTTTTGAATCGGGTCTTCGCACAACTTGGGCTTCTGGAGCGGACGGATATCTTCTCGCGCATCCGGGTTCCCACCGGCATCCGGCCCGTCGTGATTACCGCGATCATGGACCCGCGCGGAAAGCTCCGCGAATTGATTATCGAACGCCATTCCGGCAAAGCGATAATAGACAAGCTATTTATCGAAGCCATAAAGCGCGGCCTTTGGTATCGCAATCCTCCCGTCGAGGCGCGCTACGATAAGAACGGCTACCGCTTCACCGTCGAGGGCAAGATCGAGGATTTTGCCACCGAGGATCAAATCCACTGGCGGTTCAAAACGTCGATTGGCTTGGGAATCGAATAGAGCGGCGCGCTCCCCAAGAAGCAGTGCCATAAATTGCTCCGATCGTCTATATTCTTGGCGGGTAGTTCCGGCATTACCTCGGCGCTGAAAGCGCCGAAGGATATTAGCCCAGGGCAACGCCCTGGGTAATGCGAGCAAAAATAATCCCGCCCTGTAAGGGCGGGAGGATTCCCCGCGCCCATACAGGGCGCGTTTTTAATGACTCGATAACCCAGGGCGTTGCCCTGGGCTAATATCCTGGCGCACCGTTGGCGCGCCCCCGGAGGCCGCCGCTCCTGACCGAAATATTTGGCATTATGTCTCGATCCCATTTACGATATTTATGAAACTGCTTCTAAGGGGAGAATTGTCCGAATGAAAAGCAAAATGCAAATCCATGTTGGCGAGAACGCCGCGGCGGCTGGGCGGCGATTCATTTCCGCGTGGCGCGCGCTGGAGGCCGGCCGCCGCGTCCGCGAGCGCCATTTGTCCTTTGAAAGCCTGGAGGGGCTGGTCCAGCTCCTGACGCCCAAGCGATGGGAACTGCTCCAGCACGTGCATCGCCATCCCGCGCGCAGCATCCGGTCGCTGTCGTTGGAACTTAAACGCGATTACCGGCGCGTCCACGACGACGTGGAAACGCTCGCGGGCGTGGGATTGCTGGAACGCGACGGGCGCGGAGCCTGCCCTCGCAGAGGGTCCGCGCCGATTACGATGCGATCGATTCCTCGTTCCGCTTCGCCCGCCCGGACGAAAATCCCTCGGCATAGGCCATCCTAACGAGCGTTTGACACCCAAACACGAGTCGTGAATCAGTGCTTGGGTGTAGCGGCGGAGGGCGCGGTCATCGGTTTCGCCGGAGCGGTGCTGACCACGTCGCCATGCACTCGAATGCAATTGCGGTTGTACAAAAGCGTGATCAGAACATCATCGTGAATCGTCACATTGGTCATCATGTCGCCACCGGGCACCTGGTCGACAGCATGATCCACAGCCTCTTGAAGGTTAGGATTTAGGGTACCCCACGGAATAAACAGAATACTTTGCGCACAATCTTCACCCGTCACGTCTTTCTGTAACGGCGTGAACGTGTAGCCAAGGTTCTTGGTCGAAGTAAGCGTGAAGCTACCCAACCGTATCGAACATGAAGAAAGCAGCACGGCGCACAGCAGCGGCAGTAGAACCCGTCTCATTTCTTCGCTCCGGCGGAGGGCTGTTGAGCTATCTTCACGACGTCGCCTTTTACCCTGTAGCATTCGCTCGAACCGATGAGAAACCACGTAGGATCAAGGTAGAGCGCGACGTTGGCCATTGCGTCTCCTTCGGGAGCCTTCGCAAGGGCACGGTCCTCTGCTTCTTGTAGGTTGGGAACCAAGCTTCCGGTCACCGGAATCCCAAGCACAAAATAGATGCAGTCGCTCCCTTCGACCCCTCTCTCAATTGGCTGCGTCGGGACATTCACGTTATGCGTCGCGAGCGCCGTCAAAGTCCCCATGTCAAGGGAGCACCCGCTCGCCAAGACAAGCGCCGTCGCGACAAGAAGGACGCGAGCGCCCATAGAGCGCCAATGCAAAGTGCGAATTGAATCCATTTCCCCCCGATCTACCTAAGCTTGCTAGATCCGGGCCGAGAGTTGCACAGCGCCCCCTCTCTGTTAAGCCATCAAAACTTCGGCGGGCGCTTCTCCATGAACGCCTCGATGCCCTCGCGAGAGCCGCGGCCGCTAAGTCCGCTTGCAACGAAGGGGTAGCCGCGGCTGGTCACCGTTTGAGGATCGGAGCGGCCAGAGCAATAAATTCGCGCGCGTTAACCACCCGAGTTCGGCCCCATCGGAGCGGGAAATGCCGCCGGTTGCCGGTAATCAAATAGCCGGCCCGTGCCGCCTCCGCACATTCTAGAAAGCGGTTGTCCGCCGGATCGGATGCGGCCGCCACGGACCGGCGCGGCACAACCAATTGCGCGGCGGCGCGCACGCGCGCCAAAGATTTCGCCAGCAGTTCGGAAGGCAACTTGAACTTATCGCGGCTTAACACTTCCGCGTATTCCTCCAATATGGATGCAGAGACGCACAGCCTGACCCTGCCCGCGGTGGCAAGGTCGAAGACCAGCGCCTCCAGGCCGGCGCCATTCAGATGGGCGGACACAACAACGTTGGTGTCCAATACCACCCGGATCATTTCGCGGCGGCTTTTCGGGAACTTGGCTCGCGCCGTTTCCGCCTGACAACGGCGATCTCGCGATCGATTTCGGCGCGGCTAAGCTGGTCGAGTCCCTGGCGGCGCGCTGCGGCGCGAAGCTCGGCCATGAAGCCGGGCGGCGGCGCAAGGGTCCGGATAAAATCGCGGATTCCGAGGATCACCGCCTGCGGTTCGCCCCGCCGGTCCACCACAAAACGCTCGTTCTTTTCGCTGGCCTCGCGAAGAATCCGGCCGAATTTCGCACGCGCGATTGGAATTGAAATTACTTTGGACATGGCGCACCGCCCGCATTTGCCGCCATCGGGGGCATTTTCAAAGTATAGGCGCCATCGCCGAGCGCGTCAAAGACACGCCGCTTCGGAACTTCGGCGGGCGCTTTTGCATAAAGGCCTCGATGCGCCCGCGGTGCCACGCCATCACCTGCGGATCGCATCGTTGGCCCTTGCGAAGCTCGGAGACAACGTTGGTGTCAATCAGATACATCGAAGTCCACCACGCGGCCCATATCGCGGGGCCGGTCAATCTCCAAGTCTCCATGCGGACCGGAGACCAAATATGCTTTTAAGCTCTTGCCGCGAGTCTTAAGCCGGCGATATTCGGCGGCGGGAATCACGACGGCGACGGCCTTGCCGCGGCGAGTGACGGTTTGCGGGCCTTCCGAAAGCGTGCGGTCGATCAACTCGCTGAACCGCGCCTTTGCATGTTGAAGTTGCCATTCCATAATAACAGTCTAGTCTGACTAGTCACTCTCTTGCAAGCCCCAATCGGCCGCGTTAAAACTTCGGCGCGCGTTTTCCCATGAACGCCTCGATGCCCTCGCGGTAGTCGTGGCCCCGGTACACGTCGCGCCGCAACCCTTGCAGGTATTCATAGGTCTCCGGATTCAGCGCCACCGCTTCGCTGAGCGCGCGAATCGCCTTCTTGAACGCCGCGATCGCGGCGGGTGAGCGCGTCGCGATCTTGCGCGCCATCGCGTAGGTGAAGGCTTCCAATTCCGCGTTCGGCACGATTTGGTTCACGAGACCCGCGCGCTCCGCACGCGCCGCCGAGATCGGCTCGGCGGTGAAGAACATCTCCTTTACGATCGCGAGCGGCAATCGGCTCATGAAATTGAGGAACCCGTCGATGTTGTACGGCAATCCGAGCTTGGCGGGCGTGATCGCGAACCGGCTCGTCTCGTCGGCGACCACCAGATCGCACGCCATCACCAGATCGCACGCGCCGCCCCATACCGATCCATGCACCATCGCGATCGCCGGCGCCGGGAACGACTTGACCGCGCGCAACAACTGCTCGAGCGGATCGCCGTAGGGCAGCGGATCGGTGTCTGCCGCCGGCAACTCATCGACGGCATGGCCCGCGGACCAGACCTCGCCGTTTCCCGCCGCCCGGATTACGACCACTCGAGCGCCGTCCGTCTTGAAGCGGTCAAACGCGGCGATCGCCTCGGCGATAAGCGCGGCGCTGAGCGCATTGCGCTTGGCGTAGTTGTCGAAGGCGACGGTGCCGATTCGGTCGTCGAAAGCGGTCGTTATCAGCGGCATTGGCGAATACTCCTGCGCGGCGCGCAATGGATAGTAGCAGTCTCCTGAACCCCTCCCCTAACCCCTCCCCATAACTGGAGAGGGGAACCGGAAGGAAAGAGCGGAGTTGCATTCCCCCTTCCCATTCATGGGAAGGGGGACAGGGGGTTAGGTCGATCTTCTCTCCCGCGCCGGTTCTGCTACTTTGATCCGCCATGAATCCCGCCGAATCTCCCGCGCCCGCCGCCGATCCCGGCGCGATTCGCCGCCCCCGCCGCGCGGCGCTCGTGTTCATCTTCATCGCCGTGGTCCTCGACATGCTGGCGCTCGGCATGATCGTGCCGGTCCTGCCGATGCTGGTCGAGATGTTCGAGGGCGGGAACGCCGCGCACGCCGCCGAGATTTACGGGCTATTCGGAACGGCATGGGCGCTGATGCAATTCCTCGCCTCACCCGTGCTCGGCTCGCTCTCCGATCGCTTTGGGCGGCGCGCGGTGATTCTAATCTCATGCTTCGGGCTGGGCGCCGATTATCTGGTAATGGCGAACGCGCCCTCCGTCGGATGGCTCTTCGCCGGGCGAATCGTCTCCGGCATCTGCTCGGCGACTTTCTCGACCGCGTATGCCTATATCGCCGACTTCGCTCCGCCGGACGAACGCGCCGGCGATTACGGGATGCTGAGCGCGGCGTTCGGATTGGGATTCGTTCTAGGGCCGGCGCTCGGCGGATGGCTGGGCGCGATCGGTCCCCGGCTCCCGTTCTGGGTCGCGGCGGGATTAAGCCTTTCCAACGCGATGTACGGCCTGTTCGTGCTGCCCGAATCGCTGCCGCCGGAGCGCCGCACCGAGACGTTCGTGTGGCGGACGGCCAACCCGCTCGGTTCGATCGGGCTGTTGCGCGGGAACACGGAGCTGATTGGACTCGCCGCCGTCGCCTTCCTCGGCTACGTCGCGCACGAGGCGCTCCCGACGGTATTCGTCCTGTACGCCGCGTATCGCTTCGGATGGGGCACGCGCGCCGTGGGAATTGCGCTCGCCGGGGTGGGAGCCGGATCGATAATCGTCGGCGCGGGAATGGTTCAGCCGCTGGTTGCCAGATTCGGCGATCGGCGGGTGATGCTGCTCGGCTTGGTCTTCGGCATCGCGGGCTTTGCGCTTTATGGATTGGCCGGCACCGATTTGTGGTTCGCGATGGCGATTCCGATCACGGGATTGTGGGGACTATACGGGCCGCCGATACAAAGCCTGATGACGCGATGCGTAGGAGAATCGGAACAAGGCAGGTTGCAGGGCGCGCTCGGCAGCGTCCGCGGAATCGCCTTCATGATCGGGCCGATTCTATTTACGACGGTCTTTGCCGGATTCATCGATACGGGAATCTTTGCGCGAGTGAACCTCCCCGGCGCGCCGTTCGTGGTGGGCGCGATCCTGCTCGCGATATCGGCGGCGGTCGCGGCGCGCGCCACGTCGGAGCCGGGCGGGCCGGCGCCGCGCCCGGCGGCGTAG